>JAFLCF010000040.1 GCA_017303735.1 Anaerolineae bacterium
ACCGAAGCCTCTTGCATTTGATTGCGGTGCAGTGCAAGCGTGCCCAGGGCAACATCCGTTTGAGCAAGCACAGCACGCACACCTTCTCTATCAAGAAAGCCGTGCAAATGCACATTGGATGGGACGGGCATATCCAAGTCTTTTTGTGAATAGCCCACGATGTTCACCGTCACATCCGGCATTTGTTCAGCAAAACGGATCAACTTATCCACGCCATGCCACTTCATACCTGGTGAACAGACCATCGTAACAGCCGGTCGTTCATTCGATGTGGCAGGCAGCGCCTCCACATGGCTCAAGTCCATGCCATTGGAGATGACGCGAAACGGTTTATTGCGCTTCGGCATGAGCACATCGACCAGTTCGTGGGAGGGGAAAATGATTCCGGAGGCAGGATCAATCGTCAGATTACGAGTGAGGCGGTTCATCCAATAAAAGAAGATGCCGCGCTTGAGGTATTCCTGCCTATCATCTGAATTTGTTTCCAGAACAACGGGTGCAATCTTAAAAAGACGATGGAGGGGATAAGAATACAATCCAAAACGCAGATAGATGACATCCGGTTTGTATGCGCGGATGGAGTCGAGCATACGCATCAAACCAGACGCGCGGTTTGTTTCGCGTTTCAGGAGGTTGGTCTTTGCATCAAAAACGAATTGACGTTCTTCAGGAAAGGGAATCTCCGCAGGTGTGAGGCTGAACAACGAAACTTCATGCCCGCGCTCGCGCCAAATGGACATTTGCGATTTGATCTTCTTGCCCACACCGCCCTGCATGATCTCTGGCGCGATATGGATAGTGACATAAGCAATGCGCATTACTTGAAAAGCCTCATCATTTTTTTAACGACCGGCACAAGACCCTTCTTCACAAAAGGCTGATTCATGAATTGACCGTAGGATGGATAATCCCAATAACTCTTTTTGGGCGCGTTCATCATGGTAGTAAATTCTTCATCACTGAAACCGAGTTTCTTGGTCACATACTCGCGATCTTCTTCCTGCATCGATGGCGAATAGGTGGGGATGCTCAATTCTTCCAGTGCCTGCTCACGGGTTACTTCGCCGGAGCAGATCAAGCTCGAAAGATGGCAACGGCGTTTGTCATATCCGAATTTTTCAGGCAAGATGTATCCCTGATAAAAGCGCGTATAAATGGACTCATAATGTTTACCGCCATAATAACGCCAGCCGAGTTCATCCTGTAACACTCGCAGGGCTTCCTTTTTGTTATAGCCAACATAATTGAGGATCTCAATGCGCTGTTGGGTGATCATACGGAAGTAATAAGTGAAAAAGCCAAAATGTGGGAATGTCTTAAGCGGGCGTGTGCCAAACCGTTTGTGTAATTCACGGATGTACTTCCAATCAAAATGCCCCTGAGACCAGGCACGCGGCAAATGCGTTTCAGTGCGGACGTTATTGCCAATGATGATGTATTTGATGCCCTGCTTCGCTGCCATATTCCCAAGGATGGCAACAATGGCATGGTCGGTGGGAATTTCAGAATCGGGCGTAGAAGCTTTAAGAAAGGCGGATTGCAAATCTCTGAACTCTTCCCAATCAAGGACTTCAGTGTACAGATCAATCCCAAGTCGTTTGAGAGTCTCTTCGATATTTTTAACAGCAAGTTCAGAATCCCATCCATTATCAAGATGAATGGCAAGCGGACGCAGCCCAAGTTTTTTGACGAGGTACGCCACGTAGGTACTATCCACGCCGCCACTGACACCGATCACACAATCATATGGCTTGCTCTTTCCATCATCGCGGATCTTCGCCACAAGCTGTTCCAATTTCTCACGCCCTGCTTCTCCATCCACAACATAATCTCGCACGAGACGTTCATAGGTATGGCAATGATTACACACGCCATTTTCATCAAAGGTAATTTCAGGGTCGCTGGTGTCCATGACACAGCGCTTGCACATTCGGTATTCGGTCATTCCATCTCCATCCGCTCTGGCTGGGGCTAAGCCCCAGCCAGAGCCTGATACTTAAATAAACTCTTTCAATTCTTTCGGGGTTGGGTAACTGATCAACACGCCGCGCAGCGGACCTTGGAAGACGAAGATACTGCCAGCCGCCGCCGCAGAAGCGTGACCATGTTTGATGACTTCAGAAACGTGGGATAAATTCCCGGCTCCTCCGCAGGCGACGACTGGTACGTGAACCGCATCCGCCACTCGTCTGACGAGTTCAACGTCGTAGCCTTGCATCGTGCCATCGCGGTCTATCGAATTGATGATGATCTCCCCCGCGCCCATCTTTTCCATTTCAATTGCATGCTTCACAGGGTCAAGCCCGGTCTTCTTTTGTCCGCAGCGAGTGAAGACTTCATACTTGCCGAGGAAGTTCTTCTTTACATCAATCGAAGCAACCACTGCCTGACTGCCCGCATGGTCAGCGGTTTCACGAATCAATGAAGCATTCTCAATCGCAGAAGTATTCATGATCAACTTTTCGATGCCAATGCTGAGCAACTTCCGCACATCATCCATCGAGCGGATTCCGCCGCCATACGCCAGCGGAATAAATGCTTCGCTGGTGATGTTCTTCAACAGGTCAAATTGCGGTCCGCGATTTTCGGGCGTGGCAGTGATGTCGAGCAGAACGAGTTCGTCCACTTCTTTATCGTTGAAAATACGCACGATATTGATTGGGTCGCCAAGATATTTCGGCTCTTTGAACTTGACCGTCTTGACCAAACCCTGTCCCTTCAACAGCAAAGCAGGAATCACACGTGGACGGATCATCGAATATTCTCCGCAAAATTCTTGAGCAGGCGCATTCCAAAACGATGACTCTTCTCCGGGTGAAATTGCGTACCCATGATATTGCCTCGCCCAAGAATAGAGTGAATATTCACACCGTAATCCGTTTCAGCAAGAACAGCGTCCATATCCTTTGCCACCACATGATATGAATGAACAAAATAAAAACGAGACTCAGGATCCCAATCAGCCACGAGCGGATGCTCACGCACAACATGCGCTTCATTCCAACCCATGTGCGGAACTTTGAGGTGGGCATTCTCACCATCGAACTTAAAACGGATCGTCTCCGCATCAAACCAGCCCAAGCCTGCTTCGCGTCCCTCTTCACTGCCTTTAGTCATAAGTTGAAGCCCTACGCATAAACCAAGCACAGGAATTTTCTTCTCCAAAACAAGTTCGCCCACCACAGGAACCAAACCCGTCTCATGAAATTTGCGCATCGCCGCATCAAACGCCCCAACACCGGGCAGGATCAATTTTTCGGCATCTTTAATAACTGCAGGGTCAGACGAAGCGACAGCTTTTGCGCCAACTTTCTTGAACATATTGACGATGGAACCGAGGTTGCCAACGCCATAATCCACAACGACGATCATTTAATACCTTTCATGAAGTGGCTCTCACCTTCTGATCAAACATATTGAACAAATATTGTGCCTACCCCAATAGCCATGCTTTATGAATACGAGTCTTATCATTGGAGTAAAAGGCAAAATTCAATAACCTATTTTTGATAATAGTAATCAACTCTTTATAAGCAATTATGCTGATACTCAAATATCACAATCCAGAAATCCTACACATAACATCAACGCTCTCTTATTTTAACCAAGGCTTGAGCAAAGGTTTTAAAATTAGTTACCTCATTATATCGTTCCTGCCAAATCTCCCGGCTACCCCGGCGTTTGTCATTCCAAACCTCGCGATTATCGCATACGAACAACAACACATCAGCAATTTCATCGGGTGTTGGGTCTTTACCTAGTAAAAATCCATTTCTTTCCTGAACAATCTCTACGTTTCCGCCCACTGCAGTAGCAATGACCGGGATGCCGCAGCTAATGGCCTCCATAATGGAAACAGGTGTGCCTTCCGTGAAACTGACATTACTAAAGATATCCACTGGTTGTTCCAAATAAAAACGGATCACATCTCTGTGTGGTACAAAGCCGTATAGAGTCCCCTTAGCATTAGGAGGGAACTCTTTCTTTATTCTTTCCACAAGTGATGCTCGTCCTTCACCCTCGCCAAAATGATGCCATTCAAATTTCTGTCCATTACGTTTTTGTGCGGCACGGGCGATCCCTTCCAACAGCAGGTCGACCCGCTTAAGGTCAATGATCATCGAACAGGAAACGATTCTTAAGACACCATCCTGGGAAGGTTGGCAAATCCCGCCAGGGTCTGCTACGCCCAACAGGGAAATATGATATTTTTTTTCATACTGAGGATATTTCTTTAGAAAATAATCTTTCCCAGCCCTTGATGCTGAGAACAATCCATCGATCATCTCGATAGCTCGCCTGCGGCAAGGCCATATCTTATAAAGTTCTTCATAGATATCAAATCCATGTGCGCGTGAAACAACACGTAAAGACGGGTGGTTTTCTTTTGCAAGACCAATCCCCATGGTAAGTTCGTCGAACCAATAAGTATAAAAAACTGTATCTTCTACTCTATTCTTTTTAAGCCAGGCGTTAACCCAATTTCGGGACAACCTTGCACCAGCAAGAAAGGAAAATAGTCTGCGTATATAAGATGGCTTAAGCGATAAAGGAAAATGTTCTTTTATATCCAGATAAAAGTCACGGGTAAATATAGCTCCCAGACTTGCAACAATCCGCTTGCTCAATGTAAAAGAATTGGCAAAGCTTTCATCCACTTCAACTGCACCAAGGATAGGTAACTGGTTTCCTTTTACAGTCCTCGGAACCAGGATCAACCGATCAAAACTTTGGCAAAGGAGTTTCACTTCTCCTTGAAGAAAGGTTTGCTCAGAAGCATAATCATAGGGGTAGGAAGAAGTAAAAATAACAACATTCATAGTGCAAAGACCTTTTTTATTCCGTTGAACGTACCTTTCAAACCTTTGAGGCTGTGAAAATTCACAGCCAATAGACCGATCAGTGCCCAATAATAAAACAGCCAACGCCATGCATCACTTGCCCAACTCTTGCGAAAGAGGTAATCATAATTGACCACACTCATCTCAGCCCATTGCTGTACTTTGAGGCGGTTCATTGGACTTTCGTTATGGATGAGGGTGGCAGAAGTTTGATAATAGATCTTATACCCAGCATCGAGGGTTTGTTTGGAAATGTCCACATCTTCCATCAGACCATAATGGGAGAGAGCTTCATCAAATTTGACTTTCTGGAATACCTCATGCCGGAATGCCATACAGCAACCAGAGAGACATTCGATATACCCACTTGGCTGGCTATGGCGCGGATGAGATGCCATGCCAGACGGATAAAATTTTCCATTGCGAATTCCTACAACACCAAAGAAAGCGCGGATAAACCTAAAGAGCGCAATTTCAAACCTCAACCGCAATTTAGATGGCATGTTGTTTACGACCTTGCCACCCACAGCACCAATCTCATGATTTGTATCTTTGGCGAATATCTTTTCAACTTCAACAAGATAATTCCTATCCAAATCCACATCATCATCGAAGAAAAAAATAAGATCATTTGAGCTTTCACGAATGCCGTTATTGCGTTGCAAAGTCAGACCAGGTTGGGTGTGAAAATAGCGAATAGGAAATGGAAGTTTAAACGAAGTAAGAAATGTTTCAAGTTTATTCTCATCCGACGAATCGACGACGACCAGCTCATCTGGCAGGCGAGTTTGCGCTGCAATGGACGGTAGGGTCTTCACAAAATCGTCGAAGCGGTTACGGGTGCAAATGATGACGGAAATTTTCATCAGGAGTTTAAAACTTTCTCGAAAATTTCTTTATGCCAGGCTATGAACTTTTCCAAAGAGAATAAATCCACCGCACGTTGACGTGCTTTTTTCGAAAATTCCTGATGACGATCATAGACCTGCATCACTGCATCTGCCATCGTTTGTGGATTTGGCAGGTTGATCTTGTCCCAATCATGTTGCACAGGCACACCAACTCCTGCATCGCCGACCAATTCAGGCACGCCGCCATTATCCAAATGGACAACCGGCATTCCCAATGCCATTGCCTCTAACACCAAGCCCGGTGATGGATCGGCGTATTTGGTATGCAGCAAAAGATGAGCTTGCGAGTATAGTTTGGGTGCATTGGTCTGGGCATAAGTTCCTGTAAAGGTCACATGCTCGGCCAGGTTCATATTATGAAGGGCTTGCTTCGTCCATGCTTCGGCTTCATCACGCGGAAGCCAGAGATTGCCGGTAACAATCAATTTTGCATTAGGCACATCACGACGCAGCGTTTGCAGCGTTTGCAGTGCCAATTCAAGGCGGTACTTTTCATATTGGTTACCGCCTAAAAGCATGGTCAATGTATCAGGTTTTGCCGAACGGGCGTCGGGTGAAAAGAGGCGGGGATCCACCGGATTGTAAATAATCTCATTGGGCACATCTGGCGGAGAGATATATCGCTCCGCACTATCTTTGCAGAACTGACTTTGATAAATAATGAAATCTGCAAAGCTGATTATTTGTTTCAAGGAACGATTTGAGGCTTGGTAATTGTCACCATCCCAAGCCGGGAAAGCAACTCCGTTCTGGTTGACGACAATTTTCAATCCTTTACGTTTTGCCTGTGCGAGAATCTCAATCTGTAAAGGATGCGCAACACTGCTAACGGCATAGAGCAGGTTTGCAGAAGGGAAATGGTGAGGAATATTTTCAGAAAGATACGTCAGTTTAATGGCACCACCGTGGGCAAACTCACTGCGCGAAACAGGCGGGTTCGGAAAATGAGCGCTAAGATAGGTAACTGCAAGCCCAATTTCTGATCTTTGCAACGCAAAAAGTTTTAGGCGCGTTGGAATATTCTTTGCCCAATCACGCAAAGCAAATACAAACCGAAAAAAATTCGGGAAGGTTCGCTTTAGGGTGTTAATCCATTTCTTCAGCATATTACTTTACGGGAACGCACTCTGCCCAAATATCTGCCCAGCGGATTTCAAAGTGTTTAACTTCCAAACCAGCCATTTTCATTTCATTGTAAAAAATGTCTTTTGAATATTCGAGTTCATGTGTATGGTCAACATAAGGGTACAACCCAAGTTCTCGTTTTAGAGCGGCTACAAAATGCCGTTCAAAAGTAGGGACTCGAATTAAGAATTTTTTCGGTGTAAAACGCGCCGCCAGGTCTTTTAGAAATTCATGGCGGTTCTTCAAGTGTTCAAGCACGCTAGAGAGAACGATCACGTCGAAAGATCCATCTTCTGGAATATCTGTGAACACATTGCCAATCACAAATCGAATATTTGGATGGGCAAATCTCTTTTCGCCAAAATGCACTTGTTTTGCATCCATATCAATCGCCAACACCTGAGCATCCGAATGTTCAGCAATCGCATGAGCTAATGCACCATACCCACAGCCAAGATCCAAAACTCTAGATCCCTTCTCGACCCGATCATAGAAAAAGGAATGGATACCATCCATCAGTTCATGCTTGATATGAACCCCTCCTCCCCAACGTTTGCTTTGGGAATCAATTTCAAGATTTACCAGGTCATAGATTCCTAATAACCAACGGATGGCTTCACGCGGTTCCGCCGAATTTTCGGCACCCATGAGAAGTTTGATGATCGCCCGACGTATCTTACGATGTAAAAGATAATATATGATTTTTTCAAAAACTCGTCTCATAATTCAACAAATCCTTTCATGAACTCAGCCCATAAGGGAATTTGACTCTCATAACTATTTGCTTCGGCAGTTTTGCGCCCGACAGTCAGCATCGGCTGAAGATCAGCCTGGGATGAACGATACACTTGAAGGGCGTATGAGGCGAGCGCATCCACATCCTCCACTTCGGTCATAAAAGCATTTTCGCCATGCTTCACCAAATCCATTGCCTGACCCACACGAGTTGTCACAAGCGGAACGCCGCTAGCCATACTTTCCAAAATCGCTTTTGGTCCGCCTTCCTGACGCGACGCTACAACATATAGATCAAGCACTTGAAATAATTTTGCGATCTCAGGATAGGATTGAAGGTAAGTATGTAAATATGGAATACCTGCTTCCTCCAAACCTTTCTTAACATATCCACGCGCCGGACCAGAAAGCATCACAAACAATTCAGGGATGTCCTTCTTCAACCGCTTCATGGTCTCAACAAATACATCGGGACCTTTTTCATTCTTCGGCTCCAATCCTTCCTCCCAGCCCACGCCGTCTTTTTGAAAAGAACCAATCACAAAAGCAGATCGTGGAACCCCAAATTCAATACGGGCATTCTTTTTCATGGTGTCATCACGAAATGGAAAGAAGGCTGTGTTAATGCCAATGGGAATCAAGAATACTTTGGATGGGTCAATTCCAGTTTGCAGGATTACATCACGCACTTCAGTATGCGAGACTTGAATCCGCGCCAGATTGTTGTGATGTCTTTTCAATGCAGCATACACACGATCGAAGCCTTCATTTCCCGTACCGGGCAGCCCATGAAAATAGGCAAACCCGATACGGTGAGGCAATAGATCTAGCCATTGTTCGTTTTGGAGAAAGAACTGATTCGAGTAAAAGATCGATTGCGGCTGCCGAGCATGTTTCCAGAGCGGCTTTATCACCGGCACACCCAGCGCATCACAAATGGTTTTCAATTCGCGCATTTCCCAATCCAACACCCAGCCTGCATCATCGCCATACAGGAGCAAACGCGAATACGGTTTCCAATTCCACGAAGCCGCTTTAATAATATTTATGCCAATGTTCTGGGTCAGCACCTTCATGAGATCAATTCCAACACTTTCAAATATTGTTCACTCACCTCTTGTATAGAAGGAACCGAGATGTGCGCCTGAAAGACTTCATACTGACTTAAGAGGTGCTCCAGCAATTCCGGGATCTGCTCCGCCGCTTCAAACCCCGCTCCAGCCTGCTTCACAATCTCGGGGTGACCGCCACTCTGCAAGTAAACCGCGGGAAGTCCACACGTCAATGCCTCGATCAATGAATTCGAACATGGGTCATTTTTACTGGCAGTGATGTATATATCATGTTCACGGAACAATTCAGCCATTCGATATGAGTCGACCGCTGGAAGCATACGGATATTCTTGAACGTCACCGGGCTGCGTCCAACAAAAGTCATTTCGAAGCGTTCCCAATCCAAATGCTCATCCAGCCATTGATACACAGCTGCACCTTTGTTGACATTATCAGACCAACTTGAAGCAATCAAACGAGTTTTTCGATCGCGCGAAAATACCACCCGCCCGCGTGAGTGGAAAATTTCCGGGTCAGCCGCGTTGAGAATGATCGTTGGGTGTTTGAATTCCATGCCCAGCGAAAGGTGTTTTTCAAGGCTATATTGCGATTGGAAAATGGTCTTATCAGCAAATTTCAAATTTACGGCATGAATATTTTTATCCACGCCATCCTCGCGTCCACGATAGACATCAATGGGACCGTCCACACGATGAACATACAATATGGAATTACGTCGCATGATAGAAAGGCGTTTTTCACGAAAGTTAAACGAATTCAACAAACAAGCCTGTGTGGTGCGGGAAATCTGATTATTCTCCACTCGCAAACCTTTTGCCTCTGCCTGTTTCCAAAACGCACGCAAAAACTGATGTCCACCCCCGGTGGGCGGCGGCTCAAATCCATGGAAGATGGATAGATCTGCGGAAACAAACAGTCCTTTTGTGATGACAAACAAATCAGAAACAGTCCCAGTGAGCCCAAATTTCATGGTAATATCCGCTTCATATCCATTTCCCTAGTAGAAGTTGTCAACCAGATTCTCCTAAACATAAAAGGATCCTGAAAACTTCAAGGATCACTTTTCTGCATGGATAACAAAATGACTATTTGTCACCCCATGTCTTCTATTTAGCATCTCAAAACGTCCAACGACCTCCACCTTGCTAAAACCTGCGGAAGCACACATTGCCTTTACAGCCTCTTCAGAAAGACTAAAAAAAGATCCGCCAGAAATATGTCCCTGATACAGGGCAAGCGCCTTTTTTCGATCAAACCAGCCCGTTTTCAAGGCTGAAGAAACTGTAATGATACATTTTTTCTTCGTTGCCAAATAAAGCTGTTCGATGGCCGTAATCGGATCCCTCAAGTGTTCAAGCAGATCGTTACACATGACTACATCGAAGCCGCCAAACGGAGACAGATCATAAATCGACCCGTTACTAAATTCGACATCCAATCCCATCAGCTTGGCCATGAAAAGCAGCTTATTCGAATTGGTCAATCCATATCGTTCATACACCGCGTGGAACGCAGCATAATCGTCCGCATATTGTGCATACTTTTGCTCATGGGCTTGCTTGAACGCGATAGAAGGCGCAAAAGCAAGGGAACCGTCGTATTTATTGGAATCAACACCCAACACTTTTTCTGCCCCATGTTCCTTCATCCAGACGGAGAAATAGCCGTCGGAACAGCCGACATCCAACACTGTTTTTCCACTATAGTCTTTATCGAACCCATAATGTTCCATATAGTTGGCGACATCATAAGTACCATTCGATACCAGCCCATCATAACGAAAACAGTGATACCATCTTCCTTTTTCAAAAATTTCTTTCAAATCATTCATCTCATACTCCTTGAATCGAATCTTTTCAAAATTACATACGACTATTAACCATCGCCATCAATCTTGAGGTAGCTTGCCCGTCAAGTTCGCCGCATTCTGACACTGCATATTCGTGCCGTGCTTCAGAGTCAATGGTGCGGTCACTTAGGTATTGTCCAATGTATTCCAGCAGATCCTTTTCGCTTTTTGCTACCTTCGAGGCTTTCAAACGCAGGGGGCGGCGATTGTGAGACATACGTTGCTGGAAGGCAGTTGTAACGCCAAATCGTACACCAAAAGTATATGCATCATAACCAATATGAATAGTGGGCAAGTCACATATGGCAGCTTCTAAACCCATGGTGGAGAAGTTATTCACCAACACATCGCTGTAACGGAGAAGATAATTTAACTCATCTTTATCATTATCCAACCCCAAATCGAGACGAAGTTCATGTGTGCGGTCACCACTTGCATCTACTGAACCAGGGTTGGAAACGTACACACCTGCCTGAGTAAACATCTTTTCCATGATATGCCAGCCGGGGGAATCTAGCAATTTGGCATGAGGTTGTGGACGAACGACAAAATTAAAATTACCGCTCCAAATACGATCCTTTTGCTCGACGAATATACGATAGATCTCGAAATAATGGTTGATATTGACTCCACCTGCAAAGAAAATCGTTTTCTTATTGGGCTCAAGACCAATCGACCTTAAAAAGTCCTCGCGACCATAACGCAAAGGCTGGATAAAGCGGTCATACTGTACTGCACCTATCACTTCCACTTTTTTGGCAGGAAAACCATGCAGCTTTACCACCTCATCTGCCATCTGCCTGCTCCACACCCCAAGGCAGGTGGGGGTAAATCCACGATACCCCATGTTGACGGTATTGTCGTAATTGGTGATAACTGCGAATGCAGGGACGCCCATGCATTGAGCCTCAAGAGCAAAATTACCTTCATTCCAAAAATTATAGTTTCCCATGCCAGGTGTCAAAACACAATCAATATTTTTCTCTTTGAGATATTGATCGTGTACATGAGTAACATAAAGTGTGTTTTCCAGCCATACCAGAAATTCTCCCATTCGCGGGATGCGACGTAAGGCTGTGACATAAGTCATTTGCGCCGCCATTCCAAGCAGGGTGGCATCGTACAACTTGGATTCCATCATCTCGCGGAAGCGCAGATCGGTTGTTTCGGTCACTACAACAAAGCGACGCAACATCCGCAATTGTTGCAGCAAAAAACTTTTTTGATATTGTGCCTCATATTGCTCGACCTGCAATTCAAAATATTGTTCTGGGTCAAAATCAAATGCGCGAAAGTAGACAGGGCTGAGAAAATACAACGGCTTAAAGCCACCCTCCGCCAAACGCTGACGAAAGGATGGTTGATGAAAGGCACGCGCCGCCATCTTGCCATGCAAAGGAATTGCAATCTTTATTTCAGGCATTCATTAACCACAATACTTCATCACTCGCTTGGACAATGACAGCCCATCCAATTCATGGAAAGCCAAAGCCTGCTGCGGCGTACCACAGGCGGGGTAGCCTTCTACAGCGAATTTGATCATCTGTTTGCCATTTAGCAAACCATGTTCACTGCAAACGGTGAGAATGTTATCCATCAAGCCGCCAGCGGGGTGATGATCTTCAAGCATAAAGATACTGGAATACGGTTTGAGGACTTCGGTCAGCCACTTCACATCCACACGGTTGAGCCAAGGCATGTTGATGATGCTCAAACCGAATCCGCGTTCAGCGAGGAGTTCGCTGGCGAGGAGCGCTTCGTGCAACATGACCGGACCATACGCAAACATGACCGCATCTTTCCCCGCCGTGAGTTGACAGCCCACCCCAGGCTTGAACTCATACCCAGCATGGAGCGTGATCCGGCGCGGACTGGGTCCGATGATGAGGCGCAGGGCAACCACATCATCTGTTTTGTTCACAGCATAATCCATTGCCATGCGAGTCTCTTCGGCGCTGCATGGTTGCAGGATGGTGCAATTTGGCAAAGCAGAGAAGAGCGAAATATCGCGCAGGGATTGGTGCGACTTGCCCGGTCCAGCGGGAATCAAGCCCGCATAGTGCAAGGCATAAATGATCTTGGACTTTTCACCCGCGGCATTGTAAATCTGCTCATTGGCGCGTGAGGCGAGGAAACTAGCGAATGAGTTGACAACAGGCAAAAGTCCCTGACGGGCAAGACCTGCCGCCATGGAAACCATATCCTGTTCGGCAATGCCGTTTTCGATGAATCGGTCGGGATACGTGTATTCAAAGTCGCGGACTTTGCAATCAGAGGAGAGATCCGCGTCGAGAACGACAATGTCTTTACGTGTGGCGGCAAGTTCAACCAAGGCTTGACCATAGGCACGTGAGACGAATTCATCCGTCGGCTTCACAGAAAGGCGATCCAAAGCAGCCTGGCTGAGAGGTTCCCCTTCCAACATAGACGGACTCGCGGTCTTCACTTCCGGCTCAACGGGAGTCAAATGCAACGGGTCGAGCGACACAGCCGCGAGATCCGCATTGATGCGTTGAATCAGTTCAGAATAACCTACCTCGAAGGCTGCATCATCCGGCGCGCCCGAATGCCAGGGATAGAGTCCTTTTCCAATTTCAAGCGCGGCAGGGTGCTCCATGAAGGAGATGCCGCGACCTTTGATGGTATCGGCGATGATGATCTGCGGCTTACCCTTAACTTGCTTGGCTTCAGCAATGGCTTTTTCGATAGAGCGAAAATCATGCCCGTCAATTCGAATGACATGCCAGCCAAAAGCAGTAAATTTTTCAACGAGGTTGCGAAGATCAATGATCTCGGCAACAGGCTTATCAGATTGCACTTTGTTGTCGTCAACAATCACAGTGAGGTTATCGACCTTTTGATGCGCGGTGACATGCAAGGCTTCGTAGTTCTGACCTTCCTGCAACTCACCATCGCCGGTCATCACAAAGACATGCCCGCCGTTGTTGTTGTACTTCTTCGCCCACGCCATGCCGCGCCCCTTCGAGATGCCCATGCCAAGCGAACCCGAGTTGGCTTCCATACCGCGATTGCCGATGTCGGGATGACCGTTCAATCCGTTGAGGCGGCGCAGAGACATGAGCATGTGGTCGGGAATTTCGCCAAGCGAATGAAGAACAGCATACAAGCCCGGCACATCATGTCCCTTCGACGAAAAATAAATATCGCGGTCAGGGCTGTCAAAACCAACCTTGAGCGTATTCATTTCTTCGTAATACATCCACACCACAATGTCCATCGCGCTGAAACTCGAGCCAAGATGCCCCGACCCGGCACGCTTGACTTCGGTGAGCGTGTTGGCGCGGCACATATCCGCGATGATCTGAAGTTTCTTGTACTTGTCAGCAGATGAATTGCGCACGCGCTTAAATTCTTCCACGGGGATTAATTTCAGTTCAATCATGTTTTCCTCTTTATAGGCGCTGCGCCTCACCCCGCGCCCGCACCTGATTCTTCTTTAAGAAATTTTTTCTACCTTTGGCAGTTGCGCCTCTCCACTTGCCACGAGACGTTCCGCCAAATCCCAATCATAGGGATGATTCACATCAAAACCTTCGTAGCCTTCCGAAACGAACGGCATAACTACTTCACCTGCAATCGTGCGACCGTTGAAGACCACACGCGACCAAGCGATTTCGAGGCTGGCATTCTGCGAGTAAACTTCGGGAAGTCCCTGATAAGGTGTGCTATGCCAAGGCTGTTCCTTCGGTCCGAATGGAAGCAAAGGCATCATGCGCTTGCCACGAATCACCCACATCTTGCCGGGGTGATCTTTGACCTTCTCTACTGCACGAAGAGAGTCCACGCCTTCTTCGGCTTTGAACGCACTCCATGCCCGCTGAATGGTGCTCGGCAAACGGAAGGGACTAGTCGGGCGCAGGATACTGAAGCAATCATATTCGCGTCCCATTGCTTTCAGCTTGTGCAGCGTAAAGTCCAGCCATTCGATGTCGAGCGCGAGATCGCCTGCAATTTCAGCCGGACGCAGGAAGGGAACTTCCGCTCCGTATTGCCGCGCAATCTCAGCATACTCTTCCGAGTCGGTCGAAACGAGAATATCTGAAAAGACACCACTTTGTTTGGCGGCACAGATCGTATACGCAATCAGCGGATGCCCCGCCAGCGGGCGGATGTTCTTTCCCTGCACACGTTTCGAACCGGCACGCGCGGGAATCAAAGCGATGATGGAAGGATTCTCTTTGCTCATACCTGCGTTGGGTCGATGTTAATGTATACGTCTTTCAATTCAGAATAAATATTGAGCGCTTCCGTGCCCGGTTCGCGTGAACCGTTACCCGAAAGTTTGCGCCCGCCAAAGGGCATATGCGGCTCGGAACCGTGCGTCCCAGCGTTGACAACTGCTACGCCTGTTTGAACCTTGTCATAAAAACGTGTGGCGCGGTGAATACTTTTGGTATGAATGCTCGCCGTCAAGCCATAAGGAGTATCGTTCGCCATTTGAAGCGCGTGTTCAAAATCTTTTACTTTGAACAACAACGCCACGGGACCAAACAACTCACACTCTGAAATTTCATCATGCGGGTCGACGTTTTCGATCAGAGTCGGCGCCATGAAATAGCCGTTTTTATGTTCTGCATCGGTCATGCGTTCGCCGCCGCACAGGATGGTTGCGCCATTTTTCTTTGCCTTTTGCACGGCATCCACCATGTTGAGCAATTGCCCCTCATTGATGACTGCGCCAAAGTCGCAATCATCAGTAATGCCAACTTTCAACTTCTTCGTTTTCTCCACGAGCATGTCGCGGAATTTTTCATATACCGACTCAAAAATAATAATGCGGCTTGTGGATGCGCAACGCTGTCCCGCATTGCTAAAGGCGGAGAGCAGCACCCACTTGGCAGCATTCTCCAAGTCAGCGTCGTCACACACCACAAGAGGATTCTTCCCGCCCAGTTCCAGCGAGATGCGCGCAAAACGTTCCCCCGCCGAACGGTTGATAATGCGTCCCACCTCGGTCGAGCCGGTGAAACTGATCACGCCCACATCATTGTGTGCAACCAAGGGCGCGCCCGCTTCTTCGCCAAATCCCTGCATGATGCTCAAGACACCATCAGGCAAACCCGCTTCCTTTGCGATCTGCCCAAAGATCCACGCCGTGGCTGGGGTATCTTCGGCAGCTTTCAAAATGGCGGCATTGCCACAAATAAGCGTCGGGAAAACCTTCCATGCCACATTCGCGATGGGAGTATTCGCAGCGATGATGAGTCCCGCCACACCGATAGGTTGACGAATCGTCATGGAATACTTGTTCGCCGTACCGCTCGTGGTTGTACGACCATACAAACGTTGACCTTCGCTGGCATAGAACAATCCGCATTGGATCGCTCCGCCCGTTTCGCCCAACGCCTCTTTCATGGGCTTTCCAGTTTCGGCAGCGACAATAGCAGCGATCTCATTCTGACGGTTTTGCATCCCCACCACGATCTTGTGCAGGATCAGGCCGCGCTGCACCGCAGGCGTATCCGCCCAGGCAGGCTGGGCTTTCTTTGCTAGTTCAACGGCTTGTTGAATATCCGCCGCACGTGAACGCGCCACTTTGAAGAGAACCTGTCCGTTTGCGGGGTTAATCTTTTCGAACCACTCATTAGCTTGAGTGGTTTGTTCGTCGGTTCCGATCCAGTTAGGGATTTGGTTTGGAAGCATGTATACCTTTGAAACCATTATGTAGGTCACGCTAAAAGCGTGACCTACTTATTTATTACTTCAAATTCTCGAATGCAAAATTCTCGTCTTCGAGCAAGTCCTTGGTGAGAGTCTTGCCGATGACGTTATCCAACTCGTATGGCGGGATGCCGTCGCTGGGTGATTTGATGGCGATATCTTCGCGGGTCAATTTCTGACCCGCTTTGAGGTCGCGCGCAGCAACGAGCTTCTTACCCATCTTAGTAATGGGGTTGACTTCGCTTGGGTAAATACGTTTCTCTCCGTCACCCATCGCTACCTTTACCCGGCGCAAATCGCGGACAAGTTTACGCATCCCAATCGGTTCAAGCGAGAAGGCATGGTCGGTACCCTTCCAGGTATGGTTGAGCGTAAAGTGTTGTTCAACCATGCGTGAACCAAGCACATAGGCAGCCAATGCCATGGCGATCCCATTTTCATGATCGGAAAGACCGATCACGACATCGGGGAACTTTTCACGGTAGGTAGTGATAACTCGCAGATTCAAATCCTGTGGCTCAGCGGGATATGAGGCAGTGCATTGCAGGATCGCCAGTTGCTTGTTGATCGGCATGATCGCGTCATAGGCTCGCTGCACATCTTCCATCGTCCCGCCGCCGGTACTGATGATCATTGGCTTGCCGATCTTGGCAACATGTTTGAGCAGCGGCGTGTTCTTCAAGTCGCCTGAAGCGATCTTATAGAGCGGCATGTCGAGTTCAGCAAGGAAGTCTGCGCTCTTCATATCAAATGCAGTGGCGAACATCGTCAAACCAATTTCATCCGCATACTTTTTCAATTCGACATATTCTTTTTTGCCAAACTCCAATGCCTCGCGGTGTTCGCCATAGGTTGCGCCAAAACTATTCTCATTATCATAAGGCTTGTTGTACGCTGCTTTTGTAAGCAACGACTTGTTATCACGTTTCTGCAGTTTGACCGCGTCCACGCCGCATTCCTTGGCAGCATGAAACATCTCTTTTGCTTTCTGTAAATCACCCTGATGATTGTTGCCGATCTCGGCAATGACGTAGCAGTCGCTATCGTCGGAAATAGTAAAGTCGTTTACGATCATTTTTCTCATGGTTTATCCTTTTATTGTTCAGAATTGCCGGGAAGAACCGCCCGGCTTTTATGTAGCCTCTGATAGCAGAGGTATTCTTGAAATTATCGATCCCTTACACCGGCTTTTCAGCCAGTTGGCGCAATATTGCCTGAAGTTTATCGTACCCAACATCTTCAAACTTACGGGTACCGCCCTTGATATGCATGGCAAACGGTTTTTCCTTCCAAAAGAATTCTTCCCAACCGAACTGACCGCGAACATCGAAAAGCCCAATATCTTTAAAACTCATTGTTGTTGAATAATTTCTTCGCTTCGGGTAGATCGAAAGATTCTCCGGCACCAGTAAAGAATACAGCCTGGCAAAGATGTTTAGAAAGAAAGAGTCCTTTTTTGTAAAAAGGTCGTTCACATAGGACGGCAGCAAAGTTTCAACCCGAGCAGTTCGGTCTTTACCAAAGAAGTTCTGTATTTTGAAGCCTGTATCACGAGATATATCAGTATTTGTATAAAACCTTTTCGGTAGTAAAGCCGACAATGGCTCTGCGACCCAACGGATTCTTAATAAAGACTTAACAATATCCAAAAGAATTACCCAATCCACATGGCGAACCTGATAGGGAATTATACCCATGATGATGCCCAGCAAGCTCAATGTTGGAGATGCTTTCAGAAACTGAAACTCATCCAATTCGGGGGTGAAGTCCAGCTTTTCCGGGGCGACCTTTTCCAGATCAATGAGCATGCAGGAGACTGTAGGAAAGTAACGCCGCTTCCAGGTCAGGTTCGGGTAATAGGGTGCGCCCCAAAAACTCAAGTTATTATCAGACATGTACTTTAAGACCGTGTTGACCCAGTCTTTTTGGAAGATAAAGAAATCCGGGTCGATCACAAGCAGGTAACGGGTGGAGACCAAACTCAGGGCTTTATTGAGCGCTTGGGCATGATGATAGCTGCCCTTCAATAGTCCCTGATTGATGCAAGGGTCGCCTTGAATAACCTGAACGTTCTTTTCGCCAAGGGCAAGAGGATTGTGTCCCTGAAAATCATTGTTGTTGTCCACGATGAGCCAGTGGAAATTTGCAGCGGGGTTCAACTCTCTGGTCAGGGTCAGGTTCAGGTCCAGCAAAGAGGCGGAACGGTAGGAAACCGTGCAAATGGTCAATGAGTCGGTCATTCTGTCTTGTTTCCTTCTGAATGACTACCTAGCGTCTCGATCATCTTGACATACGCATCCACTGCGGGAATACCGCGTGGACGAAGGAAGTTTTTCACGAACTCGCGGCGTTGGTCGCGGCGCGCATCGACCCCAGACTTGATCTTGCCAACTACATCGACAAGTTCATCCACGCCGAGAGCGGTTTCCAAAAAGCCTGCATCGGCAAGGTGATGAAAGTGAAGCAGCATCTGGGTCTCAACCGAGTTCTGGGTTTGGATGGTGATGCAAGGTTTATCAAGCGCGGACGCTTCGAGGAAGGCTGTGGTGTTTACACCCACAACTGCAAGGCTATGGAAGAGTGAGTTATGAAAACGACTTCGTTTTTCTTCGGTATCGGGGATCTCGCCTCTATGCGGAAATACAATGATATTGGGTCTTGCCTGTGCGCGGATCTTTTCAAGAAACGTGGAGTTGGTGGGATGCGGACGAAGAACAAGATTTACATCTTTTGTGCGCGGATCTTTTGCGAGTGCATCTGCTACTTCCAAAACCAGCACAGATTCATCGGCATTTTTTTTGTGGTCGTTGGTAACGAGAAAAGTAGAGCCAACGTAAAGAATGTACTCCTTCTTCTCATCCAGTCCTACCATGCGACAGAATTCGGTGTGCGGCATGATGCGTCCATCCACCTTGTCGATCAAATGATCGAAGCGTGGTGCCCCGGTGATGAAAATACGTTCGCGGGGGATATCGTGCATGCTGGAAAGTTCAAGCGCAAGAGGCTCATTCCAGACCACGCTGTAATCTGGCTTGCCGTGAAAAGTACCTTTGGATGAGATATTATCCCAACTGACCATTGAGTAAAGAACAAGAATTCCCATCGCACGAGCTGCCCGAAGATATTCCGTCTCTTTAGATGCCGGGTTAATGAGCGGCATGACGATTATGATATCAGGCGCATGCCGCTGGATATGTTCCCGGATCATGTGGTCTACAGGGATGCGCTGCTCAAGAGCACGAAGGAAATTTTGAACCTGCGGCTTCTTTAATGATTTTCTGCCTGCCGGAGTGGATACGATCTTCCACAAAAACGGCGGAAAGAACCGAAACCATTTAGCAACATCCCACTTACGGGTATTTTCATTATTCAATACATGAGCATAATTCAAGACCTCCCGAAGAAGCCTTGTGAATTTCCACATAGTCTTGCGAGATTTCAACGGCTCAATGACAAGCCCCGGGATATCCTTCCGGATGTGTTGAAGAGCATCATCCGCAATGGTTGCTTTCTCATCCATGCCGAGGATCAAACGCACATCATGCCCGCGCTGAAAGAGTCGCCGGACGATATCGTCGATTGCATAGAAATTACTGTAACTACTTGAAACAAACAGAACTTTCATTTTTTTTCTCTTGAAGAACACTTTCGTTATGGTGATGCCTTTTCTTTTTTATAATCAAGGATCATTTTTTCGGCTGTGTGCCAATCTTCCATCGTATCCAAATTGCAGGATTGATCTCCTGGAATCAATAGAGGGCGACAGTCATCACCGTAGATACTATGTTTTGTCACAAAAACATCACGCCTGAAAGCGTAGATCGTTCCATCTCTGGAATATGCCGGGCGCGCGTCCTGCCTGCGCGTCACCAACGGACCATCCAGATAGGGTCGCAACCTGCCGTCATCGAGTCGTAATACAAAGTCTGGCACATAATGCCGTGGCACTTCGACCACACTAACAACTGAGTCGCACTTCGTCTCAACAAGCAACTTTACAGCCGAACGGATGTGTTCAGCCCGCCTCAATGGAGCTGTGGGTTGAAGGAGCAAGATTATATCTGGCTGCCAACCCTGTGCTTCCACAAAGCCAAGGGTATGTTCGATCACAGGCAACATGGGTGTATCATCCCGTGCCAATTCCTGGGGGCGCAAGAATGGGACTTCAATACCCATATCTCTGCCAACATTTGCGATCTCTTGCGAGTCGCTGGTCAAAATGAGACGGTCCACCAGGTTGGATGAACGCGCAGCCTCCATTGCGTAATAAATGAGAGGCTTCCCGTCCAGCAGACGTATGTTCTTGCCCGGAATGCCTTTCGAGCCGCCACGAGCCGGAATGATACCCAGAATTTTTGTCATGATTAATATGTCAATCGCTTCTCAAACTTGAGGGGAGTATCTCTGAGAATGCTGGCAATTCTGCGTCCGGCTCCACCGTTCCCGTAAAGAGTATCGGAGTTATATCTTCCATTTGACAACTGCTTTTCGATGGCAGATTTTATCTGCAGTTTGTCATAATTCACATCGAGAACATTTTTGCCCCGTTCTCTACCTGCCTCACGTGTTCCAATATTGACGGTAGGGATGCCCAAAAAGGATGCCTCACGAATGCCCACACTGGAATTTCCAACAAGACACTTGCTGTTATATATCAATCTTAAAAAGTCTTCAGACTCCATATTCTTAAAGAAATGAATATTTGAAGAACGCTCTAATTCACGAAATTGACGTATGCCCCGTGAAGTTCCATCAGATCCCGCATCCACATTGGGCCAGAACCAAAAAGTAGGCAACCCGATTTCATGGACAGCATGTAACGTCTCCATCACTTGAGTGCGAGCTTGCTCATACTCGGTTGTAACAGGATGCTGCATGACAACAAGATAGTCCGTTTTTAGGTCAAATAGTTCGCCAACGCCTTTGTATTTGGCGAATGGGTCAAAACTAATGGAGGGGTTCTCCAACACGGTTGCGGCAATATCAATAGATGGGCAGCCAGTGACATAAACAGAAGAGGGTAGTTCGCCCATGCGAATGACATTCTCCGCTGCTTTATTGGTGGAAACAAGATGAATGTCAGCGAGTTTGGTCACAGCGTGGCGAACTTTTTCGTCAATCGTTCCGGTTATCTCACCGCCTTGAATATGTGCCAGTGGAATATTCATATATGAGGCTGCAATGGCAGTGGCTATCGTTTCATAACGGTCAGCAATGGTGACAACAATATCAGGCTTGAGGTTATCAAAAGCAGTGGCAAGTTCAAGCAACCCCAGCCCAGTGGTCTTTGCCATAGTCACCAAACTCTCGCCTTCCACAACCATATGAACTCGGCTTGCAATCTCAAATCCATCCTGTTCCATGTAACGGACTGCATTTCCATACCTATCTAGCAAGGTGGAAGCAGCCGCAACCAGTTGCAACTCAAGATTAGGATCTGCTTGAATAGCTTGCAGAGCCGTACGAATACGGCTATAGCTCGGTCTGGCTGTTACAACAACACAAATCTTTCTTTTCAACGAATCTACTCCTTCGATATTTGAACATCTTCTATTAAGAGTTGTTCATCAGCATTCAGGTTACGCAGTAGGGGTTTGCCAAGAATATCCTTAAGCATTTCAGCAGGAAGCCCTGACCCAGGCTTCTTTAGTGCTAAGTGTTTCGCTTCAAGAATAGTACCTTTTTTCAGGTCTATGGATGCAACAATACTCTTTGTAAATAGGCGCCTTAATGGCGCTGCTTCCTCTGAAAATGTGTTCTTATCAATGGGATGAGTACGCATTTTTTCGATGAAACGCACCCCGTCTACCAGCTGTTTCAGTTCACCCGTTGTTACAGAAGCTGGCACATCAGGTCCGAACATTTCACGGCTAAAAGCAACATGGACTTCCAATGCTTCAATGCCCAATACAGTAGCCGCCAGCCCGGCATAGATCGTACCGGAATGATCAGAAAGACCAACAGCACAGCCATAGCGTTCACGGAAGATGGGAATCATATTCAACCCGATCTTTTCTGGTGGGCAGGGGTATGCCGTAGTACATTGCATTACCATCAGTTCCACCTCGGCATCCATCACTTGTTTGACCGCTACATCTATCTCTTCAATGGAACTCATACCAGTGGACAAGAGGATTGGAAGCCTCGTCTTCAACATTCGATCGAACAAAGGGCGATTACTTACTTCACCAGAAGCAACCTTCCAAGCAGGCACTCCTACTTCACTCAACAGATCAACAGCTTCAGGCGAAAACGGCGAGCTAAGGAAGACAAGTCCGCGTTCGCGAGCATGCTCTGCCAAACCATGCCACTGCTCACGGGTGAATTCCATACGTTTCCAATACTCGTAGCGTGTGATGTCCTGTTTGCTAAACTTGACGCGCCACGGCTCCTGCGGGGTGCTTTCTGCCGCAGCGATATGCGTTTGGAATTTCACCGCATCTGCGCCTGAATTGGCAATGGCATCAATAAAAGCATGCGCCATGCCAAGGCTGCCATCATGCGATTGGGCAACTTCGCCAATAACCATACAACGTTGGGAGTCAATAAATGTAGTCATATTACTTTTTCCATTTCCATCCAAACAGAAGGCTCTCGTCCATTAGCAACAGCAAGGACCGCACCCATCATCACATTTGAAGCGGGTATATTCAGTCCATGCGGACGGATGAAATCACGCACAAACTTCATCCGGTTTTCCTTTCGCACATCTACGCCTGAAACGATTTGTATGGTTTTATTCACCAGTTCAGGAAAATCCTTTGCAACCTCAATATAACCGGCATCCATCAAATGTTTGAAATGTGCGCGCATTTCCTGCCCAGCGCTCGTCATGGAGTTGGCAAGGGTCAGACAGGGTTTATCCAAAATCGCTGATTCCAGAAAACCTGTCGTATTCACACCGATGACTGCCGCGCAATGATATAGTGAGTCGTAATAGGTCGAACGCGCTTCATCCGTATCGGGGCGTTGTCCGCCTTTCGGGAAAACTTTTACCCATTCATTCTCCAGTCCATCCACCTCCATGTCTTTGAACGGATGCGGGCGCACAAGCAATGCCGGGCGATGTTTTTCATCCACACTTTCAAAATGCGAAATCAACATTTGGATCAACTCGGTCTCACGCTCTGAGATCGACTTGGATGAACAAAGATAGAGCACGTACGGCTTCGAAGGGTCGAGCCCTGTGGCAGCGCAGAAAGAAGCGCGGTCTGTCGAAGGAGATAAGTCGAACCAGGGATCATACACCGGCGCGCCCGTGACGAAAATCCGCTGCGGCTCAAAATCGTGGATTTGAACTGCCTCTGCAACCAGGCTTTGATTCCACACGAAGAGTTTATCGGGCATAACATGATAGGTGCCCTTACTGGTGAGGTTATCCCAACTGAGCAACGCGGCTATGACGGGAATCTTCAATGCCTGCGCGGCTTTGGCATATTCCACTTCCACATCGCCTCTGAAAACAAAAGGGGAAGAAAAGACGACCTGAGGCTGGAAAATTTTGAACCAATTGAGAATGGCATCATCTGGTTGAATGCGTGCTTCGAGTTGCGCAAACAAATCTCTTGCCGTTTTCGAACGAATGAAGGAACGAATACCCGGCAGTTCGAGGCGCTTCAACATCTTTTGTGAAAGTTCCTTCCCGATCCAAATCGGAGCAATGAATGGTGTGGGGTGTTCAGGGCGTACGAAAATGGCATAGTCGCGCAAGTTACGCAGCAAATTCACCCAGTATGGATTCTTGCGGTGTGGAAGGAGGGCGTCTTCCAATTTGATGCCCGATTCTTCCTTGAGAAGTTTGATCAATGCCCGTCCTGATTTATTGCCGTCCTCCGAAAAGTCGGCAGGGCATACGATGCGTACTTCATGCCCCATATTGTGCAGAGAACGCACAACGTGGTCATAGTAAAAATAATGTTTGCCCTGAGATAATACAATAGCAATTTTCATACAAGTTTGACTTGACCAAAAAGCCTATCCAATACGCGAAAGGCTTCATCCTTCAAAACAAGGTTGGGGTCGTACGCAGGTAGTGGTTCGAGGCTTTGATCCAAGGCACGTCTGAACGATGCTACAGAGTTCAAGTCCACTTCGATGCAAAATGGTTTTACCGCCTCCGGCTGTCGTTTCAACAAAGCGGAAGGGAGTAATACATAGCAACCGGCAAGGATGGCTTCGAGTATTTTTGTTTTGAAGCCCATCCCATAAGGCGAAAGAATAGCAACCGCGCGCGAACACGCCAACAGTGGGTAGGGACTATCGATGAAACCGGTTGCTTCGATGCGAGCTGGAAGTACCTGGGAATCGTCGGGCAGTTCACCCGTCACTTTGAACGACCAACCCTGCATGTCATTTTTTAGGGCTTCGACCAATCGAGTAAAGTTATCTAGTGAATCAGCAAGGAAGGAACCGCGGTTAACCTTCACTCCCATAAAGGATACACAGATATTTTGTTTCTCAGCGCGGACGGATCGAATCTCCTGTAAATATTCCTCCGGCAAGTAATATGGCACAGTCTCCGCCTTCTGCCCGATCAGATAACGCCAGTAATAACGCGTCTCCCAATCGGTGATGGAAAGCAGGGCATCCGACAGGTTGCCGCACTTACGATCCTGCTTGAATTTGAGACGGGTCTTTTCAAGAATGGGAAAGTGCGTCCGAAACGATCTGACGAGCCCTGCGCCACTGTTCCGTTCACTCTTAAAGTTGGAAAGGAATAGATGCCATTTATGATACAGTTCGGCGTTGATCGAACGGGTGAATATTTTAGCGTTCGGATTCTTATTTCTAATGAATTCCATCGATTTCGGGTAAATGGGAAATTCAATTACCACCGCCGAATACTCTGAAAGCGACATCGCCTCTAAATTTTCCAGCAAAGACTCGTCCGATCGTTTGACGACCACCTGCTTAAAATCCATTGCGCGAGATTTGAAATATTCGAGCCTGCCAAGAATATCCTTGGTGCTCCCGGAATAGTGGAATCGCGAAAGGACGGCGCTCTCTGGGACGATATGTAGTATCTTCATTTTAAATCGTTTCCCTACCCAAAGAATGGGAACCATGGATCCCAATCCAACTCATAGCGCAAGTCGGTGGAGCGCATACGGATAAATTTGGCGGGATTCCCACCGACTACATGATACGGCTCAACATTCTGAGTCACAACGCTTCCCGGCAACACGACAGCACCTTTACCAACATGAACACCAGGAAGAATGATCACATTCGCGCAAAGCCAGACGTAATCATCGATGGTGACAGGCGCACCTTTTGTACCAAAAAAGGGATCATCAATATCATGTCCCTTTGTATAGATAGTGGTGCCATACGTGATGGATACATTATTCCCAATAGTGATCAGGAAGCGGTTATCAAACCTGCATCCATTGTTGATGACAGTATGATCGCCCACCTTTAAATTCGACATGGTGGATATCCTTAAGTCAGTCAGAACCGAGGTGCGCTTCCCTATAACGAACTTCATTACGCGGCGATACCAAAGCAAACGCACCCAGCTAAATAGCACCTGCGAGATGAAGTGGTTGGTTATGTAAGATAAAATCTGCTTCTTGCCAAATTTCATGGCTGTGCTTCCAATTCATCGGGGTAAATGAACGGCGTACCGTTCAAAATGCCGTCACAAATAACATCCAATCCCTTCAAGCGACCCGGTAGAAGTTCTTCCATATTTTGGATGGAAACCTCCAACTGCTCCTTGAAAAACGGAAGTTGGATCATGCGGCGGAAGAAAAAATGATAGGCATATTTGCGGGCACGCGTCTGCGAAGCCTCATCCATTCGTTTTTTCAGGGGAAGTTGGTCGAGTATTTGGAAATACCCCTGTGGTGATGTAGCATCCAGCGAGATACCCTTATTACGGATCCACGCCTCGCCCGCCACTACAACCGGAATGCCCTGACTGGAAATTTCGATTCCGGTTTTTGTGTTGTAGATCAGCACGGTGTCACATTCCTGCATGGCGGCATAGGTGCTGACCTGGCTTTCCGGTGGGATGACAAAAACATTGGAGGGCAGTTGTGGAAATACTTTTTGAATCTCTGCGACGATCGGCTGGCGCGAAGGAACCACGCCGCGAACTTCTGCAGGGTGAACACGGATCAATAATTGCAGATCCGGTCGTTTTTCAAAATAATGTATGGTTTGAATGATCCAATCCAGCATGTCTTTGAAGGCGTTGGAACGATAATGAAGCTGGGCATCCCACATCACGTTGGTCAACAGACCGACCACCGGGCGTGAAAAATCCACACCGATCTCTGAGGCGATCTTTTCCAATCCACTTTCCGGTTTCTCATGGAACCAGATCCAATCTTCGGTGCCATACCAACGGCTTTTAAGGTAATTCATGGTCTTCTTTTCTACAACTTCGGTCAACTCGATGTTTTCCCATGACTCGACCGGTTCCGTGATCATGGTGTGATGATAAGAGTCACCATGGCTGAAAATAAAGGTTGATTTTCGATACGAAGGATTCCAATTTACAACAGCCGTTTGATTCCGTCTGCATACCTCTCCAATGATCCCCTGTGGCACGTAAATTCCGTGATTGAAACATACTACATCGTATGTATTCTTCTCCAAAAG
>JAFLCF010000041.1 GCA_017303735.1 Anaerolineae bacterium
GATCGCCAACGGCGCCTGGGTCAATGTAGTAGACCCGACGCCCGATGAGATCGAAAAGCTGGTCAATTGGGGGATGGACATGGACTATGTCAATTATTCGTTAGATCAGGATGAAATGCCGCGCATAGAGCGCGATGAAGATTACACCTTCATCTTGCTTCGTATTCCCATTCATCAACCCGATAGCGATATTCCCTATAACACTGTGCCGCTTGGAATTTTGATCCTTGGCAATAAGATCATCACGGTTTGCCGGTACGATAGTGATATCTTCAAATCGCTTACCAATGGCAAATATAAGCAAATGAAAACAGGCAAACGCTATCGCCTCACGCTTTACATCTTCCTTGAAACCGCCGCACGCTATTTGAACCTGTTGCGTGATATCAACCGCGCTACTGAGTTGGTTGAAGATCGCTTGCAAAAATCTACACAGAATCGTGAATTGCTTGAACTTTTGAAATACCAAAAGAGTCTTACCTATTTCGCTACTGCATTGCGTTCGAATGAAGTGATGATGGAGCGCGTGCAAAAAACGCAGCTCTTCAATTATTATGAAGAAGATCAAGATCTGCTTGAAGATGTGCTCACTGAAAATCAGCAAGCCATTCAAATGACCAGCATCAATACCGAGATCCTTGCGAGCATGATGGATGCCTTTGCCTCGATCATCTCGAACAACTTAAATGTGGTCATGAAAGCTTTGGCGGCACTCACGATCGTTTTGAACGTCCCGACCATTGTTGCTTCTTTCTACGGCATGAACGTGAACCTGCCCGGTGAAGGGCATCCGTTGGCATTTCTTACGGTCATTGGGTTGTCGTTGGGTCTGACAGCCTTGGCAACTTTTATTTTCTATAAACGAAATTGGTTCTAGGTTTTAAAGAGGAGTAAGCATGAATGCTGAATTGATACTCGATGCCAAAGCTGCCCTGGGTGAAGGTCCCGCATGGGATGAAAAGACTCAAACCCTTTATTGGGTGGATATTCTTGGAAAACGCATCTATACCGCTGAAGGCATGCTTGCCGAACTGGATGAAATGATCGGCTGTCTGGCTCCGCGAAAAAATGGAAATTTGATTCTCGGAAAACGCGCCTCCTTCGTGGACTTTGACCTGGGCACCTCCCAGCAAACTTTACTTGTGTCTCTAAATGAATCTGCCACTAATCGCATGAACGACGGCAAATGTGACCCTGCCGGGCGCTTCCTCGCTGGCACGATGGATATGAATGAGAAAGACCCCACCGGCAGTTTTTATTCCTTCGATGGAAAATCTACGCGTGTCCTGTTTCGTGATGTGACCATTTCCAATGGCATGGCATGGAGCCCAGATTACAAAACCTTCTATTACATCGATACGCCCACTTGCGAAGTCCGCGCTTATGATTATGATCTGAAAACAGGTGAGATCGCCAATCGCCGTAAAGCCTTCGATGTTCCCAACTCGCTCGGCTGGGCAGACGGCATGACCTCAGATGTGGCTGGCAATCTGTGGATCGCCATGTGGGGTGGGGCACAGGTGACGAGATGGAATCCGAACACAGGGCAGTTGCTTGAGCAGATTCCCGTGCCCACGTTGCAATCGTCCTGCCCGGTATTTGGCGGGAAAGACCGCAATGAGCTCTACATCACTTCAGCACGCAAAGGCATGAGCGAAGCGGACTTAAGTAAATACCCGCTCTCTGGCGGGTTGTTCAAAGTGGTGACGAAATACGAGGGGATGCCAACGTTTGAATTTGGGTAAATGTATAGGAGCGCAGCTATGCTGCGCTCCTATACATTTGTACAAGAAATCCAGATTCTAGTTATTACTTTAGACCTCTTGCATAAGTGCTCGTAGGGTGGGTTTGCAACCCGCCATGTATTTAAGTATCAAGAGAATGTCAGGCTGATAGTGTCGCCAAGACGCCACGTGATGCCTGACTTACAATTGAATTTTCAAGAGGTCATTTTATAGATCGCGGTGATTGAAGGTGCTGATCGCCACCATCAGCGCGAGGATGAGATAAAGGATCGCGTACCCGATCATCAGCGGACTTGGAACGGAGATCGTCCCAAAGGGAGACATGCCGATCGCCGCTGAGATGGGCGATTGCATTTCGAATGCCGCCCGCCGCCAAAGCGACTCGCTGGGGATGAGCAGGCTGGTCACAATACCAACTTGAACGGCGATCTCATTTTGCAGCACAGAGCCGATCTGCTCCACCCAGCCGCCGATGAACGACAGCCCGTACAAACCGAAGACAACGCCGCCCGTCGCCAGCCCGGAAAGAAAACTGGAGCAAGCCAGCGAGATGGTCATAATGAGCACCGCTTCGAGGTAGATGAGAGTCACTCCCGGCAGGATGTTATGCGGTGTGAAGCCTGTGATCAGCCTAACCATGAGCACCGTCCCACCAGACATGAGCACGGCATATCCCGCCAGCAGAATCGCAAACCCGAGCCACTTCCCTAACACCACATCCCGACGATGGATCGGTTTGGCGACGATGGTCTGGATCGTGCCGGAGATGATCTCGCCAGAAAGCGTATCAGCGCCAAGCAACGCGCCCATCGCAGCGGAGAGGAAGGTCACCGCGTACAAACCCGCCAGCATGATCATGTTGACGAACTCATTCTTCATCAGGTTGGTGACAGTTTCGCTGGATGTTGGCGCCTCTGCGGATGCGCTGATGTAAACAAAGTGGAATCCCACGGAGAAGAAAGTCAGAAAGACCAGCCCAAGGATGATGCCGGTGAGAACGATGCGCCGCCGAATGGCTTCGCGTAAGGTCAGGCGTGCCAGAGTCCAAATGTTTTTCATTGCACACCATCCTGCCCGAGGGTTTCGATAAAAATTTCTTCGAGCGAGAGCCGGTTGGGAGTCATCGCATAGACTTGCACATTGTTTGTAACCAAAAAGCGATTGATCTCCGGCAGGTCGGTTTCGCCACGGATGGTCATGGTCAGGTGGTCGGAATCAAGGCGCAGGTCATCGCCCCACTGTCTCAACGCCGAGACGATCTCCGGTGTCAGACCTGAGGCGCGGATGGTCAACATCGAAATGTTCTGATTCAGCGCGGACATTTCCATCACGCGGATCACTTCGCCGTGTTTGATGAATGCCACGCGGTTACAGGTGACTTCGATCTCGCTCAACAAATGCGAGTTGAGGAAAACGCTCGTGCCTTCCTCGCGCAGTTCGTGGATGATGTCGCGTACCAGCCGCCGCCCAACCGGGTCGAGACCGGAGGTTGGTTCATCCAAAAAGACGAGCGCGGGGCGGTTCATCAATGCCTGCGCCAGACCGATGCGCTGCAACATGCCTTTGGAAAACGTGCGCAGTTGTTTGTGGCGGAAGTCGGCAAGCCCCACGCGTTCGAGCAATTCATCGCGGCGGTGCTTCAAATCGGATGCAGACATGCCGAACAGTTCGCCGTGCAGTTCGAGGAATTCATGCGCCGTCAGCCATTCTTGAAAGCGGAAGTGCTCCGGCAGAAAGCCGACCCGCGCCAGCGAAGCACGGTCACCGATGGGTGCGCCAAGTAGATAGGCTGCGCCAGAGGTCGGTGCCACCAGCCCCAACAGCATTTTGATGGATGTGGTCTTGCCCGCGCCGTTGGGACCCAAAAAGCCAAACACCTCACCCTGTTCCACTTGCAGGGTGAGACCTTTTACAGCGACCTTGTCGCCGAATTCTTTGCGAAGGTCTTCAGTTCGTATTGCAGGGATAGTCATTGAATATATTTTAATAAGAAATGTCATTGCGAGGGTGTATTTCCCGAAGCAATCTCCTCATTCGATTGGAGATTGCTTCGCCCACTCGGCGTTTGAGCCTCGGGCTCGCAATGACATATTATGGTTTCAACTTATGGCAGGGATTCCGCCAGTACGAAGGCAGGAGTCGTGTCCGAGCCAGTGTCGGCGATGACGTACAAGATGCCATCCTTGACCCACATCAGTAGATACTCAGGGGCATATTCCTCCGTGCGCTGAATGAGGACACCGGTCACGCCATCCACACTGACCTCGGAGTGCGTGGTCACATCGCGCGGGATCGGCACCACGAGCGTCGTCGCCCAATCCACGCTCGAGGCGAAGGAGGCGGCTTCTTCACTTTCCATGCCGCTGAATTCGAGCGCGATCTGCGCGAGTTGCGCCATGTCCACGCCATCAGGCACACTGACCAGCGGACTGGTCATCTGTGTGAGGACGATACAATCCGGGTATTGTTCACCCATATCGAAGGGGTCTTCACCGCCTTCCAAGTCGGGGGTGGGGCAATCGCCAAACGATGCGCTAACCGTCGCCGGGATGCTCACGGAAATTTCCGCGCCATCGATCGCTTCCGGCAGAACGAGGTCAGTGCGACCGGCGCCATCGATCAACGCCTGTGCTTTTTCGCGGTCAATGGTCATGGTAAATGCGGCAGACTCGGTTACATAAATTCCAGAAGTAGATTGGACTTCCGGCAGGCGCACGCTAAACCCTGCCAACCCGCTGGCTTCTTCACCGTTCGCTGCTTCAACCGGATCACCCGGTTCATCGGTCACCACAGTGGAACTGGAGATCAGCTCGCTCAATTGCGTGCCGAGCGCTTCGTTGCCGGTCAGGCTTTGCAGATTGTTCGGGTCGATGGATAGAACCGTCACCTGCTGCACGCGGAACAGGTTCAAGAACTCACTTGCCAGTGCGCGAGTTGTTGGGAATGCCAGCACAAGCGCCAGCGCCACAAGCGCGATCGCACCATAGCGGATTACGGGGAATGAAAACCACTTTTTCAACATGGATGTCTCCTTTTGATTCATAGTACTTTGAGTAAAGCGAACCCAGGCAGATCGGGCAGATGGCACAGCCCGGATCTCATCGGATAAAAACGACAGCCGTTTCGCGGTTCGAAGATGCGCCTGTTTGACTTCGTTCAATTGCTTCTGGCACGCGGCGCACGCGTTCAAATGACCCGACAATGACGCATCCAACTCACCATCGAGCGATGCACGCAACTCACCTTCGGTCAAATGTCTGTTCATGATTCCTCCTGGGCAAGCGCCCGATACCGTTCTTCGAATTCGCGTTCGGCTCTCACCAACAGCGGTCCAATGGACGTGGGGGAGAGCCCAAGGGAGTCGGCGATCTCCTTGTAAGACATGCCCGAATATCGCAAGACCAACAATTGCGCCTGTCGTTCGTTCATGGCTGCCAGAGCTTGGCGCGCGGTTTCTTGTTCTTCGTTCGCCGCCTGAATTTCGACGGGGCGGGTTTCGGGCGCTTCATCGAGGGCGAATCGTCCCGCCTTCAACTCATAGCCTTCGCGCCGCTTGAAACTGCGGATCGAACGCAAACCAAGATTAGTCGCCACACGATACAGCCAGCCGCCAGGTTGAAAGCCATCTTCACGAAACGGGCTGCGTTGATACAGCCGCAAAAACGTTTCCAGCGTCAGGTCTTCGGCTTCGGCGGGGTCAACCACCAACCGGCGGACGATGCGATAGACAAACGACCAATATTCCCGAAACAGGGATTCAAAATCCTCGCTGCGAGAATCCGCGTGTGCATCGACGGATTCGACGTTACGTTTCTTCATTCCCTGAATCATACTCGTGTTGGAAGTAATCGGGTCATGGATATTAAGCCTGTCCTGACACTATAACCCCGCTCAAAATGGAAATGAGACACAAGCCCCTGCGTATCTTTCTATACCTGAAACTGGTCGCTGACCATCAACCTTCTCTCCCCGAAAGCGCGCAAACCCCATGTCACCCCTACGGGGTTTGGAATTTTTGAATTCAAATTCTAGAATCATTTCATCCCTTCGGGATTTTTGATGGCAGCCTGAAACCCCCTGCTATTTTCTGTTAGGCGGGTTGAAAACCCGCCCTATGGTTTACACTTCTTCGGGGAAATGATAAGCACCCAACCCCGTAGGGGTGACAGGATTATAGAAATGATTACGAAAAGAATCCAAACCCCGAAGGGGTGATATAGCTGGTCATGCTGTAGTGCGAGGCAAGCTATCACCTTGCGCTATGCTAGATTTAGCTTTTCCCCGTGCTCGCGCAGCCACCTTCGATGGGACTTGTATTCCGGGCATAACAGCTCTACTGCCTTCCAGAATTTCTGCGAATGATTTTTAATTCGCAAATGCACCAACTCATGGATGACGACATAATCGATGACCTCCAGCGGAGCCATCACCAGCCGCCATGCGAAGTTGATCGTGCCGGTGGAGGTGCATGAGCCCCAGCGAGTCTTCGCTGAGTTGACCTTGACCAACTTGGGTTCAAATCCGTGCAGGGCGGCGTAGTGATGCACGCGCTCAGTAAAGACAGTCATTGCTTGCGACTTGTACCATTTGGTAAAGGCAGCTTCTCCTCGTTCTCGCGCAGAAGTGGACAGGGTGAATCCACCGTCGAATTTGAGAGCAGGCCGCTGAGGTGGGACGAGGCGCAGTTCGTATTCTGTTCCTATGAATAGAAAACGTTCACCATCTACATATTCTTTCTTTTGGTGGGGGATTACCGATTTGATCTTCTCACGCGAGCGGAGGATCCAGTCCGTTTTTTCTGCAATGAAGCCGTGAATATCTTGCAGAGTCGCCCGCCTCGGCGCACGGACGGTGAGGCGGCCATCGCGTTCGATGATGAGGGCAATGGTGCGGCGTTTGGCACGCACGAGTTTATCGATTTGTATTTGCATCGTTCCATTCGGGCGCAGATTTGGGGATCTCGCGCTTCAACTCGGCGATGTGCGGATGAAACTCCACTTCAACGCTGTGACGCGGTGAATTGACGTAATGCTTCTTCATATATTCGATGTGACGCGCGATACGATGGCGTACATCTTTTGGCAGGTTGTAGTTTCCAATGATGTAATTGGCAGCGAGTTTGGCATGCAGATCAGAAAGGGGCCAGATCGAGCCAAGCGGCTGAACTAGACCGATGAAGCATAGCGAAGGATGGTCGGGGTGGAAGACGTTTTTATACAGCGGCGGCACACCTTCTTCTATGGCGAGAAAGCCCGGGTCAAAGAAAGGAAGCGAGATCTTGAATCCGGTGGCGGCGATGATCGAGTCGTATTCCTCCACGCGCCCATCCGTGAATTCGACCTGTTTACCGTCGAAGCGTTTGATATCCGGGCGGACGTGAACCTTGCCATGACGGATGGCGTACAAAACTTCGGAGTTGTTAGTGACGTGTGCATTCAAGATGCCGTGTTTGGGTTTGGGCAGCCCGTAATCTTCGTAGTTGCCAACGGCGAGTTTGAGCGTGAGATAAAAGAAGGGCAGGCGAAGCCACGCGGGCAGCCAATGAAAACGCCCGTTCACTACATCGGGCGGCTGACCGAAGACGAACTTGGGGACGATGTATTGTCCCCGCCGCATGGACATGGCCGTGAACGCCGAGACACGCGCGGTCTCCACGGAGATGTCACAACCGGAATTGCCCGCGCCGATGACGAGCACACGCTTGCCCGCAAAAGGTGCGGCACGTTTGTATTCGTGCGAGTGGATGAACTCGCCCGTGAATTCGCCTTCGTATGTTGGGTAGCGCGGATTCCAGTGATGCCCATTGGCGATGAGCAGATAGTCAAAGGTTTCGACCTTGCCATCGTCGAGTGTGATGCGCCAGGTTTTATCCGGCAGTTCTTCGGCTTTTGTTACTTCAGTATTGAATTGAATGTAAGGCGCAACCCCAAAGTACTTGGCATAACCTTGAAAATACGCCAGCATTTGCGTGTGCGAGGGATAATCGGGATAGTCCGCGGGCATGGGGTAGTCGAAATACTCCGAGTAGCGCCGCGAGCTGATGAGATGCGTCGTTTCGTAGACGGAGGAGTGGTTGGTCTTGTCATTAAATACCCAGTTGCCGCCCACTTGGTCATTCTTCTCGTAGATAACGAAATTCCTGATGCCCGCTTGAATGAGATTCTTCCCAGCAGTGATTCCTGAAGGTCCCGCCCCGATGATGCATACTCGTGAGTCTCGTGTTCGGTTCATAGTTCCTCAGATGTTGTGATGGAGAGGCTGTTTCACAATTGAAATTATATTCGATTCGTGTGTGTTTTAAAACGAACGTGGCGACCTCCTTGAATAGAGATCGCCACGCATAAGAAGTGTGCCGAGGGGGAGATTTGAACTCCCGACCAAGGGCTTATGAGTTAGCCTCACAATGAACAAAGATTTTTGCCCGTATATGTGAGAGAAAACCTGTGTTTTGGGACACTCTGCCTATATATGGCGGTGTTTTTGGATGATTATCATTTTGATAATCCCCTGCACATGAAAATGCACGATTAAGAACATGATATTGCGTTGCAATATTTTCGTCAAGTTTCGATTTTGTTATCTATAGGTGCTTAAAGCTTTGGGTAAAAAATCTTTTTTAATTTTGTATACTGTTTGAATTATTAAATATAATAATGAAAAAATCCCCGCAAAACCGTTCGCGGGGATTTTTTCGGGATAGCAATGAGGGACTTATTGGTAATTATTTTTTTACTTGGCACCTCCGTGATTTTTGTAGTTTAATTTTACATTGCTTAGATAATTCTGTTTTGTCTTTCTAATTTAGATTTTTTCGATAAACACCTCCATCTCTTTGTGCTGACTTGTTCTTATTCTACGAGAAATGAAAAAGCATTGCTCAACAACTTCCTATAATTAAGGTAACATTTATATAACACTTTTTAGATAATCTAAGGAAACCTAGGGTAAAATAATATAGGCTCTTTAATCAAGCTGGAGCAGGGCTATGCAAACATTACCCACAAAAGATTTTTTAATTAAAAAACTTGGCTTAATAAGAGGGAATCCATTCTCTGATACTCAGGCAGAGGAGGAAGAACAACTATCTAAATATTTCGTTGATTTGCCTGCTTTTTATAAAATATTAGACATTGATATGAGCAAGCCAAAATCGTCAATTTTGAGCGCAAGTCGAGGGTGCGGAAAGAGTGCAAATCGTCGCAACGTCGAAAGATGGCTAACTGATGGACCTAAACAAGGGAGTAAAGGCAAATGGGCTTGGAAATCACCCGTATTGGTTGTGTCTTATACTGATTTTAGCCGTCTTAAAATTCTTGTTGATGGAGACTTCTCAAAGACTCAACCAGAAGATCATGTATCAACTATATTATGGTTTTGTGTATCCTCTTTTTTAGAATATTTAGCTAAAATATGGAACCTGGACCGGCCAAAAGAAATTCCGAGTTGGAATATTTTCCAATTAGGATATTTCTTAGTTAATTACACAACTAAATGGGCGCATCTGAAGTCAACCCCAAAAGATGCCATTCCAGATACTGTTGTTTCGCTCAATCAGAATCTGGATTCATTTCTTAATACTGTATGCCAACTTGCAAAGAATGCTGAGTATCTTGCAGTAGGCGGAGCGAGCGGACTTCTTCAGGGGTTTAAAGATGTTGCAAATGCTTTTGGTATAAGAGACATTGCTATTCTTGTTGATGGTGTTGATGAGCTTGAATTGACTGCTAACAATCCTCGGTTGGGCGCAGTTTTATTGAAATCGCTAATTGCAGAACGGTCCTTAATGCAATTGGATGGAGTATATTTTAAATTTTTTCTGCCATCTGAGGTTGTGTTTGAACTTAAAAAAATGCCCGAAACACGTATAGGAGAAAGAATAACGGTGTATGAAATGCTTTGGGATGAAATTTCTATTCGGTTATTGTTGTCTGAAAGATTAAAGGCTTTTAGTAATGGTACATTACGAGATTTAGGGCAAATCGCAAGCGTAGATGTTAAAGATGTAAGTCAATCTCTTGCAGCTTATGCAAATAATAATCCTAGGAATTTAATTAGACTTTGTAATTATCTTTTAATTCAGCTTGAACAGAGTATTTCAAAGCCTCAAATTAATGAAAAAAATCAAAAACCGAAGATTACGAGAAAAATAATAGATGAAGCAGTTACGTCTTTTGAAAATGACATAATGTATTTCTCTACATATTCAAAACCAGAATTGAAAGCTGCTATTGAATATGTTCCTTTATTTTCCGCTTTTGGGTGGGAAGTTACTCATGATTTGAAGGTTGTTAATAATGGGAACATTATTAGTGCGGAAAAACTTGATCCTAAAGAATATAAAATATTCAGTTATTTGGTCGAACATGCTGGAGAGATCGTCAAACGAGAGGATCTTGGAGAAGCAGTTTGGAAGGAAAAATGGGTGGCTAAATATGGTTGGGTCTTAAATCAGACTATACTCAGGTTGAGAAAGAAAATCGGACATGGTCGAATAGAAACGGTTCGAGGTATTGGATATAAATTTCATACAAAGTAAATTTAAGCTTTATATGGTAATAAGTAAACTTGCTTTATTTAATAACTTGTAATATTAGAAATATTTCGCGTTACAAACATTGAATTTATCTTATGATCGTCAAGGAGGAATAGAATGACTCTAAAACATCAGGTGTTTATTAGTTCTACGTATACTGATTTGGTTGAACATAGAAAAGCAGTTATTGAAGAACTTCTGAAATTGAATTGTATTCCAGCGGCTATGGAATTTTTTCAACCTATAGACAAATCCCTTAAAATTATTAAAGGATTTTTGGATAACTGCGATTATGTTGTGTTGATTGTTGCTGGAAGATATGGATCAGTCATAAAACGTAGGTCAAACAAAATTAGTTTCACGCAAGAAGAATATAATTATGCCAAGCGAAAAAAAATTCCTATAATACCGTTCCTGCTTGATGAAAAAGAATTAATAAGGCTACAAAGATCTAGCAAGAGTGCTGACCGGGATAGAATAGAAAAATCTGCAAATGGTCAAAGACTTCTTGCGCGTTTTCGCAAGCAATTGATGAACGAACAACTTGTTTCATTTTTCAAGACTGAAAAAGAACTCCCACAATTGGTGTCTAATGCACTTGCTGAGGCAAAAAATAAGAGACCTATGCCTGGTTGGGTTAGAAGCGATAAAGTTTCAACTTGGAATATAATATATTCAGCAAGTGAAAAAGTTTATAAAAACAAAATTCAATATGAAGAAATAAAACCTCTGTTTAAGAGCGGCAAGGGATTATCAGCTAAATTAAAACTAGCATTTCCACTGACTAAATGGTTGTTGGGTAAAAACGAGGGTGAGGTAATGCGCCTGCTACCTAACATAAGTAAAACTATACTTCAAAATGCGGTTTCTTCTGGCATTTATAGAAAAAATTCATATACAAAAGCTATTGAGCTAAATCCAGATTGGGTCAGTTATGATTTGGTATATGCAATGTGCCATGTGTCTGAATATAACCTTCATGTAAAAGGAGGAAAGTATAGTGGAAATTCATTTCCTACCAAGAAATGGTGGGAAACACCTTGGAATAATGTTATTCTCTATATATCCCAAATTTGTAGTGAGGAAGGCTTTTTTCATTTGACCAGATACTTATTGAGAGAAGAAGCTCAACATTCAAACGAAAAAACCAGAATAGAATCTCTAAAGTTGATATATCAAATGGTTTTTTCCAGATCTTTCGTAAATACGGATTTACTCAACAGAGTATTTGGGGAGATTTTGTCTGTTTCGCCAGGTAAACAGTATTATGATTGACATATCTGTTAAGCCTTATGTTGACAAAATATCGTGTTTTCAGATAAAATGTATGTGCTTAGTTAGTTCTGGTCCCCTGCCATGCAGGGATATTTTGTTTATCTTGTTTAGAAAACCACTTAAACCAAGTTGAAAAGCTTGTTTAAGTGGTTTTAATTTTGATAATCACAGGTTGAAATTTTGGAAATCAAGTAGATAATATTATTAAAAAAAGCAGTAATAGATGGGAGCATCATGATAAACAATCAATTTCGTACTAGTTTATATTTGCAGGCTAATAATTTTCTTGAGCAAATTAAGAATAAAAAGAGCCTGCTTGTTAATTTATTTGGCATAGATGGTATGGGGAAAAGTAGTTTTATTGAGAAAGTAATGCCTAAAATTCTAGACAGAAATAATTTGCGATATAAGATATTATCCGTATCCAGTCAAAATGATGTTTCCAAATTAGCCATTGATTTTTTGGAATGGGGCTATGATAATTTATTGAAATCTAGTGAAAAAATTAAGCTTAAGGAGCTAAGAAATAATCTTAACAATATTGAGAGTGCCTTCAGTAGATTTTCTGTAGAGATCCATAATCAGAAACATTGGTATCCTTTTGTTGTTTTGATCGACGGACTTGACAATCTGTCAATTGATAACCTGGATTGGTTTCAATCAACTTGTGTTGAGGTGTTTAGCCTGCTTCCAAATTCGATGATTATTATCACAAGCCATAATGAACTGAGTTGGCATTCTTGGGAGCTAAGAAATTTGTGTGTGAGAATTCCCCTTGCTGGTTTTAAACATGAAGAGATTAATAGTATTTGTTCTTCAAGTATATTGGCGCAGAGAGTTTTTCAATTGTCAGGTGGGCATCCTGCTACTGTTGAAGCACTCCTGAGTGTTGCGGCGGAACAACATCATGATTTGAATTCGATAGTGGATTTAGGGAATCTGAATAAATTTTTATTTCAGGAATTGAAGGCGCAAGTAGATAAGAATTTGTTAGCTCGTACTAAATCTAAATGGTTAAGAGAAATGTTTTGGCTTGCTGCTGCCGCAGATAGATTTGATGCAGAATTATTAAGCGATATAGCAAAAGATCGTGGCATTAAGATCCCTGATGATGTGACAGATATTGCATGGGAAATGGCTTACACTGGGTTAGCTGTTTGGGATTCAGAAAGTCAGACATATATGATGGTTCCTGAACTTCGAGATCGGATCAATCAATACAATCTTAATGTTGAGAAAAGACAATATATAAATACTCTAAGTACTATCGCTAAATTTTATCGATTAAGAACGAGCCATCCGCTTAATGCTACGAAGATGAATAGGACTATTGCAAAAGATTATCTAGCTAGAGTGCAAGCATTGACCTTGGATAGTGAAGCAGGTCACTATTCGAGAAAGAAAGCTCAGTCAAAAATACCGAAATCAAAGATAGTGGGAGGTGGAAAAATGAAAACTGCTAATCAAGCAGGGACACAGAAAATATATGTTTCAAGAAAGCGTGCTGAGGAAAAATTTCGTAGTTTGATTAACGGACAATTGAAGAACAAGTGGATTTTTAGTATACAAGGCGATCCTGGTATTGGAAAATCATATTTAGTAAAACGATATCAGGAAATAGCAGAAGCCGAGCAACGCCCCGTTATTGTTTTGGACTTAAATTTTGCAAAGAATCGCCAACGCGAGATTATCTTAAGGGAAATAGTAAGTCGATTCCACTTAAAATCTTCACGTGTTCGAAAAGCAATGATGCCGATTTTGCGTTCAAACCCAGGTGATAAAGTTGTTTATATGGGTATTGAGTCTACAGAGACATTTGACTATTACACAACCAAAGCGGTTTCAGCAATAGCTCAAGAATTAGTAGGGGTAACAAAAAATAAAGAACGCCCTATAGTGATTTTAGATACTTTTGATGATAACCCTGGGACTAATCAACTTGCGGCTTGGTTTTTCGGAGATGTGCTTCATGAATTCCGAGACTCGATTTATCTTATCGTTGCGGGGAGAAGATCATTGCTTGATGTTGTCAAGAAAGATGTTGTTGATGAAGTAGAGTTTTTCAATCTTGATAATCTTGCAGAAAAAGATATTCGCGATATTGCAAATAGGTGGAAGAAAATCTGGGGAGGTCCCATAAATGATGGATTAATATCAAGTGTGGAAAAGATTGCAGACGGAAACCCTTTGATTGCAAGCTGGGTGCTTTTTTATATAAAGGAGTTTGCTAATCCGGAGGATCTGACATGGCTGGTTGATGTCGCCGATAAAAATAGGGCACTTAAAAAAATTGCCAATTTCATTTTAGGAAAGAATCGTTCAACACCATCAGAATATTCGACTTTTAAAGCATTGCAAGCTGCTATTCATTTTGGGGCTTACTTTAATTTAGATTTGTTTAAAGCTGCTGTCCCAGATAAGGAGTTAGGAGGAAAGTCACATAAAGAGGTTTTTGATAATATAGCAGGCTACTTTTATGTTAGGCAGGCAGTGAATAATTGGACTCTTCATGATCAAATCCGAGATTGGATGCGTGCAGCTTCTAAACTTGATCAGAATATTCCAGATTTCATTGATCTGAGTAATAATGCAATTCAAAATTATTTCGATCCACAGATAAAAAAAATAACGAGCAAAAAGAACAAAAGCATTGAGGAACAGGCAGTTTTAGATAATCTTTATGCCCAGAGGTTTTCAAATATTCTTTACATTCAATCTGCGCCAAATGTTCGAGCCGCTGATTACCATTTAAAACTTTGGGATCATTTAGATTCATTGTGGCATCGCTACCGTTTGGAGCAAATGGCACAAGTCATTCAATATGGGCGTGATGTTCAAGAGTGGAAACCCTCTTCTCAAGATGATACTTTATTAACTAATATATTAGATGCTACCCAAGCTTGGGCTTATTTTTCTCAAACCGACTACAGTAAGGCAAAGTTTTACGCTGAAAAGGTTGTTACAGATAAGGCTGCGCCTAGAAGATTGACAGCAACTGCTAAAGTTATTCTTGGATTGTTGCCTACACAAAATCCAGAAAAAGCCATTGAGACTTATCTTGAGCCTGCAAAACAAACCTATCAAAAAATACTAGAAGAATTGATTGACGATAAGCTTCCAGATGGAGAATTTGTTGATAGAAGGAGAGATATTTATCTTGAGATTCACCAGGTGCTCAAGAGTATTGGGGGTATGCATTTGCACCATTTTTATGATCTGGAAAAAGGTAAGAGAGCATTGGAAGAGGCTCATAATTTAGCTAAATATAAATTAAACCTACCCTTGTATGCAGCGACTGCATTGAATGAATGGGCAAGAATACTGCGTTTTGAAGGAGATTTTGATGATGCGTTAAACAAGGTTACATTGGCTATTACAACTTATAAAGTTGGGATGAAAAATCCAGAGGTTGATGTGAATTTTGGATATTTTTATGAAACACTTGGTTTAATCTACAAAGAAAAAGATGATTTTTTACTTGCAAAAGAACATCTGAATAAAGCTCTTCAAGTTTACAATAATATTCAAGGACCAATGGAGTTGCGAAAAGCTACTATCTATCTAGAACTGGGAACAGTCCATATGCTTATGGGAGAACTTAATGTTGCAGAAAACCTGCTTTTGAGAGCTAATGGGACATTCAAGCAACAAATAGAAAAAAACCCTTGGTACTATCTAAACTCGGTTGAGAAGCTTGGGGAATATTATGTTGAGAAGAAAGATTATTATAAGGCAAGGGTTTGTTTTGAAGAGCAAAAAATATTAGCTGGTAAATTTGGACACGACCTCTGGGAATATTGGGCAATACAACACTTGGCATCGTTGGATTTTAAACAAAACCGAAAAGTGGACACAAGAAAACTTGAAAAGGATTTGTTTGAATATGATAAAAAACGTAATCGACAATTTAATCCTGCATTTTGGCGCACTAAGTTGTTACTTTATAAAGTTGCAAAGAAGAAAGGTGATCAATCTTTGTCCATTAAGCATTTAGCTGAGGGATTAGCATATTTGGCAGAAAAATGGAAACCTCTGTTTTCGCATAATTTGGGATTGTTACATGGTGAGTTGTTAAACCTTGAATATAACGAACTAGTCAATCAGGTAAATCGGCTCAAGAAACTATGGAGATCTAAGTTTCCTCAAAAGGATCCGATGCCTTCCTTTCTTAGGATGTTAGATGACTTGATTATAAAAATGTAAAAGAGGAGCCACTTTTTAAAGTGGCTCCTCTTTTACTGTTGTTGTGGCGGCGGAGGCGGGGGTGGTGGATCTGGCTCCGGATCATCTGGTGAATTGATTGAATTTAAGTAACTGCTAAAATGAGAGGCTGATAGTAATTTTTGCTGTACAAAGGTAAATATAGCAAAAACAAACAACAAGAGTGGTGAGTTTTTTTGCACCCTGAACAAATATTTGTTTATTTGCATATAGCCCTCATTTCTATAGCTAATGGGAATTTACCCCATCAAACTAAAATCCCGACAAACTTCATTATATATCTTTAACCTTTGTTTGCAAAGACAATACTTTTCACAGGTAATGAATTGTCTAAATAAAAAATCCCTTGTAAAAGAGTTGAAAAATTCTGAAACGAAGAAGTTATAAATCTTGAAAAATAGTCGTCTAACAAAATGTCGTATAATAAATAAAAAATTATGACTACTTTTGGGGAGATTATCCCGCTTCTAATCAACTCTTTAGAATAATTGGTAGTAATGCCATGTCCCTCAACGAATCCGATACCCGTGCTAATTTAATTGACCCCAAGCTGACTTCTGCGGGCTGGGGACATGATCATGTGCGTAGGGAGCAGTATTACCGGCGAGATGTGCAATATACGGCGGCATGATCTCTTCCTCCTCGATCTAATACAACATGGTGCGCAGGGGACGAAAGCAGGCATGCCCCCCAGGGTTAGGTGTTTCAGAAACCTCAAGAATGTATCTACGAATGAAATCCGATGTAAGTTGATAGACTTGTGTCAGCGCGAACCCCTCACAATATTGTTGGAAGTACTTTAATTTCTTGGTATAGAACTCAATGGTTCCTGGGGAAAGCCCTTGTGATCTGCGGTCGATTAGGATGGGTAAATAATCCTGCTGAGAAAGGTTGGTAATCCCCTGGTCTTGGGCTTTTAAAACGAACATGGTGATCTCCTTTGTGTAGAGACCACCATATCTAATGAAGAAACCTTCACTATCGAACTGTGTGCCGAGGGGGAGATTTGAACTCCCGACCAAGGGCTTATGAGTCCCCTGCTCTGCCACTGAGCTACCTCGGCGTGGTCAAAGCGGGGCAAATATTACTACGGGGATTTAGAATTGTCAACGCGGTCTTGTTCTGATATGAAAATCATAATCATGGATTGAGCCTCCCCTGCTATAATCAGGCAAAGGTGAGCCATGAACATTCTCGTGCTGGAAAATGACCCAAGGGAAGCCGCGACCATTCAACAGGGATTGAGTGGGCTATCAAATACGGTGTCTATGCTTACATCAAGCGCGCAGGCTTGGCAGGCAATTCAGGCGGGCGGTGTGCAATTCCTGATCGTCGATCAAGATTCAACTGATTTTGTGCAAACGCAATTGATCCAACGTATCCGTGCTGCACAGCTTGCCGAACCGGTATACATCCTCCTGATCGGTTCCAGCAATCTACATGCAGATGCAGCCTTGAAAGGGGATGATTTCCTTCACCGCCCCTACACCATCGCCGATTTGAAGAACCGCATCGAGATTGCCAAACGGATCATTTCATTGACATCGAAATTGTCCAAGGCAAACAAGCAGTTGGAAGATCAGGCGATCTTTGACTCGTTAACAGGCTTCATGAACCGCTCGGGTTTTTTGCGCCAGGCGATTGGGGAATTGGAACGGTCTCGCCGTGCATCCCTTCCACTCAGCTTGATCGCGCTGGATATTGATAACTTCAAAGTGATCAATGACCGTTTTGGTCCTGCGCTTGGAGATCAGGTGCTCGAAGTGGTTGCCAAGTCGATTCGGGATAAGAGCCGCCCGTATGATTGTATCGGACGCTGGACAGGCGATGAGTTTGTGCTTGCTCTGCCCGGTGTGATCGGCTCGGATGCGGAAAAGGTGGCAGAGAGGATCATTGCCGGGGTTCGCGGCACCCGCATTGAGGTCCCGAATGAGCCGCCTCTGAACGTAAAGGTTAGCGCTGGCATTGCATCCATCATGCGCATTACGACGACGACGGAGATCGAACCGATCATCCAGAATGCTCGTCAGGCAGTGGCACTTGCAAAAGAGGCTGGGGGCAATCAGGTGTTTTTGTCGTTTCTTTAACCTACAACCATTGGATCAAGAACAAAGCAGCCATTCCAACCAGGATGGTGAGTAATGTATTGCGTGAGAACCAGGCGGTGGCAATGGCGAGCAAACCAGCGACAAGACGTGGATTGGAAAATGAAATATCGAGCGCATTGTTGCTGAGAAAGATCTCGGGGAAGATGATGGCAGAAAGCACTGCGGGTGGAACATAATGCAAGGCACGGCGCATGGTGTTGGGGATCTCAAACTTGCCGAACAAGTAAATAAGAGAAAACCTCATCCCAAATGTGATTAACCCTCCAGCGATCATCACAAACCAGATATTGTTCATTTTGACTCCTGTACGGGCTGTCGGGCTTCAAGCAGCATGCCCACAGCGATTCCCACCAGGGCAGCCAAGATCAATCCCAGTTTATAAGGCAGGGAATATGCCAACAAGGCTGTAACCCCGGCGCTCAGCGCGGCGGCGATCATTGGACTTTTTTTCATGACCGGCACGATCATGGCAATAAAGGTAAGCGGCAGGGCAAAATCCAATGAGAGGTTCGAAGGGATGGATGCACCCAGGAAGACACCAATGGCGGTGCTGATCTGCCAGTTGATCCATAGAGAAATGCCGGTGCCAAAAAGGAACCAGTGTTTGTGACCTGTATTTAAGCTCTCTTTTTCGTAATACAAAATGGAAGGGGCATAGGCTTCGTCGGTAAGAAGGTAGGAGAGTAAAACTTTCCATCGCAGAGAGAGGTCTTTGAGGTAGGGGGCAAGTGATGCGCTATACAACATGTGGCGCAGGTTCACCACGGCAATGGTCAGGATCATGACCAGGGCGGGTGCGCCTTCGCTGAACAATTGGGCGGTAATGAATTGTGCTGAACCAGCAAAGACGATGGATGACATCAATTGCGCTGCCGTATTGGATAGACCCGAATTGACAGCCAGTGCGCCGTAGATCATGCCGAATGGAAAGACGCCGATCAGAATGGGCACTTCGGCGCGAACCCCTTCAATGAAATTTCTTTTTGCTTCGCTCATGCTTATCCTTTACCAATAATTTCTTTTGCCGCACGTTGACCACTTTCCACGGCGCCTTCCATAAAACCTTGAAAGGCTGTGGCGTGTTCGCCTGCAAAGAACAAACGTCCTGCCGGTGTGAACAAGGTCTGCCAATGCGCGCGGACTTGCCCCGGGGCGAGATTCATGTAAGATGCTTTTGTGAATGGCTCATTTAGCCATGCGGTCGTTTCAGTATGTTCGATCAATGCAGAAGAGCCGGGGAAGATTTTTTCGATCTCATTAATAGCGACTTGAATCCGTTCTTCATTGGATAATGCCGAAAGTTTTGCACCTGGCGCGCCGCCTGTGTAGGCGGTGAGGATTCCGCTTTCATGCTCAAGGTGACTGGTGGCATGCCAGATGTAGCCGATGGGTGGATCTGAATTCATGCGTCCGTTCCAATTCTTTTCATCCCAAAAGCGTTTGCGATATTGGATCATTACCTTGGTGACGGCACCATAGGAAATCTCATTCACCATACGTTGATGCGGCGTGGGCAGCGAATCACCAAAATCAATTTCGCGTGCCGTGGTCAATGGAATTGCCAGAATGGCAAAGTCAGCATCTATCGTCAGCGAAGAATCGGCTTGGGTGTAGGTAACAGTTACCCCGTCGGGTTTGAGGCGTAGCGACTGGACGACTGCATTCAAACGCACATCCGTCAACGTCTTTGCCAGCGCCTGCGGAATTAAGTCATTGCCGCCGACGGCACGCATACTGGGCAGGCGTTCTGTGCTGCTGTAATACATCTTCGCATTTCGGCACAGATCAAGCAGCGATAACGCTTCCGGTTCGCAAGTATATTCAGAACGAATGTAGGTGACAAAATATTTTTTCGTTAGTGGGTTAAGATCGAGTGAGTTAAGCCAATCACCAGCCGATTTTGAGTCCAACTCTTCCGCTTCGTTTGCGGTTTGAGGTTGATACGGGTCTGGCACACGTTGACTCAATTCAGCCATGGCTTCCCACCCGCGTTGCACTTCACCTGCAAAATCGAAACCCCAAAATTTTGCATCTGCAACCAGCCCGGCTTTGCCATCAAAACTGCCCCAGTCTTTATCCTGTGCCTGCCACGAACCCGAAGATGCCAGCGGAATATTGAAATCTTTTGCCAGCGCGATCATACGGGTATGATGTTCTTCAATAAATTCACCACCGCCCTCGGCTGCCAAACCATGCTTAAACGTCCGCAGCGTTTGCACCCGCCCGCCAACACGATCACGCGCCTCCAGCACCGTCACTTGCCAGCCCGCTTTTTGCAACTCATAGGCAGCCGAAAGCCCAGCCAGCCCTGCTCCAATAATGATGACAGATTTATTTTTCATAAGCGTGGATTTTATCATTTGCATAAAAAAAGCCGTCCAAACTGCGGACGGCTTCGCTTCTTTCCCGTACTTGAGCTGATTCAGCTTTCGTTTTTTTTCTAGCCGAGAGCTTTCTTTGCAGCCGCGATCACTTCGTCATAATCGGGCTCAGTGCCCAGGGTCGGCAGGTAGTTGACATAAGTCAGCTTGCCATCGCGCCCAACGATGAAGACCGAGCGGCGCAGGTAGCGGCGTTCTTTGATCAGGATGCCGTACTTGATGCCGAACTCACCTTCGAGCACATCAGAAACAACTTTCACTTTTTCCACACCAGCAGCGCCGCACCAGCGCTTTTGCGCCATGGGGAAGTCGGTGCTGATGGTGTAAATGACAATGTCATCACTCAGTTTGGCGGCTTCTTCATTAAAACGGCGGGTTTCACGGTCACACACATCCGTATCCAACGAAGGGACAGCGGAAAGGATGATAACCTTGCCCTTGGATTCTTGCAGCGGGTTCACGGACGCCCAGCCTGCGATGACACTGGTAAATTCAGGCGCAGCCTGCCCAACGCTTACTTCATCCCCATACAGGGTGGCGAAATTATCGCCCAGTTTGAAAACATCATTTCGAATGGTTGTCATAAATCTCTCTCTCCAAAATTGGTATATTTGACTATTGTATCAGATGCCTATTGGTCGGGTGCTCTTACATAAATAAATCGATTTCTGGCGATATAATACGCCCGCCTGACTCTCAAGGAGATTTATACTCATGGAATTTGTCCCTACCACGCTGCCTGATGTCATTCTGATCAAACCCAAAGTATTCGACGACCCGCGCGGTTTCTTCATGGAAACCTACCGGGAAGATCGCTTCATTGCCAATGGCATCTCTCAACAGTTTGTGCAGGAAAATCACTCCGCTTCGGGGAAAGGCGTTCTACGTGGATTGCATTATCAGATCCGCCAAACGCAGGGGAAGTTGGTGCGGGTCATTTCTGGTGAGATTTTTGATGTCGCCGTCGATATCCGGCGCAGTTCGCCGACTTTTGGGCAATGGGTGGGTATAATCCTTTCGGCAGAAAATAAACATCAGCTTTGGGTGCCTGGCGGGTTTGCGCACGGATTTTATGTCCTCAGCGAGCGTGCCGAGGTGGTTTACAAGGTTACTGATTATTATGCGCCTGAATGGGAACGCAGCATTTTATGGAACGACCCCCAGATCGGCATCGACTGGCAGTTAAATGGCATAGTTCCAACCCTCTCACAAAAAGATGTAGTCGGCAAGCTTTTGGCAGATGCCGAGATTTTTGACTAAAGGATTTGTTATGAAAAATGTAATGGTCACTGGTGGCGCCGGGTTCATTGGCTCGAACTTTATTCATTATTTACTTCGTACCGAAAAAAATATCAAATTAATTAACTTTGATGCACTGACTTATGCCGGCAATCTCAATAGTCTGGCAGATGTGGCAGATGACCCGCGTTATCATTTCGTGCAGGGAAACATATGTAACGACCAACAGGTGGATGCAGTGCTGCGTGAACATCAGATCGATACCATTGTTCACTTTGCTGCCGAATCACATGTAGATCGATCCATTTTAGGACCTCGTCAGTTTGTTGAGACGAATGTGATGGGGACTTTCACGATGCTCGAAGCCGCACGGAATTACTGGATCAAAGACAAGAGTATTCCGTTGGAGAGCGTGCGTTTCCATCATGTTTCTACTGATGAGGTGTTCGGTTCGTTGAAACCCGGCGAACCTGCATGGACAGAAGACACACCCTATGCGCCCAATTCTCCATATGCGGCTTCCAAGGCATCCAGCGATCATCTTGTCCGCTCGTATGGGCATACATACGGACTTCCTTTTACCATAACCAATTGCTCCAATAATTACGGTCCCTATCAGTTTCCCGAAAAGCTCATCCCTGTGATCATTCTCAACGCCATGGAAGGAAAACCCCTGCCTGTATACGGTGACGGTCAACAGATCCGTGACTGGCTGCATGTGGAAGATCATTGCGAAGCGATCCACCTTGTGTTGACGAAAGGGCATACGGGTGAGACCTATAACATTGGCGGTGAGAATCAGCCAGCCAACCTGACCATTGTGGAAACCATCTGCGATATTCTCGACGAGATCGATTCCAACCCGGCGCACAAACCGCATCGCAACCTGATCCAATTCGTAACCGACCGACCTGGGCATGACCGTCGTTATGACATGGACACACACAAGATCAGCACGGAATTAGGCTGGCATCCGCGCCATAACCTCACCCAAGGGTTGCTAGATACAGTGCAGTGGTATCTTGCACATCCCGAATGGGTGGCTGCCATCCGCCATCAGCAGGAGTATAAAGGCTGGATGGATGCGAATTACAAATCACGATGAAATGGAATAGGAGCTAAATATGAAGGGCATTATTCTCGCGGGTGGACGCGGCACACGCCTCTATCCATTAACTCTGGCGGTTAGCAAGCAGATTCTGCCAGTGTACGATAAACCAATGATTTACTATCCGCTCTCCATGCTTATGCTGGCGGGCATCCGCGACATTTTGGTCATTAGTTCCCCCGAAGATCTGCCAGGCTTTAGAAGATTACTAGGTGATGGTACGGGGTGGGGCATGGAATTCTCCTATGCCGAGCAAGCAGAGCCGCGTGGTCTGGCAGACGCCTTCATTGTGGGAGAGGATTTCATCCAAGGTGAAAAAGCCTGCTTGATTTTGGGTGATAATATTTTCTTTGGGCATGGCTTGCCGGAACAGCTTCAACAAGCCGCCCAACTTGAAAAAGGCGCATTGGTCTTTGCCTACCCCGTGCATGACCCCGAACGCTATGGTGTGGTCGAATTTGATGAAACTGGCAAGGCGATCAGCTTGGAAGAAAAACCCAATCAGCCGCGTTCAAAATATGCCGTACCTGGATTGTATTTTTACGATGAGCGTGTGGTCGAGTTTGCCAAAGCCCTTAAACCTTCACCACGTGGAGAAATCGAGATCACCGATCTCAACCGCGTTTATTTGGAGATGGGTGAGTTGAACGTGACTTCGCTTGGGCGTGGGGTGGCATGGCTGGACGCAGGCACGCACGAGTCCTTGTTACAAGCCTCAAACTTTGTGCAGGCTGTAGAAGAACGGCAGGGATTAATGATCTCCTCGCCGGAAGAGATCGCCTACCGAAAAGGATTCATCAGCCAGGAGCAACTCAAGAAGCTGGCTGAAAAATTAGGGAGGAATGGATATGGCGATTATCTATTACGACTGGCGCAGGAGAAGTAAAGACCTCGATGAAAATCCTTTTATTTGGGAAGACCGGGCAATTAGGTTGGGAGGCACATCGCACCTTGTCTCCTTTGGGTGAGATATATGCAATGGGTCCCAAGGACTTGGACTTGACCCGCCTGGATGAGCTGGCAAAGATCATCCGTGAGGTAAAGCCACAGGTCATCGTAAATGCCTCGGCATATACCGCCGTCGACCGGGCGGAAGCCGAGCCGGATCTTGCGATGACGATCAATGCAAAAGCGCCGGGCATCATGGCAGAAGAGGCGCGCAAGCTCAACGCCCCATTTATCCACGTCTCGACTGATTACGTCTTTGATGGCAAGAAGGACACTCCTTACATTGAAGAAGATGAGACGAATCCGCTCAACGTGTATGGTCAAAGCAAATTGGTGGGCGAGCAGGCTATCGGTCAGGTGGGAGGCGCGTATGTCATCCTGCGTACGAGCTGGGTGTATAGCCTGCGAGGAGATAGTTTTGTCACAAAGATTCTTGCCTGGTCGCGAAAGCAGGAAACTCTCAAGATCGTTTCGGATCAAATAGGAAGCCCCACTTGTGCGCGTATGTTGGCGCAAGCGATATCTGGGATGGTGGCTCAAGGCAAGCCCGATCTGCAGATGTATTTTGGGGAGCGCAGCGGCGTCTGTCATTTGGGTGGAGCAGGGAGCGTCTCTCGGCTTGATTTTGCAAAAGCGATCTTGCGATTCGATCCCCGTTTTAACGAGCAGGTGACCAAACGCCTCGAACCCGCCCTGACAGCTGATTTCCCGACCCCAGCCTTACGCCCTCTGAAAACTGCTTTGGATTGCACAAAATTTGAGAGGACATTTGGGCTTTCGCTGCCTGCCTGGGAGGACTCTCTGCGTTTGGCAATGGGGGAATAGGCTTGCAGAATTGAAAGATTTTTTTTGTATGGGCGACATTACCCTTACAGAACAGAAAATCTCTCCAGTCCTGAATTGTTATATAATGAATTGATCGTAGTGCATAAAGATCAATTAACTCTTAATATTATGAAGCAGATTTTTAGCACTCATGTTAACGTGGAATTTTCCTGACCGAGTTAAAGAAAGGTTTGAAGACCATGAATTTTAAAAAACAATTTATACATATAGTAGATCGCGGCTTTCGTGCCATTCTCGTTAGCTTGCTGGTGTTGTCTTTTCTGACTACATCGCCTACGCGTGCCGCTGGTCTGCCTAATCTTACTGTAAATATGGTTCTTAATGGTGGGAACTTAATTCCGCTTGAAACTGGCAGAACTTTCACTATCACGGTGAGCAATATTGGTGATATTCCTACCACCGGACCTGCGACGGTGGTCTTTTCAGAAGATACAGTACCAATCGGATTGACAGTTACCTCCATCAGCGGAACCGACTGGAACTGCACCTTGGGCACCCTATCCTGTACGCGCTCTGACTTCTTAAATAATGGCGAAAGCTACTCTGATATCACTGTGACTGTGACCGTACTGGTAGGGGCATTGCCCGAGGTCATTACCAAGGCAGTTGTTTCTGGCGGCGGTTCAGATGATGACCCTGATAATAATACTTGGTCCGTTACCTCTGACGTTAATGCCAAAGCAGATCTGCGCATTATTGGCTATGAACTTCGCAATGCGGACAAATCTGCTGTGATCACCAAACCCGAACCTAATGAGACCTTTTGGGTTCGTATGACCATTCAGAATCAAGGCGGTGTGGGGGGGGGGGTTTCAAGCCTCCAATTTTATACAAGTGTGTTTTTGGATGACAAACCAAATTATGGAGCCGACCATGACTCCGATGGAATCGCCCTTCCTCCCGGATACCCGGTGACCTTGACTTTAGGCGAGACGACCGATTATCAAGGCTATAAAGTTACGAACGCAAGTGCGCAAAATGGCGCAGGATGCGTATATTATGACCCGAATAATCAGATTAATCCGGTAGCTACTGAAGTTCTTACAGAACGCGGTAATTATCATCCATTTCAATTTTTGCCAGGTTTGGCAGCTGGCGCTACTTCGACTTACGATGTTGAGATCAACTATCCTGAAGCACAATACAGTGACCCAATATATGACGGTATTATTCGCACAGGTTTACCAGCCGGTTCTTATAATATCTACTTATATGCCGATCCATCTTGCCAAGTGAATGAGGTTGCAGAAACTAATAATGCCTATGGACCTATTCCGGTGTATGTGGGTTCACGAGTAGATGTTACGATTGGAGGGAATTTTATAAGTGATTATTACCTCGCAACTTCAGCTAGCCAGCGCGTGAACTACCCAACCCTAGATGCCGGTCCGGTCAAGATCGAGAGTATAAGTGGCGCACCAATCATCGCCGCCCTGCGCGAAGCTTGGAACAACCAACAAACCGGCTTGCTCTCCAGCACCAGCTTTGCACAGTTGATGGGTATCCCCGCCGAGCAATTGTCCGATACCTACTACCTGCCCCACTACAACGATCTGTCGCCACTCCTGGATGCTCAACTGCGCATTGGGAATGTCGACACTACGACAGCCACAGTGGCGATCACGATCGGGGGGGTCTTGCAGGAGACGGTCAACATTGCTCCGGGTGCCAGCTATCGGGTGAACTACCCGACCTTGGATGCGGGTCCGGTCAAGGTGGAGA
>JAFLCF010000042.1 GCA_017303735.1 Anaerolineae bacterium
GCGTGATATTGCCGAACGCAAAGCAGCAGAAGAAGCCTTGAAAAATATCAACAAAGAATTAGAGCGGGCACTCTTGGTGAAAGATGAGTTCCTGGCAAATATGAGCCATGAATTGCGAACCCCGCTTAATAGCATCCTCGGGTTTTCTGAGATCCTGCTCAGCGGTCAATTTGGCTCCCTGAGTGAACGGCAGAACAAATATATCAGCTCCATTGAACACAGCGGCAAACATCTGCTTGGGCTGATCAATGACCTGCTCGACCTTGCCAAGATCGAAGCAGGCAAGCTGGATGTCACTCTCGAGAATGTGGTCATTTCAGAGTTATGCCAATCGAGCCTGATGTTTGTCAAGCAGATGGCGCTCAATAAGAACATTCAACTCTCTTTTGAGCAGGATATGACCTATCCCTACGTGATCGCCGATCAACGCCGTCTGAAACAAATTCTGGTGAACTTGTTGAGCAATGCCGTCAAATTCACCCCAAATCATGGCAAAGTAACTTTGCGTGTAAAAGCAGACCCAGCGAAGGATTGCGTCGACTTTGCAGTCGAAGATACCGGCATTGGCATTTCACGAGAAGATCTCTTGCGCTTGTTTAAACCCTTTACTCAGGTAGATAGTAGCCTGACACGCCAGCATGAAGGTACTGGGCTTGGGCTTGCCTTAGTGCAAAAGCTGGCAGAACTACATGGCGGTGGTGTCACGGTTCAAAGTGAAGTAGGCAAGGGCAGCACATTTACAGTTTGTATCCTCGGTAGAAATATGATCGTCTCAGAAGAACAAAAGGAAAAACCGATAATTCCTGAATATGTTGTACCCGCCCGGCAGAGCGGAGCAACTCAGGGCAAGATCTTACTCGCTGAAGATACCGATTCGAACATTATTATTCTAGGTGATTACCTTGAACATAAGGGCTATGAAATGATCTATGCCAAGAACGGGCAGGAAGCTCTTGAAAAGGCAAAAGAGACCTCACCAGATCTCATCCTGATGGATATCCAAATGCCAATCATGGATGGGCTGGTCGCCACCCGCCGACTGCGAGCCGACTCGCGCTTCGCAACCGTGCCCATCATTGCTCTTACAGCCCTAGCCATGACCGGCGACCGCGAACGCTGCCTCGAGGCTGGCGCAACCGAATACGTGAGTAAGCCTGCAAACTTAAAAAAACTAAGCGAGTTGATCTCAAATTTGATAAAGGCAAACTACTAAGTGTGCGAGCGAGAGCGCTTACCCTAACGGGCACATGCATAGGATGTGTTTTGCTTTCTGACTTGTAATGGGTGTATGATGAAAGAGCGGAGGAAACCATGGAAAACTATCAGATCAAGCAAGTCGAGAAGATCGAAGATCCCATTTGGGAAGTTATCGGCGGTGGAATCAACTCTTTCAACGAAGAACAAGCCGGAGCGGAGAATGCGAAGCGGGTTTGTTTCGTCGTCTACGATGCAGAAGAGAAGATCGCGGGCGGAGTTATCGCCCTAGTTTATTGGAACTGGCTCTACATCGACCTGATGTGGTTGCGACCTGACTTGCGCCGCAAAGGCTACGGGGCGCGTCTGCTGACACTTGCCGAAGAAGAAGCAAAGAAACAAGGTGCCCAACACGTCTATCTCGATACCTTCAGTTTTCAAGCGCCAGAGTTTTATAAAAAGCAAGGCTATCGAGTCTATGGCGAACTCAAAGACTTCCCGAATGGACATCAACGCTATTTTATGACGAAGGACTTGGTCTAGTCTGTTGAAAGGGGAAAAATTATCTTGCCACAGAGGTCACAGAGGATTAAGAGATTTTTTCTCAGAGTCTCTGTGACCTCTGTGGCTTAAAAAGATTCTTGCTGCACTCCAAATTGAAATCCTAAATTTGACCATCCCTATCGTATAATTCCACATCATGAAAGCACTCAATTGCCCCAACTGCGGTGGGACTCTCTCTGCTGCGTCCCTAAAAAATGACTTCGCCACTTGTGAATTTTGCGGCACGACCTTTCGTATGTCCACGACCGCCACACCCGAACCAGACATGGGTGACCTGCTCCTCGGCGCGGACTTTGCAAACGAAACCTTGCCAGGCTGGGAAATTGTCCGCGATGGCGAGCTGACGTTTCACAAAGGCAATCCCCCCGAACTGCGCGGACTGTACAAGCCGCGCCTCAATTCCTATTACGTTCTGATCTCTTCCGGCTTTTTAGATGACTTTGACGCCAGCGTCAGCATCAAATTCACCGAAGGTGACGAGAAACTCATCACAGCCGGGCTGTATCCGCGCATGACCAATGAAGGTGGATATGCCGTTTATATTTCCCCGCTTGGGTCGTATAACATCGGCTATTTTACGACTCAGCCAAACAGCAATGACTTGAAATGGAATACCCTCGTAGACTGGACCTCTCACGCCTCCCTCCGCAAAGGCAGGGACGTGACCAACCGCCTGCGCGTCATCATGGACGGCGAGAAAATGCGTGTGTACCTCAACGGCGTGCTGGCAACCTCCCTCAAAGACAATCGCTACAAGATGGGCAAATTGCACCTCGTCTGTGAACCCAACGGCGAGACGAATCTAGGCGTCGCCTACTCCGATTTGCAGGTGAGGGAGGTTGTGAGGTAGCTGAAGCCCTAGGCTTCAGTTTGTGAAGTATTGGGGGAAGGTATAATTCAATTAATGGACTTTACTGATTTAGTTTCTCTCAGCTATGAACGGGGAAAACGTATCCTTGAAAAGCGGAACGCGGATATTCTCAAGGAAAACGGGCAATTTTTCACGCCTCCATCTGTTGCTCGTCATATGGCAAAGCAGTTGGGTCAAATTCAGAATGGTGCGTCATTACTTGAGCCTGCAATTGGCTCTGGGATATTGGTTTGTGCAGTAATTGATCGGTTGATTGCTGAGAAACGTCCACTTGAAATATCAATTACTGCTTATGAAATAGATAAAGAATTGTGTGATTTAAGTCGGGAAACTTTGAGGTTTGCGAGCAAGGAAGCCAACAAGGTTGGGGTAAAGATTAATTGGCAGGTGCTTCAGGAAGATTTTGTGCTTGCATGCCTTCCTGACGATCAACCCTCTTTATTTGATTCGGGCAAATCAAGTAAAAAGGCTTTTACTCATATAATTAGTAATCCGCCTTATTTCAAACTCAATGCAGAAGACAGACGTGTAAAAGCCGTTTATGGAAAATTAAACGGACATACAAATATCTACACATTGTTTATGGCTCTTTCTGCAAAATTACTTTTGCCAGAGGGCAAAGCGACTTTTATTGTTCCGCGTAGTTTCTGCTCAGGTGTCTATTTTTCAGAATTTCGCCGTGACTTGCTTAAGGATGTCACTCCATTCTCGCTTCATGTTTTTCAATCGCGCAATGATGTTTTCAAAAATGATGCAGTTCTTCAGGAAAACGTAATTTTTTCTTTTGAGAAATTATCTCAACCGCAAGAGAATAGATATTGGGCTGGTTATATAAATATTTCATCGTCCAATGACGATAAAAATTTGGAAGAAGGAATTATTTCCCGCCAAGTTTCTTATAAACATTTTTTGAGCGACCACAATGGGCTTCTCCAATTTCGACTACCGACAGGAATGCTTGATGAGCAAATCTTAGATACTGTTGATAAGTGGAAAGATACGCTCGAAAAACTTGATTTCCAAGTTTCAACAGGGCGAGTTGTACCTTTTCGAGCCAAGCAGTTACTGAAAGAACGAGTTAAGGAAGGAAACGGAACCGCCCCTTTGCTGTGGATGCAGAATGTTAAATCCTATCAGGTTAAATATCCACTTGAAGGCTTCGATAAGCCACAAGCGATTTCAGTAAACGACCCTTCTTTACTTGTGCCAAATGCAAATTATGTTTTATTGCGACGTTTTAGCGCAAAGGAAGATCGTCGTCGCCTGATTTCCGCTCCATTTATTCATGAAGAGTTTGAGTTTGAACAAATCGGATTTGAGAACCATTTAAATGTGATATTTAAAAAAACGAGGGCTCTTTCTAATTCTGAAACCATCGGTCTTTCTGCTGTGTTGAATAGCGCAATCATCGATCGTTATTTTCGGATCGTGAACGGCAATACTCAAGTCAATGCGGCGGAGCTAAGGATATTGCCTATTCCCCCGTTGGAGGTAGTAAAGAACATTGGTGAGAAAATTCAAAAAGCTCAGGCAGATACACCAGAAAAAATAGAGAATATTATCTTCTCTATACTCTCAGCGTCAAAATTGCTTACAGAAGATTTTCCAATGATACAGGAGACAAGAATTACTATGGGAAAAATCGAACAGGCTCAAGAAATTTTGGAGGCACTTGGGCTGCCCTCTGCTCAACAGAATGAAGTATCTGCTTTGACACTGTTATCTTTGGCGCAATTATCTGAAAGAACACAATGGCGAGAAGCAACAAACCCCATGCTTCGAGTTCATGATATTTTGGTCGAAATAAAACAGAGATATGGGCGCGAATATGCAGAAAACAGTCGCGAGACCATACGTCGTAAGGTGTTGCATCAATTTGAACAGGCTGGCATCGTGCTTCGAAACGAAGATGATCCTTCTCGTCCGACTAATAGCGGATTAACGAACTATAAATTGTCCGAAGCTGCTCTGGCAGTGTTTCATTCTTACGGCAGTTCTAAATGGCAGCTGCAACTTAAGAAGTTCATTGACCAACAAGGAAAGTTGTTGGACGTTTATCAAAAAGCTAAAGAACAAACAAAAATCCCTTTGCAGGTTGCCGAGGGGATTGAATACAAACTCTCCCCCGGAAAGCATAACAAACTGGAGGTGGCAATTGTTGAAGAATTCGGTCCACGCTTTGCGCCGGGAGCAAAATTGATTTATTTGGGCGATACTGCCAAGAAAACACTTATTCTTGATGAACCTGCCTTTAAGAAAATTGGTATTTCTGTCTCTGAACACGGAAAATTCCCTGATGTGGTTTTATATGATGCGAAACGTAAATGGCTGTTTTTGATTGAGGCGGTAACAGCACATGGCCCAGTCTCTCCTAAACGACATTTTGAACTTGAAAAACTTTTCGCGAATAGTAAAGCTGGAAAAATCTATGTGACAGCTTTCTTAGATTTTGCAACCTACAAAAAGTATTCAAGCGACATTGCTTGGGAAACCGAAGTTTGGATTGCCGAAATGCCTTCCCATATGATTCATCTCAATGGGGATAAGTTTTTAGGTCCGCGTTAAGTTGAAATTTTCCGTGACTTCCATCCTCATCTTCGCGCTCCTCACCATCCTCTCCGCCCTCGGCGTGTGGATCATCCGTCAATACGCCGAACGTCGCCACATCATGGACCATCCCAACGAACGCAGTTCCCATTCCGCGCCCACTCCGCGCGGTGGGGGCGTGGCTATTGTCATCGTCGTCCTTGCGGCAGGATGTGTCGCCGCCTTCCAATCCAACCTCACTCATAGCCTCATCTACCTCGTCTGTGGCGCGGTCATTGCCTACCTCGGCTGGCGAGACGACGTCCATTCGCTCAGCCCGCGAGTCCGCTTTGCCGTGCAAGGCTTGGTCGCGCTCGCCTCTGTGCTCGGCATGGGCTATTTTAAATCGGTCACCATTCCGCTCTTCGGGCAACTTCCGCTCGGTATCGTCGGCTTCATCATCACCATCCTCTGGATCGTCGGTCTCACCAACGCCTACAACTTCATGGACGGTATCGACGGCATTGCAGGCGGGGTCGCGCTCTCTGCCGCGCTCGGTTGGATGTTCCTCGCCACACGCACAAGTCACAACTTTGTCTTTTGGGTCGCGCTCGCCATCGCTGGGGGCAGTTTGGGCTTCCTCTTTCACAACTGGTCGCCTGCCAAAATTTTCATGGGCGACGCAGGCAGCACCTTCCTCGGTTACACCTTTGCCGTCCTCCCGCTCCTCTCCGCCAGCGAAGGCGGCGACGCCCTCATGCTCGGCACCCTCCTGATGTGGACCTTCATCATGGACGCGGGCATCACCTTCATCCGCCGCGCCCTCAAACGCGAGAACGTCTTCGCCGCGCATCGCACCCACCTCTATCAACGTCTCGTCATCGGCGGCTACAAACACGCCCAAGTCAGCGCCCTCTACATCCTGCTCACCCTCCTCGCTGCCGCCCTCGCCTACGCCTGGTCCTGGGGACAACCCTATGCCCCGCCCTTAATTATTATTGGACTTCCATTACTCTGGTTTGCTCTTTCTCGTTATACAACTAAAATAGGACGCGGATAAACGCAGATAGACGCTGATTTTTTATCCGCGTTTTCCGCGCTCGTCCGCGTCCCATCGGATTAAAACCCTCGCCTCGCTCTTCCTCGAACTGGGTCCACGTTGGTCAGCCTTTCGCCTCGCCTACGCCTTCCGCCTCCGCACCGGACTCATCCGCCTGCAAACCCCGCAATACGCATGGGATGACCGTCCGCTCAAACATTGGATCCACCCCTCCATCCCCTCCGACTCAGACTCCTACGCCACATTGCGCAAAACAAACGCCCCAAAATTTTTTCCCACCGTAGGGGCGGGGTCCCCCCGCCCTGATTACGTGACAAACGCCATTGAAGAATCAAACCGTCTTCTCAACGGCGAACTCAAATACTTCTCCCACGAATATCACCAAACCGGCTTCCCTCCCAATTGGCACAAAGACCCAATTACCAATCACCGATTACCAACTAACTTACACTGGTACCAAATCTCCGACGACTCCACGGCAGACATCAAATTCATCTGGGAACCGAACCGCTTCGCCTTCGTCTACACCCTCGTCCGCGCCTATGCTGCCACCCAAGACGAAAAATACCCCCAAGCCTTTTGGCAACTCATTCAAGACTGGGCGAAACACAATCGCCCCAACACCGGCGCCAACTGGAAAGACGGACAAGAGATCGCCCTGCGTCTCATGGCATGGACATTCGGCTTCTACGCCTTCATCCACTCGCCCCAAACTACCAATCTACAAATTTCCCAATTTACCACTTACGTCGCCGCCCAAGCCGAACGGATTCACGCCAACATTGGCTACGCCATCTCCACCCGCAGCAACCACACCATCAGCGAAGCCTTCGGTCTCTGGATGGTTGGTCTATTATTCCCCGAACTCAAAGAAGCGCAAACATATTTCAACCTCGGCAAACGCCTGCTCGAAGAAGAAGCCACCAAACAAATCTTCCCCGACGGCAGTTATGCCATGTACTCCCTCAACTATCATCGTTTCATATTGCATCTCTACCTTTATGCAATTCGTCTCGGCGACATCACCCACTTTCCACTTTCCACTTCCCTTAAGACCTCAATCTCCAAATCTATTACTTTCCTCTCCCACCTCATCAACCCCGCCACCGGACACATGCCCGTCTACGGCTCCAACGACGGCGCATTAGTCCTGCCCCTCAACAACTGCGACTTCACAGACTATCGTCCGCTGTTGCAATTGGGTTCGATCATCACCACCGGTCAACCCATCTTCGAACCCGGTGCTTGGGACGAAGATGTCTTCTGGATTTGTGGAGAGCAATTAACCGCTAAGAGCGCAAAGAACGCGAAGCAAGAACAGGTTTTTCTTAGCGCCCTTAGCGAGCTTCGCGGTAAAAATTTCCCCCAAGGCGGCACCTACATCCTCCGCAACACCAACTCCCGCGCCATCCTCCGTTGCACCGACTTCACCTCCCGCCCCTCGCACGCCGACCAACTCCACATGGACTTGTGGATGGGGGAGCACAACATCGCCATCGATGCCGGAACCTATCTCTACACCGGCGAAAACATCTGGCGTAACGGACTCGCCCGCACCTCCGCGCATAACACGGTGACTGTAGACGGCAAAGACCAAATGACCCTCGTCAGTCGTTTCACGTGGACAAATTGGGCAAAAGGCAAAGTCCTCAAGCAATCCGAAAATTTCTGGCAAGGCGAACACGACGGCTACAAACCCGTCCACCACAAACGCACGGTCATGGCATTGGAAGGGGACAGGTGGCTGGTTATTGACAACCTCGAAGCGAATGAATCGCATCACTACACTCTGCATTGGCTCTTGAACGATGTACCCTTCATACAAAAAGAAAACTCGCTTCTCTTGAATTACGAAGCGAGTACATACAAAATCCAAACTGGTTTATTGAGCGGCGGAGGCAAATTCACCACCCTGCGCGCCGACCCCACCTCCACCTATGGTTGGCGTTCCCGTTACTACGCCCACAAAGAACCAGCAATTTCACTTTTGCTTGAAGCACATCAATCTAATACTCGTTTCTACACCTTCTTCGGCTTTGAGAATGATGTTCTTGAACTCAATGAAAATAATTTCAAATTAAATTCAAAAAGCATCCGCTTGATCGACTAGACGGCAATTCTTATCCACCGTTATGTCAAAACCAATCGGATGCTTTTACCAATTACCAATCACCAATTACTACCCCTTCGCTGCCGCTTCCTGCTCGCGCAACTTCTCCGTCGCACGGAAATATTTCAAATAGCGCATTGAGTTTGCATCCCTGCCCAGCAACAGATCGATTGCCTTGATCGAATTCCCCAACTTGATCGGGTCAGTAATGGATGTGGTCACACCCATTTGAGTTGCCAGTGCCAGGAACGCACTGTTCACTGAGTGACGGTCAGGCAAGCCGAACGAGACATTGCTCGCGCCAAGACTCATATTCACCCCATATTCTTTTTTGATCAGCTCGATCGATTTCAAGGTCACCAGCGCAGCCTGGCTGTTATGACCGATCGTCATCACCAGCGGGTCGATCACAATATCCTCGATCGGAATACCGATTCTTGTTGCATGCTCAATGACTTTCCCTGCTGCGGCAAGGCGACCTTCTGCAGTGGCGGGGATGCCCTCGTTCCCGATCGCCATCCCGATCACCGCCGCGCCTCGATCTTTGACGATGGGCAGCACAGTCGCCAGTTGCTTGTCTTCTCCATTGACCGAATTCACCAACGGCTTACCCGGCGAGACTTTCAATCCCGCTTCCAGGATCTTCGGCTCATTTGAGTCGATGCACAACGGAACATCCACTACAGACAGGATCGCTTCCACCACCTTTGGCATGATTGTCACTTCGTCGATCTGCGGGTGCCCAACATTCACATCCAACACATCGGCACCCCAGGCAACCTGCCTTAGTGCTAGTTGTTTGACGTACTCGAAGTTCTGGTCTACAAGCGCCTGCCCCAATTTCTTGATCCCCGTCGGGTTGATCTTCTCGCCAATGATGACGAAAGGCTTATCTTCCCCAATGATGACTTCTTTCGAACTACTTTTCAAGATGGTATGCATGCTTCCGCTCCTGTGAGGTAAGGTTGTAAGTTGATAGCTTTGGTTGTATGCCTGCTTCGTTCACAATTCGCGGAATGACATTGTCCCAACCCACAGGCATGAGATGGATACCACTAATCCCTTGTTTCTCGTAGGTTTTAATTTTACCAATGATTTCCAATGCGATCTGAATGCCTTCTTCTTGTGCATTTCCGTTTCTATCTGCAACTTCCATACGTTGCAAAATCTTCTTCGGAAGATAAACTCCCGGCACATCTGCCAGTTTTTGTGCCATTTTCAAACTTTTAATGGGAGTGACCCCAGCCAGAATATAAACTTTATCCAGTACATTTCGTTTGGCAAGTTCATTCAACCAGGTTTCCATGCCGTCCACATCGAAGATCAAATTGGTTTGGAAGAACTGTGCCCCTGCATTGACCTTCTTTTGCTCGCGCAATGCCTGAAATTTCACATTGGATGAAAATGGTGAAGCTGCCGCTCCCAAAAAGAACATCGGCGGATTCTTGATCTCGCGCCCATCCAAATATCTGCCTTCATCACGCATTCTTCGCAGAACCCATAACATCTGAATCGCATCTAGGTCATTGATCTGCATATTGTCCCGCGGACCCGGTGAGAGTTTGGCGCTGTCGCCGGTAACACATAGAACATTCCGCACACCCAACGCCGTCGCGCCGATGATCTCACTTTGCACACTTCCACGCGAACGATTGCGCGCAGACATTTGCAGCACCGGCTCGGCGCCTTGTTCCATGGCAATTTGGCTGCATGCCCACGAAGACATACGCGGCACGGCAGATTGATTGTCAGTGAAATTCACCGCCGTAACAAGACTCTTCACCATGTCGATATTTTGGATCAACTTGTCAGTAGTGGAGGAGAGTGGGGGAGTGATCTCGCAGGTCACCACAAATTCGCCAGCCACCAGCCTCCGTTGTAAGTCTGAAGCGGGTTCGGTGTATGCAGGTGCGTGATACTTCGAATCGCCTTGCCACCATTCAGGTTGCCGTACCGGGCGGAAGATCCCATCCCATGTTTGCGCACGAGTCTCTTTCGACAATAACCCGGTAAACACTTTCTTTACACCGATTTTTCCGACATTCTTGAAGATTGCGCTCCACGAATCTTTTCCCACTTGTTCCCAATCGAGCGGCGGTAATACTTCGAGCAATAAGTCTTCGCGGCCCCATTCAAACGAACGTTCATAAATTTTATACCAAATGCATGGGCGGCTTGGGTCCACGTAACATGCCTCTGAGGTCGAGCCGCCGCACGGACCATTTCGCAAACCCTTTGGGCACTCCATCGGGCAGATCAGCGCAGTCTCTTGCAGCAAACAGTTTCCGCACATACGGCATCCGAACAGCGGACCCTTCACACTGTATTCAAGCACGCGCAATGCGTGCTCGCCAAACGTATCTTTTTGAAAGGGGGAGAAGGCAGGTTGCCAGCGTCGTCCGGGGGTAAATCCTGTCATTCGGTCTCCTGTGGATTATATATTATATATAATTTCAGATTGCTGGATTTTACCCCCGACTCGTCAAAAATTGGAAGGGACAAAAGACCCGCGCCTCATTCGACTTTATACCTGATTCTGTTTTCTGAATCATCCTTTTCCCCTGAAAGTGAGTCGTCCGTTTTTTGCATGAACGTCTTGGAGAATAAACCAGTCCGCTGGTGGGGTGACATCCCAATAAGATTTCGTTATATTGATTTTCATGAGAAAACTTCCCTCTCTCCAATGGACGCTTTCATTCATGCTGGTGCTTCAGGCTTGTTCTACAACATCGCCAATCGAACCAACACCTCCAAAAGACCTGGCTGTCACACCCGTTGAGTCTGCATTTGCGCCTGAGAACCCCACCACTGCACCGTTAGATGAAATTATCGAAAGCCATGCAGTCACGTTTGATACTCCAGATGGTGCAACCATAAACGGTGAGCTTTATGGTTCCGGGGATACGGCTGTCATTTTCTCCGTGATGGGCAACTGTGACCCCGGCTGGCGGGAGTTTGCCCAACTCACCGCTGCGCAAGGATTGACGTCCCTCACCTACCTCTGGCGTGGATGTCGTGAATCCGGTGGGGTGGATGAAGAGGAGATTCAAAAATTTTTAGACGACTTGCGCGGAGCAATTGCTTTCATGCGCGAACAAGGGGCGCAGAAAATTATTTTAGTTGGCGCCAGCTTGGGTGGATGTGCCTCTGCAAAATTGACCGTCGAATCACAGATAGCTGGTTTGGTGGTTGTTGCGTCTCCGCCTGAAATTGTGCAATGGGGTTTTGCCATTGATGCGAGTGACCTCGATTCAAATATCCCCAAACTATTTATCACCGCGAAAGAAGATGATACCGTCCCTGTCGAAGCGACCCAGGAATTATTCAACCTGGCAGCTGAACCCAAAGAATGGAAGACCTACCCTGGCACGGCACATGGCACGGATTTATTCGATACTCAAAACAAGAATGAGTTTCAGCAAAAGATTCTTGAATTTATTGTAGCGATCAAAACTGCGAATTAAGAATCCTTCTCGGTCAAATAATGGATCAGGATCAGCCCTAAGCCAAGAAAAAGCGGAACGAAGCCACCCAGCATCCATGGTCCGAGATGAAGCGGATAATTCTCGCCTGAGTCAAAGCCTAATGGATAGAGTCCTAGCGAGAGGGCGATTCCAATCGCGGCGATGGCGATTCCCCATCTCAATAAGCCTTTGCCTGATTTTTTCTCTGGGCGGGTCAAGCCCTTTTCGGCAAGCGCGATCGTTTCTTTGTAACTCATATAGCGGCTGAACGCCAGAAAGCCGAAAATAATAGCGAGGATGGCAACAATGCCGAGGCAGGGGATGAGATCATTCATGAAAGTTCCTTGGGCAAAAAATCAGGGCTTGGAATTTCTCCAAGCCCTGTAATTTTACTTGATGGCGATGATCTCAATGGGACCGTTGTTGGTTCGGACGAAGATATCTTCGCCGCCTCCATTCATCGTCCCGGTTTGATAGGTTTTCTTCACATCACCCGTGAGTGTGACGGTGATCGGAATATCAGAACTGATGCTGCCAAAATCAGTCTTGAGTTCCACGTTCAGGGCTGAGTCAGCAGGGATGGCGAGCGTGACACTTCCAAAATCAGATTGAACGCTATGTGGACCTTTGCCCAGCGAACCGCTGAAGTCGATGCTGCCGCTGTTGGAACGCAGGTCAAGAGTCACATCTTCTGCATTTTTAACCGTGATACTGCCGAAGTCCGCTTGCACCTTGATCGCACCTTTTGCGCCGTCCACAGTGACGCCGCCGCTGTTCGAGTCGATGTCATAGGAGTCAGCAAGGGTTTGAACCAGATCGATATCGCCGAAGTCGCAGGTGATGATCAATGCGCCGCGGATATTGACCTTGGTGAGGCTCACCGTGCCGCTGTTCGAATCGATGGTGACCGATGCAGCGGAACTATTTTCAATGGTGATATTCCCAAAGTCTGATGAGGTGAAAAGCTCACCCGTAGCGCGAACGTTGGTCAGGGTGAGTCTGCCGCTGTTGGAGTCGATGTTGATATTCTTGCCATTCATTTTGTCGATGGTGACCTTGCCAAAATCAGATTCGATCATCACATCTTGCGAACCTGCATCCACATTGCTGATTTCAACTTCGCCGCTGGCATTATCCACTGTCAGAAGACCTTCGATATTCTTTACAGATACATCCCCGAAATCGCCGGAAATGTTTACATCGCCATTCAGGTCAGAGATATCGATCACGCCAAAGCCATTATCAAGCTCAACTTCGGTATCGGTTGGAACCGTGATGACCAGGTCTACGGTGTTGACCTCGCGGGTCTGACGTCCATCTAACTCATAGTTCAATGTGATGGAGTTGCCGTTCTGTTTGATATCGAACTTGATGCCTTTCAAGGCTTCTTCTGCGCGGGCGTCATTGCTGCCATAGCCGGTTTTGACAATCTGAATCTCCACCGTTTTTACATCCGCACCGACGACTGTCACATCACCTGCATCATCATTTACATTGAGAGTCACAGGCTCATCTGCATCGACTTTCAGGGTCTTGCTCTCTTCTGCTGTGGCAGAGACGAGCGGAACATCGAATACCGCAAAGTCTGCTCCACGTATAGCAAAAAATACGATGGCGCCGATCCCTGCCAATACAAACAAGAGTGCGGCGACTAATAATCCAATTACTACGGGTCTTTTCATTTTGTTGCTCCTTATGTTATGTTTCTACTTACTTTGACAGGCGTTTTCGAAAAAAGTTTCAACGAAATTACCTGTCATTGCGAGGGTGCTCTTGTTTTTTGCCCGAAGCAATCTCCAGGCTGAGTAGGGGATTGCTTCGTCGGGAAAAGCGCCCTCCTCGCAATGACGGAGAAAATTGAAACTTTTCCGTCCTTTCCCTGTCTAACCCAATAGAAAATGGCTGTCTCCGAGCAGATCCTCGTTCAAAAAGCTCAAAAAGGCGACCCCGAAGCCTTCGAAACGCTGGTGAACGAGCACCAACAATACGTCTACAACCTTGCCTTGCGTGTCGTCAAAGATGAGAACGAAGCGCTTGATCTGGCACAGGAAACCTTCGTGCGCGCCTGGACGGCTTTGCCCAACTTTAAGGGGCAGAGCCAATTCCGCACTTGGTTATATAGAATAGTCACCAACCTGTGCTACAACAAACTTCCCAATCTGCGCCGCTCACTCAACGATCTCGGCGATGACGTAATGGAAGATATCCCCGAACCACATCTCGATACCCCCGCTCAAATTTTTGAGTCAAACGAAACGAGAGTCCACTTGCAACACGCCATTGAAAACCTCGACTCAAATTATCAATTACTCATTACGCTCAGATACCAAAACGAACTTTCCTACGAAGAGATCGCCTCGACTCTTAACCTGCCGCTGGGTACCGTTAAAACGGGCATTTTCCGCGCCAAGGAACAACTCCGTAAGTCACTCGCTCAACTGGAGGAATCATGGATAACCGCCTAGAACAAGATGCGCTGATCGAAGACGCACTTAAATCACAGCCGCTTGCGCCCATGCCTCGCAGCATCACTGCGAATGTGATGTCGCGCATTCAGGTTGAGAAACGCCCTGCTCTCGTTACATGGAATGACTTTGCTATTGCATTGGTGATCGCACTTACCATTGGCGCTGTCTATATCACAGTGCAAAGCCTGCCGCCGGTTGCGCTGGCAAAACTTCGTATTCAAGGTATTCTGCTCTATCAGGCTTTTATCATCAACGCCAATTGGCTTGTCCCCACTTTGTTGTTTGGGCTGGCGGCGTTGTTTGCTGGCTTGTCCATTCCCCCGTTGTTAAAAATGACCGCAGACCGCAGACGATAGACCGCAAAAAGTGCCGTCCGCCGTCGGTGGTCCGCGGTCTATTATCGTCTAATCAAGTCTTTGCAATATGTGACTCACTGCCGTGGATGCCGGTCCGCCGAGGGATTGGATCAGCCCGAACCGTGCGTCAGCAACTTGGTTCGCTCCGGCTTGACCTCGTAACTGGATCGCTGCTTCGACGGCTTGATACACGCCCGCAGCTCCGCCGGGGAATCCGCGGGCTTTCATGCCTCCCATTGTGGCGCAGGGAATGCTGCCCTTCAACCCGATCGAGCCATCCGCGGCTAACTTCCAACCTTTGCCTTTGATTGCAAACCCAACGGCTTCGAGTTGTAGCGCGGCAAAAATGCTGAATGCATCGTGATACTCAAAGAAATCAATGCCGTCGAGAGTCAAGCCAACTTGCTTCATCGCCTTGCCCGCGGAGATTTGCGCCGTGTCGAAGAACAACATATCTTTGCGGTCGTGCAACGCCAATGTGTCAGATGACGATGCCGAACCAGCGATCTTCACGAGAGGATTTTTCCAACTGGTGGGGAGCAGCTCGCGGCGAGTCAGAACGAGCGCGGCAGCGCCATCCGCATTAGGAGCCATATCAAACATGTTGAGCGGATCGCTGACCATTTCCGCTTTGGCATACACCTCTGGCTTGATGGCTTTGCGGAACATGGCGTTTTTGTTGCCCGCGCCGTGGGCATGAGCCGCAAGTGCAAAGCCCGCAAACCCATCGGCAGGGACTTCATACTCGTGCATGTAACGCTTCATCAACAACGCGGCTTGCGCGGCGGGAGTCATGCCTTGCACGGCTTCATAATCGGCATCGCCAGTTGTGGCGAGGGCTTCATCCACACCCGCGCCAACTTTGTCTGTAAATTTTTCCACGCCCACAACCAACGCCACATCCACAAATCCGCTGGCGACGGCGAGATAGCCTTGACGAAGCGCCGCTCCGCCCGATGCTCCCGCCGCTTCGACGGTCACGGCTTCAATGCCGTTCAAGCCAGAATAATCAGCGAGTAATACACCGACATGTGCTTGGCGTGAAAGATTGGGTGCAAGCATATTGCCCACAAAAAGTGATTGTGGCTTGAGCCCGCCCGCATCTTCAATCGCATCATGAATGGCGGCATAAGCCAGGTCACGCAGACCCAGATCCCAATGCTCGCCAACTTCGGTTTGTCCTATGCCTGCAATAACGACATCTGTCATGTTGAATTTGATTCCTTTGTTTACTTCCAAAATTGCCACCAGGCTTTGTCTTTCGATACCGCCTGATTTGATGCAGCCTGCCCCGAGGTTGGCTGAAATGCTTCGCCGATCTGCGAACGTTCACTGAACGAGCGGACATGATTTTTGTAGGCTTTTAGGAAATGTCCATTGATGTTGACATAATCGGTTTGCCCTGCGAGTAACTTGTTCCACTCTTCGATGGTTTCTTTCGCCACATATTTACGCGTGCCCGCATCTCTGTCTGTTGAAGGGTCTCCAATAACCTTTTCGAGCAGGCTAACATGATATTTGACCCATTCTTCGATGACTTGTGGTTGTTGTGCCCGAAGAGTGTCGAGCGATTGCTTTAATTCGGCTTGCCCAGCCTTGATCTCAACATCCAGTTTCTTGAGGGTTTCCTGAGCTTCCTTTAACTGCGCGGGGCTGGGTTTTCCATAGTCAATGTAATTCGCGCGATCTCCAGATCGTTCTCTCAAGTCTTCGATCTTTTGACGCAGTTTTTCAAGCTGAACGGTTTCAGATAACATATTATCTCCAAAGATTTTTCAACAACCTTAATTTCTCAAGGTCGTGAAAACTTTGCCCGCCTTCATGACCGTTATAGGTATATGTCTTGATATCTTTTTCGCCAGCCCAGTGATTGTATGCCGCATACACAGTAGATGGCGGGCAGACTTGATCCATGAGCGCGACCGAGAATAAAGTTTTGGCTTTCGCACGTGCGGCAAAATTCACGCCATCGAAATACGAAAGTGTATTGAAGACCGTTTCGATCTTGTCGCGATGAACATGGCAATACTCACCGATCTCTTTATACGGATACGCGTCGCTGATCTCGGTGGCGCGGCGATAGTGACACAGGAACGGCACGTCGGGCATGGCGACTTTGACATTGGGAACGAGTCCCGCCGCGGCGATGGAGATTCCTCCGCCTTGCGAACCGCCTGTCACTGCGACTCGCGCCTCATCCACTTCGGGGTGGCTGGTTGCTGTTTCGACAGCTCTGACTGCATCTGTGAACACTCTGCGATAGTAATAATGTTGCGGGTCGAGAATGCCTTTGGTCATGCTGCCGGGATAATGCGCATTGCCGCCGTCGCCGTATAGATCGGGTGTATCACCATGTGACCAGGTGCTGCCTTGTCCGCGTGTGTCCATTACAAAGTGAGCATAACCCGCGCTTGCCCAAAGCAACCAGTTGAACCCGAATTGACGTCCGCCGCCATAGCCGATGAATTCCACCACGACGGGCAATTTCTCTTTGCGCTGTGCGGGCAGGATCAACCAACCTTTGACGGGTTGCCCGCCAAAGCCATTGAAGGTGACATCGAAGGTTTCCTGCGCGACGAGACCATAATCCACGCGCTCAAATTTTGCATCGAGCGGAAAAGACCGCGCTTCGGCGAGGGTGTTCGCCCAGAACGAGTCAAAGTCCGCGGGCTCGGTGCGGGCGGGTTTGTATTTTTTTAATTCATCGAGAGAGAGGTCGAAGAATGCCATTTAGATTTTTCCCATCATTGTAAGTAGGGGCGGGGTTACCCCGCCCCTACGAAATTACTTCATCGCCAACTTGCCACGGAAGCGGACGTAGGTCGCGTAATCAATTTCGGTGCGGCGTGCGATGTATTCGCGAGTCTTGGTGGCGAGGTTTTGTCTGGCAGGTGCTTTATCAGTGACGGTGATGTCGAAGGCGTCTGACCCAGCCCCGGACCCGAAAGAGACGACGAGAATTCGATCCCCGGGTTGGGCAATGTCGAGAGTCGCAGTCAAACCGATCATCGCCGCGCCTGCATAGGTATTCCCAATAATGGGCACGAGCAGACCCGGCTCAATTTGATCCATCGAAAAGCCGAGTTGACCCGCGACCCGCTGCGGGAATTTGGTGTTGGGCTGGTGGAAGACCGCCCACTTGTAATCTTTAGCGGTGGTGCCGCTGGCTTCCATGAGATGTGTGGCGGCTTCGCTGACGTGTTTGAAGTAGGCGGGTTCGCCTGTGAAGCGCATGCCATGTTCGGGATATTTTTGATATTCACGTCGCCAGAAATCAGGCGTATCAGTGACGTAGGAATAGGAGGCATTAATGACCGCCAGCGACTCTTCGGCGGGACCGACGATGTATGCGCCGCCGCCCGCACCTGCGGTGTATTCGAGCGCGTCGCCGGGCTTGCCTTGCGCGGTGTCCATGCCGATTGCCATGGCGTAGTGACCCATGCCCGAGCCGACCAAGCCCATCGCCGCGACGAGCGCTTCGGTACCCGCTTTACAGGCGAATTCCCAATCTGCAGCTTGAGTGTTTGGGACGGCGCCGATGGCTTCGGCGACTAAAGTTGAGGTTGGCTTGACCGCATACGGATGCGACTCGGAGCCGACCCACACAGCGCGGAGTTCGGTCGGGTCGATCTGAGCGCGCATCATCGCATTCCGCGCCGCCTCAATGGACATGGTGATCACGTCTTCGTCCAGACCCGGCACGGCTTTTTCCTTTATGGGAAGTCCACTGGTCTTGCCCGTCCATACGCGGGCGACTTCCTTGGCGGGCAAACGGAAGCGCGGCACATACGAACCATAGCCGACAATGCCAACCGGCTTGACGGGTTTCAGTAAGGTGGAGGAAGATTGAGGAGTTGTCATTTATTTTTCCTGAGTAAGTAGGAGGATTGTAGCGGGTGAGGGCTTGCAAAAGCTATCTTGTTCAATTAATAACAATCATACCAGTAAGGACGTAACCGTTTTACACAAACCGTCTCTGCAAAATCTTCAAATGGTGGCGTTATATTGTCAGATCGATAGACATAGCTTGGAGAATATTCAAACATACCGCCGCCTCGATAGAATAGGATGCTTATAACCTCATTATTTTGGATTATATAAACCCTTCCATCTTCTGCCAAGCCGCGATATTCCATTGGAAGATTGACACTCCAATCAATATCTGGGTTTATATTGCCGTTTTTAATGGATTGAATTATCCATTGTGCAGCTTGGTCAAACTTTTTTCTTTGATTTGAAAACCTGTATTTATTCTAAAATCCCCCAGCGGTTCATATAAAAATATGACTGTGCATATTGTTGCAAGATTAATTAGAAGCGGACTGTAAGATTTCCATGTCATATCGTCTGTTTGCGGGAGAATATGAATGATTGAAATAATGACTAATAGAAAAAATATGATAGGAGATCCAATGCATAAGAAAGGGAGGATGAAAGGTGTAAATAATCTCGTATTGTCTTCTTCAAAGAAAATTAAGAACACAATAGTTGAGAAGAATAATAGATTTATGTTTATTAGAAGTTTTAAATCATAAACCCAATACTTTTTTGAGGGATATTTTTTCTCTTCCATGAATTCGAATCTTTCATTTGAAGATATCTAGAAGTTGTCGTGGATATTCCACCACATAATCAGGCTCACCACGCATTAACGTCTCCAAACGCTGGTGCCCCCATGTGACGGCAATGCTTGCCACGCCCGCCTCCTTCGCCGCGCGGACATCACTTAATGCGTCACCGATCATGTAAACGGATTCTTCGCCAAAGCGTTCTCGCGCCAGTGAAATTTTGTGCGCCTTTGAGCCGGGAGTATCCACGCCGTACACGGCATGGAATAGGTCGCTCAATCTATGTTGCGTCAAAAACAAATTGACATTTTGTGATGAGTTGGTGGTCACGATGGCGAGTTTGTGCTGACTGGAAAAATTTTGAATGACTTCGCTCATCCCGTCAAAAATAGCGGGTGGAGATTTTTTCTCTGCAAATAAATTCAGGCTGATTTTGACGAACTCGTCCACCAGATGTTCAGGGACTTCACAGGCGCGTCCGTAGGTAGCGAAAGACATCACCTCAAGATTGCTCAGGTCAGCTTGGGTTACGGTATGTTTGACGCCCAGTTGATCGCAGGCTTGCTGCCCAAAGTGGATTAGGTCATCGAGCGTGTCTGCCAGAACGCCGTCGTAGTCGAAGATAATTAATGCCATGAAGATTCCAAACCACTGAAGTTAAGATGTATATTGCCCCATTGCTTCATTTGCAAAAGGTCTGTCGCTCGATTGGTAAATCTCAGCTATCTTTTTCATATCAAGGTTGACACGAATGAACTCAAGCTGGGTATTCAATCTTTCAATAGTAAGAATGGCATACTCTGCCCAGGTGTCAAGTAGATTCCGCTCACTAGTCTGTTCGTGGTTGTATGCAACACCGACGCTGCCGGGATTGAAGTAGAAATTCTGGCTGTCTCGCAGGCGGCGGTTGTATTGCAAGTGGACATGTCCGCCAGTGAGAAGGTGGTTTGCGTAGGGCTTGAGCGCTTCTTGAAACTCTTCCTCAGGGGTTGATGGCAGAAGGACTTGGTCGAACGATGTGGGGGAGCCGTGAAATGCAAGCAGACTTTTGTTGTTCCCCAAATCCAACGTGACCGTTGGCTGAAAGCTATTGATGAATTTACGATCCTCGTCGTTTAGTTGGCTCAACGACCACTCACGGACAGTATTCAGTTTCTTGAGCCGTTCTTCTGAGATCGCTTCAGCACCCGTCTCCACACCAGTGAGAAGCCATGCATCAGAATTTCCCATCACGATGGGACAATTCATCTCGCGCAAAAGTTGAACAGTCTCGTGTGGCTGCGGTCCGCCCTGGATCATGTCGCCATTGCAAATGATCTGGTCGAACCCATTCCTTTTGGCATCTGCCAATACGGTTTCAAGCGCGAGACAATTTCCATGAACATCAGATAAAACAAGGATTCTCATTGTAAGTCCTTTATAGGTACCAAAATTTCGAGGTTAACCCAGCTTGCTTGAAAATCTCCGCAACTTGTTCCATGCTGCGCCCGTGATATTCGAGCGACATGCGATTGCCATACCAAAGCTTGGAAAGTTCCCAGACTTGTCCCAGAGATAACATCTCTCCGCGCTCGAGATTATTTCGCTTGCACCACTTGTCTACCCATTCTTCCGACCGGAAGAGCAGCATGGTCGCTCAGGTGAAGACGAGGTCATCGTACCATTGGGCAAAAGGCAGGGGGAAGTGGATTAGTAATTGGTGATTGGTAATTTGTCCATTCTTTATTTCAAGTTGAATTTTGTCATTGCTTTCTGTGCAAACGGCATCAATGACTGCATCACAATGCAAAGCGGCTGGGATGCCGAGCATGTCCCATGCGCAGTTGGCGAAGTAGGTTTTGTTGTTGGCATGGACTTTGAAATCTGTGGGAATCCCAGAGAACGGATTTGCCATGCGGATAGCCATTTCGTCTAGGTCAAGAAACATAGCGTGACGATTATGAAGTTCTTTATAAAGTTCCGTGGCTTCTTCAATTGAGATTCCAAAATGCGCGGCGGTTTCGTCCACGCGAGGTGGGCGGGTGGTTTCTGCAATGTGTGAGTAAACAAAGTGGCGTGCTTGCCAAACTAAATCTTCATCCATGTTTACCTATCCACTTTCTACTCACCATTAACCAATTTCCCAATTTACTAGTTACTACACACCCAACACCGCTTCAATAATCCCCGCATACCCTCTCGCTGTCTTTGCAAGTTCATCGAGGCTGAGTTGTTCATCCACCACATGCGCGTCACCTTCGGCGCCGGGACCAAAGCCAATGGTTGGCACGCCTGCTATGCCAATGCTATAAGCGGCGTTGGTGCAGAATCGGTAGGCACCCAGTTTTGGGTAGAGTCCTGAGGCGCGTAATCCCTTCAAGGCTTTCTGCACGAATTCATGGTCTTCATTCAATTCCCAGGCGGGGAAGAATTTATTCGCGCTCAACGTTTCGCCTGTGTAGGTAATGTGGTTGCTTTGCGCGATCTTCGCCGTGAAGTTGATGTCTTTCAACACAGGCAAAGAGGTGATCTTATTCAGAACACCTTCGGGCGTTTCACCCGGTAACAGGCGACGGTCATAGGTCACTTTGCAAAGCGCGGGGATGACCGAGTAAGCGGGGTACGGTTCTGAAATAATATCGGTGAGAGCAAGAATAGCAGGACCCATCAGCGGATGTTCACCGAGTTTTACTTTTTCAACTTCCGCAATAATCTTCGTCATCAAATGCACGGCGTTGATTCCCAACTGCGGCGACGACGAATGCGACGGCTTGCCAATCGCTTCGAGATGAATCTCCGCCCGTCCGCGCCCGCCGCGTGCCAGGTTGAGTTGGGTCGCTTCACCGATCACGACATAATCCGGCTTCACTTCATCCATCACGGCTTTGAGCGCGCCACCCTCAAAAACCTCTTCCATCACCGAAGCCGAAATCACCACCGTGCCTGCGAGCTTGCTTCTGTCCACACTCGCCGCCGCATGGATCATCGCTGCGAGCGAGCCTTTCATATCCATCACGCCGCGCCCGTACATATGCGTGTCGGTCACTTCAGCGCCGAAAGGGGCGCGAGTCCAGACGGATCCGGGAGCGATTCCCACCGTATCGGTGTGCGCATCAAAAAGCAGAGTCTTCCCCGCCTGCGCCCCGCGGATCATTCCCACGGCGGAACCGTATTTGTCGACCCAAACCTTATCAAAGCCGAGAGTGTTCATCTCGTTCACAACAATTTGCGTGACCGCGCCTTCCTCACCAGACAAACTCTGCTGGCGGACGATTCGTTGCGTGAATTCAATTAAGGCTTCGATATCCATGAGTCACCATTTACCAATCTACTAATCTACCAACTTACCACTTTCTACTTTCCACTCAAAGACTTCAAAATCTCTTCCGCCCTGTCGATGCGGACAACCTTCTCCGCCACCATTTGCGCTGCGACCTTTTCAACCAAGTCGCCGCTTGCACCTGCCGCAATCGCAACTTGACGGGCATGCAGTGACATGTGTCCGCGTTGGATGCCTTCTGTGGCGAGAGCGCGTAAGGCTGCCATGTTCTGAGCCAAGCCCACAGAGACGATGATCTCAGCCAATTCATTGGCGGTTTTCACGCCCATGAGCTTGACTGCGGCTTGAGCGGCAGGATGAACCTTGGTTGCCCCGCCAACAATGCCGACAGCCAGCGGCATTTCGAGTGTGCCGACGAGGTTGCCTTCGCTGTCTTTGCCCCAAGTGGAGAGGGAAGTGTAATGTCCGTTCTTGACGGCGTAGGCGTGCGCGCCGGCTTCGATGGCGCGCCAGTCGTTGCCTGTGGCAATGACGACAGAGTCCACGCCGTTCATGATTCCTTTGTTGTGGGTGGCAGCGCGGTAGGGATCTACTGCGGCGAAGGCATATGCGGCGATGATGCCATCGCGGACTTGTTCGCCAGAGAAGTTATCAAATGCTAGTGATTTCACAGGGATGGTACAACGCGCGCGGGCAATGCGACGGTCTGCGAGGTTGGAGAGAATGCGCAAGTGGACTTTTCCGCCAGTGATGGCTTCGATTTTTGGTGCGAGTCGTTCGCATGCGGTATTGACAGCATTCGCGCCCATTGCATCGCGGACGTCATAAATGAGGTGAACAACAAGAAAACCGCCAATGGGCGAATCGTTGAATATTCGGACTTCGAGGTCACGTGCGCCGCCGCCAAATTTTTTGAGGATCGGGTCGATCGAATCCGCTTCTGCGAGCAGTTCGGCTTTTTGTTCATATATTTTTAGCTTGGCTTCATTGAGATTCGTTACATTGATGACCTGCATCTGCCCGATCATGAGCGGATCGGTGGTGGTGGCTTGGTAGCCGCCACCCGCGCGGGCGAGTTTCGCCATAAAGGAGGCACCAGCCACAACGGAAGGTTCTTCAAGCGTCATGGGCACAAGCACATCTTTGCCGTTCACCATGAAGTTCAAGGCAATGCCTAATGGCAGGCTGTGCATGCCGACTACATTTTCGATCATGTGGTCGGCGGCTTCAGCGGAGATTCCGCCTGAGGTCCACGCGCCAAGATCGGGCGGAGTAAGAGCCGCAGCGTCCGCTAGTTTTGCGCGACGTTCGTCAAGGGTCATATTGTAAAAGCCGGAGATTCGGGAAGTTGTCATAGTGTTTCCTATTCTAGGTTTTGCCTGCTGGCAAATTCTATCAAACAGCAGAATTGATTATAATATCTGTGAGGAGTTTGGATGCTGCTGACACGGGAGCAATTACAAGAACGATTATTCGCATTACATCGCGCCAGTTTGGAATTGGTGAAGGACGTTTCATTGGAGACCTTGCTAGAGCGAATCGCTGCTACAGCATGCGAGCAAGCAGGTGCCCGTTATGCAGCATTAGGTGTGCTGGATGGGCAGGGGAAATTGGAAAAGTTCATTTCTGTCGGTATGACGCAGGATGCCATCAAGCGTATTGACCACCCTCCGGTGGGGCGCGGGCTGCTGGGAGAGTTGATGGATACCCAGGATCCTTTGCGCGTGCCAGTGATTCAAGATCACCCCAAGTCTATTGGTTTTCCAAATCACCATCCCAAAATGGTTTCCTTTTTAGGGGTTCCGATCCGTACAGCCGAGGGGCAGATCGGGCAGATCTATCTTACTGAAAAACTGGGCGAGCATGAATTCACATCCGACGATGAGATGATCATCCAGATGCTTGCCACGTACGCCGCCACTGCCATTACCAATGCGCGCCTGATCGAAAATATGACCGAACGCGATGCTGCGCTGACCCGCCGCAACGTGGATATGACCCTCTTAAACGACATCGCCTCCACATTGACCTCGAGCCTGGAACTCGACGAGATTCTGAACAAAACTCTCGGGCTTGTGATGAACTATATGAAGGTCGAAGCGGGCGAAATATTCCTTTTGGAAGAAGACAAGACCACTTTGCGTATGATGTTGCATCGTGGACAGGCTGCCGAAGCCTTTTGGACGAGGAATACCTTCCGGGTTGGTGAGGGGTACCCGGGCATTGTCGCGCAGACCGGGCGTCCGTTGATCAGTTCGGATCTGGCAAATGATCCCTATTTCCAGCGTGAAGCGGTGGTAAAGGCTGGTTTTCACCAAGTCTTGAGCATTCCATTGGTCTCGGGTGAACGGGTGATGGGTGTGATGAGCATTGCGACGCATTCAAAAACTCATTTTGAAGATCGAAATGTGCAAATGCTCACGGCTGTGGGCGCATGGGCGGGTCTTTCGATTGAAAATGCCCGTTTGCACGTCAATGCGCGCCGTTTGGCGGTGCTCGAAGAACGCAACCGCATCGGCATGGACCTGCATGATGGCATTATCCAGTCTATTTATGGTGTTGGGTTGACCCTGGAAGGTGCAAAACACCTTATTGATGAAGACACCCTTGCCACAACAGAGAAGATCGATCATGCCATTAATGGATTAAATCAAGCTATTCGCGATCTACGAGCCTATATTCTCGATCTGCGACCACGTCAACTCGGCACAGACGGCTTAATGAGCGGCATCAAACGCTTAATTGCCGAATATCGTGCCAATACTTTCTCTGAAGTACACTTCATGCCTTCTGAATCAGACATGAAAGAGCTGACCCAAACCCAATCGATGACCCTGTTTCATATATGTCAGGAGGCATTAGCCAACGCTGCCAAGCATGCAAAGGCAAAAGTTGTACAAATTTCGCTTTGGACAACGGATGATCGCGCCTTGATGGAGATCCATGATGATGGCAAAGGCTTCAATATCGATGAAATGTCCTCTTTTATTGGTCATGGTCTCGCAAATATGCAGACACGTGCACGTTCATCGGGTGGTGATGTCGATATAACTTCGGTTGTAAACGAAGGAACGACAGTATTTGTATGGGTCCCGCGCGGAATTAAACAATGATCGACATTCATTGTTGATTCATTGCTGGGTGAGTCACTGAAACTTGAGTCTCATTTCATTCCAATGATGACTCCAGCAATTCATGATTTGTTAAGATACATCTGCCCTCATGAAGCGAAATTTGCCCTTAATGCCCATATATGGGGGGTAGTTCGCAAAAAAGGGACGTTCTTGGCTGAAACGCTTGTTCTATGAAAAAACCGATCGATGATGGAGTTGATAACAATTCTTTAACATTCAGTAATCTTAAAAAAAACCTTTTTTTTAACTTAGCGTAGGTTGAA
>JAFLCF010000043.1 GCA_017303735.1 Anaerolineae bacterium
TCATATCGCAGGCATCTCTTACGGCGGGGAAGTGGCGCAGGCATTCGGATTGAAATATCCCGAGCGGACTCTCAGCCTGATCCTTGCCGACACCGTGAGTGAAGTGGGCGCCGAAACACGCATCATTATCGACGGGTGGCTTGACTCTGCTCGAGCGGCAGATGCCAACGCCTTTTTCAATGCCACCGTCCCGTGGAACTTCTCGCCTGCATTCATCGCTGTCAACCCCGCTTTACTCGCAGATGCAAAAGGACGTTACGCCTTGTTGGATTATCCAGCCGTCGTTCGTCTGTGCGAATGCTTTCTAGACGTGAACTTCACCGCTCGTTTGGGCGAACTCAAATGCCCAACTTGCATCATCGTCGGTTCGCTGGATATATTGAAGGGTCCAGCCTATGCCGCCATACTGAAAGCAGGGATTCCACATGCTGAACTGCATGTCCTTCAGGGAGCAGGTCATGCTTCTTGTTGGGAAAGACCCCAAGAATTCAACTCTGCCATTTTAGGATTTTTGGCAAAGCAAACTTCATAAAAACTAAATACTTCAAGAGGAACTTCACCATGCGCATGAAAGATAAAGTAGTGCTCGTTACAGGCGGCGCGGCGGGAATTGGCAAAGCCACTGCCCTGCGTTTCGCTGAAGAAGGTGCAAAAGTTGTCATTTGTGATGTGAACGAAGCCGTTGGACAGGAAACGCTCAAAGAACTCGGCGAAGGCGCGGCATTCTACAAGGTCAACGTGACCAGCCGCGAAGATGTTCAAAAGTGGATCGATGATGTGGTCGCCAAGTATGGTTGCATTGATGTCATCGTCAACAACGCGGGTGTTTTGCGCGATGGACAGTTGGTCAAAGTGAAGGAAGGCAATCTGGTTGGACAAATGTCCGAACCTGATTTCGACCTCGTCATCTCCGTTAACTTGAAAGGCGTGTTCAATTGCGCTCAAGCCGTGGCACCGGTGATGGCGAAACAGGGTGGCGGCGTAATTCTCAATGCCTCATCCGTTGTTGGTCTCGATGCTAACTTTGGACAAACCAACTACGTTGCAACAAAATTCGGTGTGATCGGTATGACTAAGGTCTGGGCGCGCGAACTCGGCAAGTTCAACATCCGCGTTAATGCTGTGGCTCCCGGTTTCACTGCTACTGAAATGGTGACTGCCATGCCAGAAAAAGTTTTGGACGGCATGAAGTCCCACACTCCGCTCGGACGCTTGGGCGAACCGCGCGATATTGCCAACGCTTATCTCTTCCTCGCTTCAGACGATGCCTCATTTATTACTGGCGAAGTTCTCCGTGTGGATGGCGGGATCGTCGTCGGGACGTAAATCAGTTTCAAGTATCACGTGTCAAGTGCCAGGTTCTCCGCACTTGGCGCGTGATTTTTTCTCCAAACATTCAACCTGCAACATTCAACTTGTAACCTGATACCGAACCTATGAATTCTGCCGACATTCTGACCAAACGAGCACTGTTGACGCCCGATCGCGAAGCAATGATCGAACTCGCGAGCGGAGTTCACTATACCTATGCGGAATTAAATGGACGTGCCAATCGTGCTGCGAATTTTTTGCGCGAGAAATACAACCTGCAAAAAGGTGATCGTGTGTCCATTTTGGCACACAACAATGTTGCCTATGTGGACTTGTTGTTCGGTCTGGCGAAACTTGGTGCCATTCTCGCTCCCCTCAATTGGCGGCTGACCTCACGTGAGTTGACGTATATCGTCAATGATTGTCAGCCCAAGGTGTTGATCGTCGGTCCAGAATTCGTTTCGGTGTATGACGAGATGAAAGCCTCCATTAAAGTGGATCATTTGCTTTCATTGGAAGGCGCAAAAGTTTCCGGCGAAGCGTATGAAACATTGCATGAACAGGCTTCAGCAGAAGAACCAAAGCGTATTGAAATTTCAGGCGATGATCCAGTTTGTATCCTCTACACCTCTGGCACAACGGGACGCCCCAAAGGTGCGGTTCTTCCACATCGACAAGTGGTGTGGAACTCCATCAACACCGTCATGTCTTGGGGTTTGAACGAAAATGATATTTCCCCGATCCTCACGCCCATGTTTCATTCGGGCGGGTTATTCGTTTTTCTTGTGCCGCTTTTTCACGTGGGCGGCAAGTTGTTACTCGGACGCACCTTCGACCCCGATGCTTCACTGAAATTGATCGTCGAAGAAAAATGCACGGTCATTCTCGGTGTGCCAACCCTCTTCCAAGTGTGGATGAACTCGGCGCAATTTGCCAGCGCAGATTTCAGTCATGTGCGCTTTTTTATCAGTGGCGGCGCGCCGTGTCCGCCTTCGTTGATTCAGGCTTGGAGCGAGAAGAAGGGTGTGGTCATGCGCCAGGGCTACGGTCTGACCGAGGTGGGCGTGAACTGTTTCTCGATGACGGATGAAGACGCGCTGCGAAAGGTCGGTTCGGTGGGGAAGCCTATCTTCCACAGCGATATGCGCTTGGTAGATGAAAAAGGACAAGATGTGCCTGTTGGTTCGACAGGTGAACTCATTATCAAAGGCGAGCATGTTTGTGTCGGTTATTGGAATAACGAAGAAGCTACGAAGCAGTCGCTCAAAGATGGTTGGTTCCATACTGGTGACATGGCTCGCATGGATGAAGAAGGTTACTTCTACATCGCCGGTCGTTTCAAAGACATGATCATCAGTGGCGGTGAGAACGTGTATGCCGCTGAAGTGGAATCTATTTTTCGCGAGCATGCGGCGGTTGCCGATGCAGCGTTGATCGGTCAGCCAGATGAAAAATGGGGTGAGGTTGGCGTGATGATCGTGGCGTGCAAGCCCGGTCAATCAACCAACGCGGATGAGTTGTTGCAATTTTGTACGGGACGTTTGGCGAAATACAAAATTCCGAAACGTGTTGAGTTTGTAGAAGCTTTGCCGTATTCACCCTATGGGAAGGTGATCAAGGCGGAGTTGAAGAAGCAGTGGATAGTGGAAGGTGGAAAGTAGTCAGTGGGTACTCCACTTTCTACTCACTACTTTCCAAAGGAGTTAGCCATGCCAAAAGTCAAAACCAATAATATCGAACTCTATTACGAAATTCACGGCGAGGGCAGTCTGCTTGTCTTGATCTCGGGTCTTGGGTATTCGAGTTGGCAGTGGCACAAGATGGTTCCGCTGTTGGCGGAGCATTTCCAAGTCATCACGTTTGATAATCGCGGAGTTGGTCAGAGCGATAAGCCTGCGGGTCCATACACGGCGGGGATGCTTGCACAAGATACAGTCGGGTTGCTCGATGCTTTGAATATTGAGAAAGCCATCATCGTCGGTCATTCGATGGGCGGGTTCATTGCTCAAGCATTGGCTCTTGATTTTCCGCAGAGAGTAGAAAAACTCATCCTGTGTTCGACCAACTTTGGGGGACCGAACCATGTCCCGGTCACGCCTGAGGCGATGAAAGTCCTCACCGATGTTTCAAGCGATGCGCTGACCCGTTTCAAAAATGGATTGGCAGTCAGCACGGCTCCGGGTTGGTCTGAAAAGAATCCAGAGATGATCGAAACGTGGATTCAGTGGCGTGTGGCGAACCCCATCGAGCCTGTTCATTATCAAGCGCAGATGGCAATTGGGCTTGGATTGATGCCCGAAGCCGCCGCCTTTGAAAATAAACTGCCGCGCCTCAACGTCCCGACCTTGATCTTGTTCGGCGCACACGACAAAGTGGTGCCACCCGCCAACGCGGACTTGCTCGCGCAGAAGATCGCAGGCAGCACCGTTGTGATTTTCCCCGATGCGGGGCATTTCTTCCCAATTGAAATTGCGGAAGCCGCCTCGCGTGCTATCACGGATTTTGCAGCATAAGAGGCGGTCTCTTATGTTGATAATCGAACCATAAATCAAAGGAGAAGAATAAGATGAAAGTTTTACGTACGTTCGCTTTCTTGCTCGTAGCCTTGTCCCTCGTTTTGGCTGCCTGCGCCCCCGCTGCGACGGAGGCTCCCGTCGAAGCCACCGAAGCCCCTGCAACCGAAGAAGTTGCAACCGAGGCTCCCACTGAAGCCGCCACCGAAGAACCTGCCGGTTTGACCTGCGCTGAACCCGTGAAGGTCGGTCTCATCACCGATGCCTCCGGCGCGCTTGCCATTTATGGCGCTCACATTTTGCGCTCCTTCATGCTCGGCATGGAATATGCCACTGGCGCCGCTGGTTCTGCAGGTGAGAAGTTCGACTTCACCCAGACTCAGGAAAACACATTCAAGATTGATGACTGTGAAATTCAGGTCTTCGTTCGCGATGATGGCAGCAATGCTGAGAACACCGCCACTGTTGCGCGTGAATTGATCGACGTTGAAGGCGTGAACATCCTCGTGGGTACCGTGTCTTCTGGCGCGACTGCCACCTTGCAGGGTATTGCCCTCGAAAGCGGAATTCCGCTCATTGTGGCTCCCGCCGCGGCGAACGACATCACCGGTGTGAACTTCAACGAATACACCTTCCGCACCAGCCGCAACAACTATCAAGATGCGATGAACGAATGTATCGCGTTGACCCAGCAGTACAAGACCTTCGTCCAGATCGCGCCTGACTATGCGTTCGGACAAGGCTCCGCCGCTGCCTTCCGCGATGCCTGTACTCTCGAAGGCGCTGAATTCGTCGCTGACGATATCTTCGCCCCGCTCGATACCACTGACTTCACCCCGTACATGGAGCAGATCGCCAACTCCGGCGCAGAAGCCTACATCGTGACCTGGGCTGGTTCCGGCTTCGTCTCTTTGGTGCAAGCTGCCAAGGATCAGGGCGTGACCGAATCGATGGCTCTCGGCGCGACCTTCATTGACAACGTGCTTATGCCGACCTTCTTTGCGAATGCGGTTGGCACCACCGCTGGCATTCTGTATCACTACAGCGCCCCGCAGAATGACATCAACGCCTGGCTGGTTGAAAATACCAAGGCTCGCTATGGTGTGAACCCCGACCTGTTCGACGCCGATGGCATGAACGCCGCCATCTTCGCTGTGGAAGCTATCAAGGCGACCAATGGTGATGTCAGTGGTGAAGCACTCAAGACTGCCATGGAAGGCATGGAATTCGAAGGTCCCAAGGGCACCATCTACATCCGCCCCGAAGATCATGTTGCCATTCAGGATATGTACATCCTCAAGCTCGTCAACGTGACCGACCCCGAAGCCGCCTTCTACGAATACGTAGACACCTCCCGCCCCGAACCCCCCTGCTTGCTCCCCGAAGCTCTGAAAGATCGCTGCGGTGGTCTACCTTACAGCAACCTGAGCGGACAGTAATTTCGTACTACAATGAGTGACTGGGATTCGCGAGAGTTCTAGTCACTCAATTTCGACCACGGACGACAGACCATGGACGATGGATCTTAAATCATCGTCCATGGTCCATCGTCAATCGTCACATCTGGAAGGCTTTATGGAAACCGAGATCATTTTCGAAACCCAAAACCTGACCAAGCAATTCGGCGCACTCGTCGCTGTGGACAGTGTGAGCATCAAAGTCCGCAAGAACTCATTACATGCCATTATTGGTCCCAATGGGGCTGGCAAGACCACATTTTTTAATTTGCTCAGCGGCAACATCGAACCCACCAGCGGCAAGGTCATCTTCAAAGGACGGGACATCACGCATCAACCCGTCCATAAAACGATTCATTACGGTATTGGGCGTTCCTTCCAGATCACGAACATCTTTCCTAATCTCACTGTCTTTGAAAATATCCGCCTCGCCGCTCAAGCCATGGGACGTGACAACTTCAAGTTCTGGCAAGCGGCTTCCCATTTCAAATCCTACGAAGCGCGGACGATGGACGTCATCGAAAAAGTCGGCTTGAAAGATCGCGTCCACACCTTTGCAAAGACTCTCCCACATGGCGACCAACGCAAACTGGAACTCGGTATGATCCTCGCACCCGACCCCGAAGTGCTGCTGCTTGATGAGCCCACTGCGGGCATGGCGTCGGAACAAGTGCCTGAATTGATCGAACTGATTCAAGGCATCCAAAAAGCGGGCAACAAGACAGTTATGCTCGTAGAACACAATATGAACGTGGTCATGAGCGTCTCCGATCAGATCACGGTCATGCACCAAGGCAAGGTCCTTGCCGAAGGCACTCCCTCCGAGATCGCGGCGAATAAAGAAGTGCAAACTGCCTATCTTGGCGGACTTTACGAACTTAACGTGTAAATCAGTGGATAGTGGGAAGTGGATAGTGTGTAGAAAACTACCCACTTCTCACTATCCACTTCCCACTATTTGAGGTCAAATGGAAACCATCCTCGAAGTACAGAACATCCACACCTTTATCGGGCAGTATCACATCTTGCAGGGTGTGAATGTGCACGTGCCGAAAGGCTCGATTGTGGCTTTGCTCGGGCGCAATGGAGCAGGCAAGACCACCACGCTCAAATCCATTTTGGGTCTCACTCCGCCGCGCGAAGGCAAGGTCATTTTTAATGGGCAGGAAGTGAACGGCTTGCGTTCCTTTGACATTGCCAGCATGGGCATCGGTTTTGTCCCCGAGCATCGCGCCATCTTTCGTGACCTAAGTGTGGAAGAGAACCTCAAGATCGCTGAACGCAAAAAAGGCGATTATCTTCGCAAAAAAGATTTCATCTTCACACTCTTTCCCGACCTCCAGCGTTTGATCGCCTTGCCGGGCACCAGTCTCTCCGGTGGGCAGCAACAGATGCTTGCCATCGCGCGCGCACTTGTGCCGGATAATCAACTTCTGCTCATTGACGAACCCAGCGAAGGTCTTGCGCCAGTCATTATCGAATCGATGATGACTGCCATCCGCGAACTTGCCAAAGAGTCAACCGTCATTCTCGTCGAGCAAAATTTTCTGGTGGCGAGTCAACTGGCAGAATACTACGTCATCATCGAAGAAGGGCGCTCGGTGCAGGACGGCAAGATGAAGGACCTCGCCGCTGATAAAGCCGCCATTCATCGTTTCCTAGGAGCCGCATAACATGAACTCCTTTATTCGCAAGAACATCGTCATACTCGTGGCTGTCCTTATCATGGCTGCCTTCCTCATTGCCGCTGCACAAGGCATGGAAAAACAAGACTTCGTCATTACACTCCTGCGCGGTCTCGCCGTTGGCTCCATCACCTTCCTCGTCGCTTCGGGCTTCTCGCTCATCTTCGGTCTGCTCGACGTGCTCAACCTTGCACACGGCACGCTCTTCATGATCGGCGCCTACCTCGGCTGGACGGTTGTCGTCCGCCCCGATACGTTTGTGGATTTGTTGACTCCGCTGGCTCTGATCGTTTCGGGCTTTGCGCTTGGGGATGTGTACCCGGCTCTCGCTAGCCGAATCAGGTTCGGCTTAAGCATGAGGCGTTTTCTTCCCTGGGGCTTGATCCTCGTCTCCATTCTCCTCTTCGGCTTTATCCTGCCACGTTATCCCATCGCCATCTGGGACGTGGAGAATTACGCTCAAAGCCCCGTCACCTTTGCCTTCATGGCGGACTCAGGCGCGCGCCTGCCGGTGCAACCCGCGGCATTCACTGAAATTTCCATGCCGCTTGCTGTGATCGGTTTGTTGCTTGCCAGCCTTATCGGCGCGTTTGGTATTTCGTTGTTTGATAACACACCGCGCACTGTGCGTTTGAGTTGGAAGAATTTTGTCAGCATTGCAATGGCGTTGGTGGTTGCTTTGGTTGGCTTGATCTTCAATGATCAACTGAGCGCATATTTGTATGGATTGAATTCGAACTGGTTGTTCTTTATCGCGGTGCTGGTCGCCACCCTAAGTGGAGTTGCCCTCGGCGGGGTGATGGAAGCCACACTCATTCGTCCGTTGTACAGCCGTCCGATCTATCAGTTGATGCTGACGCTGGGTATGAGCGCGATTGGTATTGAAATGGTGCGCGCCATTTGGGGACGTCCCGAATTTGTGATGCCCAAGCCTGCTTTCTTTAATGGGAGTGGCGAAGCCTGCCCTGCCACAAACTTTGCCGATTGGTGGGCAAATCACTGTTCAACTATTTTGATCTTCGATGGGCGCGTGCGTGTGTATAACGAAATTTTCATTCCACTCGTTGGACTGGTGGTCTTGATCTCGATCTGGATTCTTTTGCAACGTACCCGCCTCGGCATGATCATCCGCGCCGGTGTGCAAGATAGCCAAATGGTGGAAGCGCTCGGCATTAATGTGCGCCGTGTGTTTACGATGGTCTTTGCACTGGGTGTAGGGCTGGCTGCATTAGGAGGTGTGTTGGGCGCGCCATCTACCGGTTTGTCAAATGTGATGGGGGAGAGTCTCCTGCTCAATGCGCTTATAGCTCTCGCCATTGGCGGGCTGACCAGTTACCCCGGCGCGGCGTTGGGTTCTGTTATCGTCGGCATGATCCAGCAATTCATTATCAAATACGGGCAAATCGGTATTGCCATTCCCTTTACGGATATTATCTTCAAGCCCACTCCGCCGCTTGTCCCTGCTTCGACGGTGATGTTAATGGTGATTGTGTTGCTCATCCTGCCAAACGGCTTGCTGGGTAAAAAGGAATAAACGAGCCATGAAAACATTCTTCAATTCCAATCGCGGCGCGTTTATCACTCTGCTTGTCCTGATCCTTTTGCCATTTCTCGTCGGCTTGTTCGATGGTGCTTCGCCTGCCACGGTTTTCGTCAATGGCAGCGGACAGTCCAAGTTCATTCAGGGTCTCGCCATCGAGATCTTCATCCTTGCCATCTATGCCATCAGTTTTGATTTGATCTTTGGCATTACGGGCATGTTGTCCTTTGGTCATTCGTTGTTCTATGGCGTGGGCGCTTATATGACCGGCATTGCGATTAAGAGTTTTGGCTTACCGCTTCTGCCTACCTTTGGCTTGGTGCTCCTGGCTGCGGTGGTGCAAGCTATTCTTTTTGCTCTAGTGTTGCCGCGCGTGAAAGGTATTACGTTTGCATTGGTTACATTGGGGCTTGGCTCGGTCTTTCACATTCTGGTCATGTCCAGTGAGTTTGGTCCCTACACCGGCGCGGATGTTGGTTTGCAAGGCGTGATTGTCCCCGCTTTTATCAGCCCGGCGAATGAACGTTTACGCTTCTATTTCATCATGTTAGCGGTGATGGTTTTGGTCTATCTGACCTATCAACGCTTTGTGAACTCCCCGACGGGACGTGTCTGCGTTGCCATCCGTGAGAACGAAGGACGCGCTCGCATGTTGGGCTACAACACCTTCTACTTCAAATTTGTTGCACTGTTACTTTCTTCATTCACAGCGGCGTTGGCAGGCTTCTTCCATACCTTGTATCAGCCGATTGTCAGCCCGAACGTGGCGGGTATGGGCTTCACTGTCACTGCCTTGCTGATCGTGTTGATCGGCGGCGTGGGCACGCTCAACGGCGCGTTTGTTGGTGCGGTAGTCTATCGCCTGCTGGATTATGGTCTGCGGCGTTATATTGGCGAAAGCGCCAGTTTCATCAATGGCGCGATCTACGTGTTATTCGTGTTGTTCATTCCGTATGGCATTGTGGGTACATGGAGGTTGAAGTCTTTGCAGATCAAACAAGGCTGGGACCGTTTGCTGGGGATGTTTGGTCGATAAATGATAGTAAAAAGCCTTGAGAAAATCTCAAGGCTTTTTTTATTCCACTTCAGATATTAATTGCTTACAGTTTTGTGAATCTATTGCCATCATTGTATATTGTTGCTTATTCCCGTATAAATGATGTGTGCCGCGCTGGACAAATCCGATGGCGGTTGCAATGAAAATGTTGACAATATCTATAGTAATAAATATAGCAATGATCCGAAAATGTACAATCCGAATCCAAATACAAGGTGATTGATCAAGCTGCGTAGTCTCGCTTGTGTAGGGTTTGGTGTTTTTGATGCAGCAACTCCCAATCCAAGAGCTGGTTGCATGATGAAGAGTGGCGCTGAGACGGTAATTAATCCAAATACAAGTGCGGGAATCAATGTAGGATGCTCAATCCATCTGATTCCTACGAATGCTATATAAGCAGTGGCGAATGCAATACCAATCATGTAATGGGCAATCCATCCCACTTTACACTCTGCATTTTTGGGCGGGACAGAGCCAATATTAGCATGTCGAAAGATTCCTTCTGGCATGTAAAGAATCCAACGCCCGACCAAACAGAAGTTGGAAGGAGGTATTTTGAAAACATGCTTGAGAAACAGTCCCCAAAGATCAAACGTCATCGTTGCGCCAACCCCAATAAAGATGGTAATGAGGAAGTAGTGAATTAAATTATTCATTTAGTTTTTTGCTTTCTCGTGTAGAACAGAAGCAAAACGATCAAAATACAAATCAGACCGGGCAAACTCGCTTCGAGCCCAAACTGACCACCGGTCAGCCATACAGGAGCTTCACCAAAAACCGGAATTAACAGCCCTGATTGTTCTGTGCCGCTCACACCAAAGCCCAAGATTCCGCCTTGGACAAAGTTCGCCATGAAATGCAATCCGAGTGGCATAGCCAGGCTTCTGGTTCGGATAAATGCCAAACCAAACAGAATCGACGCGAGAAAAATGTTGATGCTTGCCATCATCTTGACACTTCCGGTCATGCCCGGATTATTCAAGTGCGTAAGAAGAAAATAGGCGGCGATGATCAATTGGGCTGGCCATTGTCCCAATCCAGAGATCAGGCGTTGAAAGACAAACCCTCGGAACAACAATTCCTCTGCTGCGGCAACTCCCGCAAAGACTAATAAACTCGATGATAGGACTGAGATCCCTTCAGGATGCCATTGCCAATTCACCCAACCGAAGACACTCAAAATCAGCGCAGGAGACAGCATGAGCGCGGAACCGATCAAGCCGCCTAACGATAGTTCTTTGAGCCAACGCCAATTTAACATGCCAAATAGCTCTGCCAGTGGTTTTCGTCGCAGCCATTGACCGGTCAAAGAGGCGATCAGTATGATCATGGCTTGCACGCCAATGGAGACCTCCATGTTATTTTGCTGTGCTGAGATTATCGCTGGTACAAGCAAGGCAGAAAGCACCAGAAAAAATACCAGGATCCACCAGCCATTGCGAAGCTGCCGTTCCGAATTTAGAAACAAGTTAATCGTCATAAGTCACCTTTAAGCGGATCGCGGTCAACAGAATTGACCGATAACAACGGCATTCCCAAGTCACGGATTTTTTTCAAGATGCCATGTAATGCAGACTGGTCGATTACAGGTCCACTTAAGAGTGTGTTCCCATCTTCTTCCAATGCGATGGTCAATCCATCGAACCAGCCTGCCCACTGCTGACCCAGATGACCTTGGATCCTGATCTGAAAGATCTTCGGCGCATCTGGGTCGCTCCCCAAATTTTGTTCATTTGGCATTATTGCACCGTGATGACGATGTTCCCTTTTTTTCGTCCCGTATCCATATAGCGGTGAGCTTCGGTCATTTTTTCAAGCGGATAGCATCGGTCAATGACCGCTTTGAGTTCGCCCTTCTCGATCAAGCCTTTGATGTAAATCAGGTTATCCATGTTTTCTTTTGTGTCCAGCTTTGCCATTGATACATAGCTTCCGTTTGGTGCGAGGACCTTCGAGTATTGGGGTTTCGGGAATTTTGCAAGCGTGTCAAAGATGATGTCATATCGTTCTTCTATGGAAGAAAAATCGTCTTTTGTGTAGTCGATGACATGGTCAGCGCCCAAGGATTTCACCAACTCCAGATTGGATGTGCTGCATACGCCGGTCACTTCTGCGCCAAAGTACTTTGCTAACTGCACAGCATATGTACCGACGCTTCCAGAAGCGCCGTAGATGAGGATTTTTTGCCCAGATTGGATGCTCCCTTTTCGGAGCAGGCGCAAGGCGGTGGTCGCTCCGATGGGGAGGGCAGCAGCTTCCTCGTAGGTCAAGCTGGCTGGTTTGATCGCCATCATCGCCTTCTCGGGCAGGGATTTGTATTCGGCATAGCCACCAAAATTCTCGGTCAGGGTTGAGGCGAAGACTTGGTCACCGACCTTGAAGCGGGTCACATCTTTGCCAACCGCTTCCACTACGCCTGCAAGTTCAGAGCCGAAGATCGGTTGTCTGGGCTTTGTGATGCCCAGCGCGAGGCGGGCGGGAATCCATACTGCGGCAGGGACGGTAAAGCTTCGCATTCGGAAATCCGCGGCGGTGACGGTGGTGGCGTGGACTTTGACCAAAACCTCATTGTCTTTCGGCGTCGGCTTATCGATCTCTTTGAGTTGAAGAACTTCCGGTCCGCCGTATTGGGTTGCTACAATTGCTTTCATTTTAAGACTCCTTATTTTCTAAAATATTAAGTGAACTTGATATCAATATTCAAATCTATACTGTTCGGATTTGTCTGGTTGTAGCCTTGCGGATGCTCCATTCCGCCACGGCAAGATTGATCACCCAGGCTGCGCCATGCAACAACGCATTTTGAAATTCATTGGGTGTGCCGAATGCCAGTGCACCGACCATACCCGTGAACACTTGCGTACCTGCACCAAGACCGATCGCGTAAGCGCGTGTCATCCAAGCCAGGTGCTGATCAACATCCTTCCGCAGGATGGCGAGGTATCCCAAGATGATCGAGAGAATCATGCCAGTTCCGAACAGGAGCCGAAAGGCATATAGCAGGTTGCTTGCGCCTTCCTGACGAGGATAGAACAAGGTCATCCAGATCGCTGAAAGCCCAACGAGAAGTCCAACTGGAACCAGAAACCTGCCAACCCAACGATGCCATTTACTTCCGCGCTGCCAAAGGCGACCCACGAACTGGAGCGCGCCAAGCAGGACATAGACCGCAGATGCAATAATGTGAATAACCACAGGCAAGGGAGAGGCAAAGAAGCGCGCATTGTCTGGTGTGATCTCAGCGCCGCTTGCCAATTCGTTCACGCGTAACGCGCCAAAGATCAGGGGAATGATGCTGAGGAAGATCATCCCGACAGGCACCCACCACGATATTTGAGTTTTTCTTGCAGACACTTTGACTTGATTGTTATTTTGAATAATCGCTTTCATTTCTAATCTCCTTTGAAAAATTTGTTGGTTCTCAAGCTGCTTTGCTCGGTTCTTATGAAACGATTCCCTGATCAAACAAGGATGCGGACGGCTTCTCTCGTCGTTCGGAAAAGAGGGCGTATCCCAGCCAGACCAGAGCGAACCCAATTGGTATCGATGTCAACTGGACTAGCTGATATGGAAGCAGAGTAAACATGGTGCCCGCCAAAGGACCTGATACCGCAAGCAGGACAGCCGCCCAGCGTGGCAGGATGCGAGCGCGGAACATAGCGATGCCAAAGAGCATGGAGCCGAGAACATAAAATATGGATGCGAGTGAATACACGTTTGGTAGGCTGCCAAGATTAGTGGGCACGCCAGTCCCACCAGATAACTGCAACATGCTTTCTACAAACGTTGGCGCTGTGGTCGTCAACAGTGGCAGGACCGTAGGTTCGATGAATGAAATGCACATCTGAACGGCATAATGGATGGTTAGCAGAAGATAACCAGCCAAACCCTTCCAACCGGTTTCTTCCACTTGCCTGGCGTAGAGTCCTGTGATACCGAGCAGACCAAAGATCGAGATGGAGGTCTTGAAGGAAGTGATGATGATGAATGTGCTGGTATTGATAGATGGGTGGGTCGGCTGGATAGCCGTGAAAATAATCCCTGCCACCATGGCGGATAAGCCTGCCCAACGGATGAGTTTCGGGGTTGTCACTTTCATTTTTTCTCCTTTTGAACCAATAAGATAAGTGTCTAAGGTTGACACCCGGCGTAGCCGCCTGTTGGGTTCGATTGAAGACAATATACAGATCAAGGTGGGGAGATGTCCTCCCCACATGTGGGGATTTCAGGTGGGGAGAATCGAAAAACCCCGCTTTCGGGCGGGGTCTGGGATTTTGCGCGTTTCAGGTTTAGATCAAGCCAAGTTCAATCGCTCGCTTCACAGCCCCCCGGCGACTATTGACATTGAGCTTGCTGTAAATACTCTTGGTATGAGTCCGCACCGTGCTCAAAGCGATTACAAGTTCCTGCGCGATCTCGGGACCGGATAACTCGGTTTTGAACAGGCGCAGGATGTCCAACTCACGCTGACTAAGCGCCTCGATCAGGGACCCTGAACCTGGTGCAGCAGAAGGAAGCGTTTCTACATCCAAGCCTCTTCGCTCCGACTCAAATGCAGACAGAAGCCTGCCTGTGTAATCTGGCATGATCTTGCGTGCGGCAACTTCACGGAATAATGCTGCCATCGCTGTGCCTTCATCCACGAATATGCGGATGTAATTCTCCGGCTCAGCCAATTTCAAGGCACGTTCCAAGGCTGTCAGGGCGGCGGGGATATCCTCTTGCATTTGATACGCGAGCGCTTGCAAGATCAGGATCTCGATCACGCTTCCCACCCTGCCGCCTTCATCGGCTGCTTTCAAGAGACGCTCTAGGAATCCGATTGCGTCATCGAGTAAATTGTCCGAATGATCGCTTTGGTATTGCGACAGAAGTATCCGGACAAATGTGATCTGCTCGAACTCCCTCAGGTAGCTGGGCTCTTCATCAATGGACAACTTTCGCTCACGCGCCCACTCCAGCGTCTTTTCCAACTCACCTTGCTTGATCCAAACTCGTACCTTCATTGCTGGTATCGGGCGAACATTGGGGGAAAAATCAGCCGTATACCGATGTTCTGCCTCGTCGAGTAATTGGAGTGCATCATCAATATTCCCTTGAGTTTCTTGTATCCCCGCCATCGCCACACGCCATCGAAACGGATATTGCGGGAACCCTGTGTGTTCGCCTTGTTCTTTAGTTTTCGACAGGTGCTGTATGGCAATATCCAGGTTGTTTCGCTCAAGTTCAAGTTCACTGAGACCTACATACATATCCGCCGTTCCGCGTATCTTTGGTGTGCCATGTTTTGCAGCCAACTGCAAGCCTCGTTTGTAGATATGCATCGCGTCATAAAGACGACCTTGTACGATCCGAATATCCGCCAGGTAGACACTCCCTCCGATGGCGTCCGAGATATGTCCAGCTTTCTGTAAGTGAGCCATGCCATCTGCAAATGATTGATAAGCAGCATCTAGATTCCCAGCAGTCCAAGAAGCAAGTCCCATGAGAGCCGCCGCCGCTCCACGCACTATATCATCGTCTTCAGGTGCAAGGTCAAGCACCTGTTGTGCATATTTCATGGTGTCAGGCACGTTGCCCACAGATACTGCCAACCCAGCGCGGTACATGGCAATTGCTCCTGGAAGCTGTACGAATCCATCTTCCCTCACGATCACCATTTCACTTGCTTGATCGTGTTCTTCTGTCATCGTATCCAGCCAGCGTTCGGCATTTTGTAAAAGAACTTCAACACCTTCAATCTTGCCATTACTTAGCAGCGCTCCAACATACTCAATACTCAACATGGGTCTATATTGGAATATTTCCTCAGGTAATGATTTCATCCAGCTAAGCAACATGGCTTCCTGTCTGTTCATGCGCATGGCTGGTGCTGTCAACTCGATCAAACCCGCCGCTCGTTCAAAATCTGATCCAACCAAAGCGTGGTAGATCGCTTCGGTTGTTAAGTTATTTTTCTCGCACCACTCACTGGCACGTCGGTGCAGAGTGGAAACCTGTTCAGGCTGCTCTGTCGTCAAGTGCATACGAAGTACATCGGCAAAAAGATGATGATAGCGATACCACTCACGCTTGTCATCCAATGGAATGAGGAACAGATTCCCCTGTTGCAATTGTTCCAATTTAGACTTGCCTCCCGTTTGAGCAGTGACGGCATCACAGATCGAACCATTCAGGCGATCAAGAATGGAGGTCTGTAGCAGAAAGCCACGAATATCGTCCGTTTGACGCCGCAACACCTCTTCAGCCAGATAATCCACGATGTAGCGATGATCTCCAGCAAACGCCTGAATGAAGCCGTGGACATCCTGTTGACCTTTCATCGATAGCCCAGCGAGTTGCAGACCGGCGATCCAGCCTTCGGTGCGCTTGTCCAGTGCGTTCACTTCTTCTGCTGTGAGGTTAAGACCCATTACCTGATTAAGAAATTCTGCAGCTTCAGATGGACTAAAACGCAAGTCCGCCGCGCGGATTTCGGTCAATTGGTTCCGGGCTCGTAGTCGATGAATGGGTATGGACGGATCTTCACGAGTGGTGATGACGAGGTGCATTCGAGGTGGTAGATGTTCGATAAAAAAAGCGAGGGCATCATCGACCGATTTAGCTTCCGTGAGATGGTAGTCATCCAAGACGAGGATTAGATCATCCGAGGTCACAGAGATTTCATTGAGCAAAGCTGTGAGAATTGAATCGATAGGTGGTATTTGAGGGGATTGAAGAGCATTCAATATGCTTGCCCCCAAAGTCGGCGAAACCGTCTGCAAAGTGCTGATCACATAGATCAAAAACCGCGCGGCATCATTATCATTTTCATCCAGTGATAGCCAGGCTGCCGGTCTCCCACTGGAGGCAATCCATTCGCTGACCAGGGTGCTTTTTCCGAAACCAGCAGGGGCGGAGATGAGCGTCAACCTGTGACCCGCTGAGAGCCCTTCGTTTAGCTGGTCGATCAGGCGGTGACGGGTCACAACTTTTGAGTGCGGTGGAATGAAAAGTTTCGTCGCAAGGATCGGAATTGCCATATATCCATTATATGACAACACACATACAAAACTTCACCCACGCCGCAAAACAAATAAGATTTCTTATGCGATTCCTGGCGAAAGCGCTCTTAGAACTCAGGCAAAGGATGTATTTTATTTGTAAGCGGCATTATGAGTAATGAAAACTAAAAGTGGCAGAAAATTCTACGCTTGCTTTCTAAACTTATACCCGCACACCAGATATGTTCCCCGGACAGATCAGATTTCGACTGTAGAAAAGATGATCATTAATCATCGCAATCTCAATGATCTCACTCTCCAATAATTAAGGAAGAATATTACCAAGTAATTAAGGTAAACCAAACAATTTGTTCTCAAACTACTTGACAGGACTAGGAGGGGACTATATACTCTGAAAACGCTTTCAGAAAGCGTTTTCAGATGAGCCCCAAAAATACTCTTTCCACAATTTCAGACGTTGCCGCACATGCAGGTGTCTCCATTGCCACTGTCAGCCGTGTGTTAAATGGCAACACGCCTGTTCAGGCAGATAAAGCCGAACGGGTGAAACGGGCGGTTGCCGAGTTGAATTTTGTCCCGCGTCCGGCTGCCCGCACGCTTGCCAGCCGTAAGACCAATACCATTGGGCTGGTCTTTTCGGAGATTCGTGGCGCGTTTTTTCCACATTTGCTTAAAGGCATTGAGGCACAATTGCATGAGGCGGGTTATGAATTGCTGGTCTATTCCACACATAGCGACCGTCCCATAAAACGCAAGCCGATCGGCGAACACAACACCGATGGGTTGCTGGTCTTTACCACCAGTTTGGACAAGGACGAGATCGCGCGTTTGCATTCAATCAACTTTCCGCTGGTGTTAATGCACGAAACCCCACCCGCTGGAATGGATATTCCTGTCATCACAGTTGAGAATAAAGACGGCGCCGCCATGTTGGTTGATCATTTGATCGAGCATGGACGGCGCCGTATCGTCTTTCTGCGCGGACCTGATGGGCACGAAGACTCACAGTGGCGCGAGCGCGGATACCGCGAAGCGCTTGCCGCACACAATATAACGTTCGATGAAACGTTGATCTCTTCTGGTGAATTTGACCAGGAGACAGCATATCACTCGATGCAAAAACTAATTCAAGCCGGAGTGGATTTTGATGCGGTCTTTGCCGGCGATGATGACGCCGCCATTGGCGTGTACCGCGCTTTGAAGGAAGCCAACCGCCTCATCCCTAACGATGTGGCTGTTGTCGGTTTCGACGATGTGGACTTCGCTGGGTACATTTCCCCGCCGTTGACAACTGTCCGTGCCCCGATTGAAGAGGTAGGGCGCGAAGCCGTCCGCCAGCTGTTAAGCCTGTTGAACGGCGAACAGGCTCAAAGTCTGGTTTTGAAGCGGACCGAGTTGGTCATCCGCGAATCGTGTGGTTGTACTTAAACGAAAGGAGGCTCGCGCGTCAGAGAATTAATCTGCTTAGCGACTGTCGAACCAATTCAAAAGACTAAAGGAGATGAAGATGAAGAAACTATATGGTTTGTTATGTATTCTGATCGTTGCGTCCATGCTGTTGGCGGCTTGTGGTGGTGGAGAAACATCTGGCGGAGGCGAAGCCCCTTCGGGTGAAAAAGCCAAGGTCGTTATTTTCGTCGGTTTTGGCACAGGCACCGACCCAGACCAGGTTGCGGCACAGGAAGCGCTTGCCAAGAAATTCAATGATTCACATACAGATATTGAAATGGAATTTCTGATCGTTCCCGTTGAAGAAGCAACCGAGCGTTACCTTGCCATGGTGGCGGGTGGCAATGCCCCGCAACTGGTGGGTCCGCATGGTATTTCAACGATCGCCAAGTTCCTCGATCAGTGGGAGGATGTAACACCTTATATTGAAAAAGAGGGATATGACATGAGCGATTTTTATGGTCCTTCGACCACCCTCAATAAATATCCAGATCTGAACGCTGGTCTGCCGCTTGGTTTGTACCCTTCGTTCATTTTTTATAACAAAGATGCTTTCGATGCTGCGGGCTTGCCATACCCCACACACGATTATGCAGATACATCCTGGAACATTGAAGCAATGCGTGAGATGGCAATGAAGATGACGCTTGATGCCAATGACCTGACTCCTGCCGATGAAGGATTCGACCCTGCCACCATTAAGCAATGGGGTTATGCCGATACTTGGACAGATGGACGTGGTCAACTCACCATGTTTGGCGCACCCACCAAAGGACGCCCCACCAGTGATGATTACAAGACCGCACAGTACAACTCGCCGGAATGGGTCTTTGGTGCAGAATGGTTGCATAAGGGCATTCATGAAGATCACTTCATTCCTGATGCTGCCGGGCAGGGTGCCATCGATGCCGCAACGGGTGATCCGTTTGGGGGTGGTCATGTTGCCATATGGTACAGCCATACCTGGTATATGTCTGAAGGCTTAAACGAATTGCCCTTCAAATATGATATTGCGCCTTTGTTCTATAACCAGAATGGCGAACGCATTTCCCGCATCCATGCTGACTTGTTCACGATGCCGAAGACTGCCAAGAACAAAGATGCCGCTTGGGAAGTGATGAAGTGGCTTGTGGCTCCCGAACAGATCGTGGATGTCTGCAAGATCTATGGCTGTTTACCGGCGCGCCAATCTTCGCAAGAAGCGTACCTTGCCTATATGCAGGAACGCTTCCCCGGTTTGGATTTTGATGTGATCTTTACTGCCATTGATTACCTTGATGACCCCAACCATGAATCCTGGGTGCCAGAATGGGGCAAGATCAATGATGCGCTTAACAATGCAACTTCCACCATCTATACCGAAGCGGAATTGGATGTTCCGGGCTTAATGAACACCACCAATGATGAAGTTCAGAAAATTTTGGATGAGTACTGGGCAACTCAATAAACAATGATGAAAAGAACCTGCCGGGGAATGCTTCTGCACTTCCTGGCAGGTTCACCTTTTTATGGTTAGCCTTTATTTCTGGAGGTTTCATGTTCAAACCCGGCAAAATCAGCCTTGCCCGTAGAGAAGCGTTGGCAGGTTATGCGTTCATCATTCCGTGGGTGGTCGGCTTTTTGATCTTTACGATCGGACCCATGCTCTCATCCCTTTATTTTTCGTTTACCGACTATAACATTGTTGATCCGCCGACCTGGGTTGGGCTGAAGAACTATGCTCGCATCTTTTCGGGCATTCCAGAATATTTTCAAACCGGTGACCCGGCTGTATTGGGCGACCCGATCTTTTGGAAGTCTTTACAGGTAACGATCTACTTTGCTTCACTGGCGTTACCGCTTAATTTGCTTTTTAGTTTTATCCTGGCTATTCTGCTTAACCAAAAAGTGCCGGGAGTGAATATCTGGCGCACAATCTTCTTTTTGCCCTCCATTATTTCAGGCGTGGCAGTGACCTTGCTTTGGCTGCGGATCTTGAATCCGCGCATGGGGGTGCTGAATCCATTTTTGCAAAATGTGCTGGGTATTGATAACCCGCCCGGCTGGCTGCAAGACCCAAATTGGGCTGTGCCTGCTCTTGTGCTGATGAGTCTGTGGGGAGTGGGCGGCTCTATGATCGTTTATCTGGCTGGGCTGCAGGGCATTCCCACTGACTTGTACGATGCCGCCAAAGTGGATGGCGCCAATGCCTGGCAGCGCTTTTGGAATGTGACCTTCCCGATGATGACGCCGGTTCTTTTCTACAACCTCGTATTGGGCATGATCGGCACTTTTCAATACTTCACTGAAGTATATGTCGCCACCAGCGGCACGGGTGGACCGCAACGCTCGACCCTTTTCTACAACTTGTATCTTTATCAAAATGCGTTTCGCTACTTTGACATGGGCTATGCCTCTACCATGGCGTGGATATTGTTCATTATCGTGCTTGTGTTAACCGCCCTGATCTTCCGCTCATCGGATGCCTGGGTGTATTACGAAGGTCAGTTACGAGGTAAATCATGAAACTCTTTCATAAGTTATTTGGCGGCATCAAAGCCAATGAATTATTCTTTAAAGGCATCATCACCTTGATCCTTGCCGCTGGTTCGGTCATTATCATGATCCCGCTGGCGTTCATGATCTCTACCTCGTTGAAAGACCCGGCACAGATCCGTTCAGATGCGAATACATTGATTCCGCGCAAACCGCAGACGGCTCAGATCAACGGCGAGAGTTTCAATCTGTATTCTGTGACGGTGAATGGTGAAAACAGCACCATGGCGATGATCAAAAAAGCCCCGGGTGGAATGGCTCTCTTTGCAGACCCTGCCACACCTGACCAAACCGTTGAGCTCAAATTAAATGAGCAAACTCCGCTTTACCGGCTCGATATTCATTGGGGCAACTACCCCGAAGCTTTGAATTCCATGCCCTTCTTCACCTATCTTGGCAACACCATGCTGGTCACATTTGTAGGGATGTTTGGCATGTTATTCTCCAGTTCGCTGGTGGCGTATGGGTTTAGCCGTTTTCGTGCGCGTTGGTTGAATGTGTTATTCCTTGTTCTATTGGCTACGGTTATGCTGCCTTCGCAGGTGCGCCTGATTCCGTTATACATTTTCTTTCAAAAACTTGGGTGGGTGAATACATTGCTCCCGCTCATTGTGCCGCAATTCTTTGCTAACGCCTATGATGTCTTCCTTCTGCGTCAATTTTTCATGACCATCCCGCTTGAATTGGATGACGCCGCGAAGATCGATGGAGCGAATCCGCTGCAGATTTTGTTGTACATTATTTTGCCGCAGGCGAGACCAGCCCTGGTATCAGTGGGTATCTTTCATTTTCTCTATGCATGGAACGATTTCTACGAGCCGCTGATCTTCCTCCACACCAAAGAGAATTGGACTCTCGCGGTAGGCTTGCAGACTTTCGATGCGCTTTACACCATCAATACCCATCTCATTATGGCAATCTCTGTGTTGATGATCGTTCCGCCGATCTTGTTGTTCTTCTTCTCTCAGAAGATATTCACGCAAGGTGTCGTCTTTAGTGGCGTCAAAGGATAATATGACCACCTATAAATTCCCTCACAACTTTCTCTGGGGTGCGGCGACTGCTTCCTATCAAATTGAAGGCGCGTGGAACGAAGACGGCAAAGGCGAATCGGTTTGGGATCGCTTCAGCCACACGCCTGGCAAAGTAACCAATGGCGATACGGGCGATATTGCCTGCGATCATTATCATCGCTACGAACAGGATATTGCCCTCATGCGCCGTTTGGGATTGAAAGCCTATCGCTTCTCGATCTCGTGGACGCGGGTTCTGCCTCTCGGAGCGGGGAACGTCAACCCAAGCGGACTCGATTTCTACGACCGCCTTGTAGATGCCTTGTGCGCCGCGAACATCGAACCGCTTCTCACACTGCATCACTGGGATTATCCGCAAGCCTTGTACGAAACAGGCGGTTGGACCAAGCGAGCCAACTTGCATTATTTTGCCGATTACGCCGCGCTGATGGCGAAACGTCTCGGCGACCGTGTGACCAAATGGGCGACCTTCAATGAACCTGGTGTGATCGCATGGGATGGCTATCTCAGCGGCGAACATGCCCCAGGCGAACAGGATCCGCTCAAGGCGAAGCAGGTGGCGCACAATCTGATGGTGGCGCATGGGCTGGCGGTTCAGGCGATCCGCGGTGTGAATCCAAAACTGGAGGTGGGCATTGTCCTCAACCAATGGATGGCAGACGCGGCGGACGATGACCCACAAACCATCCGTAACGCGGAAAGTGCATGGAACCGCAGTGAGACGACTTTCTTGCATCCCATCTTCAAAGGTTATTACCACCCTGAATATGTCGAGTTCGCGGGAGGCTTGCCTGAAATTCAGGCGGGCGATATGGCGCTCATTTCCCAAAAACTGGATTTTCTCGGCGTCAATTTTTATTCGCGCAATCTCTACAACGCGCAAGGTCATGTGGAAGAAGTGGCAGGCTCCGAATACACTGAGATGGGCTGGGAAGTGTGTGCGCCCGCCTTGCGCCGCATGTTGAACAAGATCAATCGTGATTACAACGTGCCGCCCATCTACATCACCGAGAATGGCGCATCCTTCGCTGATGAAGTTTCGCCTGATGGAAAAGTCCACGATCCGCGCAGGCTCGATTACCTGAAAAATCACTTCATCCAAACCCGCCTCGCCATGCAAGACGGCGTGGACGTGCGCGGCTACATGGTCTGGTCGTTGATGGATAACTTCGAATGGGGGCATGGCTTTACCAAACGCTTTGGCATCATCCGCGTGGATTATGAAACGCAGCAGCGCACGATCAAAGACAGCGGCGAATGGTATGCCGAACTCATCCACACGAATCAAGTTATGGATCAAGAATGACATATACTAAGATCACGGTTATCGGCGCAGGCTCTGCATCTTTTGGCGAAAATACGCTTGCCGCGCTATTGCGCTCGAAAAAGTTGCAAGGCTCCACGTTGGCACTTGTGGATCACAATAAGGACAGCCTTGAAATCGTGCGAAGGTTGGCGGAGCGCCTCAACCGCGAATGGGATGCAGGCATAAAGATCGAAGCCCATATGCATCATCAAGACGCCCTAGCAGATAGCCGCTTTGTGGTTTGCGCCATCGAAGTGGGGGCTCGAGAGAATCTATGGCGACAGGACTATGAAATCCCGCTCAAATATGGGGTGCGTCAACCCTATGCCGAAAATGGCGGACCTGGCGGTTTTGCACATGCGGCACGGAATATTGGTCCGATCCTGAACATCGCACATGACATGGAACAAGCCTGCCCGGATGCATGGTTTATCAATTTCACCAATCCAATGGTACGGATTTGCGATGCGGTTAACCGTCACAGCAAGATCAAGGTGGTTGGGTTATGTCATCAGATCTTCATTGGTTATTGTTATGCAGGGCTGGTATTGGCAAATGACCTTGGCTTCACAGTTCCAGATGGCATCCGCAACATGAATGCAGAGGTGGATCAGCACGATTTACGCGATCAAGTTATTCGTCAGGCAGTGAAGCGGTTGGATATCCGCGCGGCAGGCACGAATCATTTCACATGGATCCTTTCGATCACAGATCGCGAAACAGGTGCGGATTTATATCCGCTTTTTCGGGAACGCTACGCCAGCTTCAACCCAGACTTTGAGCCGCTTACCCGACGTGTGTATGATTCCTTCGGGTTGATGCCTGTTCCCGGCGATTCGCATCTGTGTGAATATTTGCCGTGGTTAAGCAACCCTGAAACGAAACCGTGGGAGAAATACAATATTCAACTTTACAATTGGGATGAACGTGCAGCCATGCGTGAAGAAGATCTTGCGCGTTTGAACAACATGGCAAATGGCAGGGCGTCTATTGAGCGCCTGCTCGAAAGTGATAGTGAAGGCGCGTTGGAAATGATCGAAAACATTACATGTGCCGGGAACCATTATCACCTTGCTGCAAACCTTTCGAATGATGGGCAAATCCCGAACCTTCCCAAAAATTCCATTGTCGAAACACCAGTCTTTTTAGATGGGGCGGGCATCCATCCTGTCCATGTCGAAGCGCTTCCAGAAGGCATCGCAGAATTATGCCGCCGCGAATTGTTCGTTTCACAACTCGGCGTGGATGCCGCCGTGGAAGGCTCGCGTGAAAAAGCGTTGCAATGCCTTCTGCTTGACCCTGTCATTACTGATATTGAACAAGCAAAGTTGATTCTTGATGATTATCTGGAAACATATAAACAATATTTGCCTCAATTTTCGAAGTAGGCTTCGATACAAATTCACGATCTTCGAAAATCTTGTGCGACCACATCTAAGACAAAAAAATTCATGAACAAATTACCCAACCTGCCCTTTGTGCAACTCATGCCCTTCGCAGAGATCGAAGAAAAGAGAAATGTTTTGCTCATCACCTCCGCGCCCGCGTGGAACGTGGTAAAAGACTCTCTGTGTGGGTTGAACATCACAGCTACTATCGAAGTCACCGAAGCGACGACTGAATTTTGGGACAATCTCCAATTACCAATTACCAATCAACAATTTGAGGTCGTTTACTCTGTCGGCGGCGGACTTACCGCAGACGCTGCGAAATACATTTCCGCCAAACTCAACCTGCCGCTTGTCGTTCTTCCAACCGCCCTCTCGGTGGATGCATTCATTACCGCCGCATCAGGCATCCGCAAAGATGGATGCGTGTACTACATCGAGACGAAAGTGCCCGAGCGCCTCATCCTGGACCTGGAAACGATCGCCAAAGCCCCAGCTTTTATCCGCGCCGCAGGCATCACCGACGTGATGTCTATTGCCACAGGCGCGTGGGATTGGAAGTTCGCGCATGAGCAGGGCAAAAATCCCGCAGGTATGGAGTTTATCCCGTGGGTGTACGACAACGCCCAATCCATTTTGAGCGGCGTGCTCGATTGCGCCGAAGCTGCAGGGCGTGGTGACGCGGACGGACTCAAAACTTTATATGATTGTCTCGCGATGGAAGTTCAACTCTGCAATCAGGTCGGGCACTCCCGCCCCGAAGAGGGAAGCGAGCACTACTTCGCTTATGCCGTCGAAAACGAAATGGGGCACGGACTTCCGCACGGCGACCTGGTCGGTCCTGCTATTTTGTTGATTGCCAAACTGCAAGGACAAGACACCACGCCGCTGGAGAAAGCCTTGAAAGCGTGCAATGTTCCGCTCAATAACATCCCGAAAGATATGATTGACCGCACTCTGAAAATTCTGCCCGATTACAGCCGCAGACATAATCTGTCTTTCGGCATTGCGCATACGCTTTGATCTCCAATTACCAATTTCTATTTACCAAGCAAAAACTGGAAAACCTATGACACTACGAATCGCATTTGCAGGCACAGGCTATATAAACAAAGTCCATGCGCAGGCGGCACAAAACCTGGGTTTGGAATTGACTGCTGTTGTAAACCATAAAGCTGACTCAATGATCGAGTTTGGCAAACGCTTTGGCATCACACGCCAATATGAAAATGTTGAAGCTATGCTCAAAGATGG
>JAFLCF010000044.1 GCA_017303735.1 Anaerolineae bacterium
CTGTGTGCCGGTTTCGAACTTGCCGGGTAATTCATTCGTAGCTGGGCGCACTTTGTATGCGACTAGTTTTTCAAGCAGGTCACGCTTGCCGTACAAAATACCCGCATGCGGACCGAAGTATTTATATTACAGGACACAAATCACAAGACACGTTCAGCTTTACGGTTCGCCTAGTGATTGGAAAAACAAATAAGTGACTCTCGGAAAGCCAATGTTTTATTGGGTGATGGGCTATTATAATCAATGCCTATCACCCATTTCTTTTTTCGGAGTACATCCAATGCCCCTTGATCTTTCCGCCATCCGTAGTCAGTTTCCTGGTCTAAACCGTCCTGATGTTTTCTTTGACAATCCTGGCGGAACCCAGATTGCCAAGCCATCTCTCGACCGAGTCACTCGATACTTGATTGAAAGTAATGCCAACCACGAAGGCGCATTTGCGACGAGTATTGCATCCGATGCAGTCCTGGATGAAGCGCACCGTGCAATGGCGGATTTTTATAATGCGGCTTCGCCAGAAGAGATCGTCTTTGGTAACAACATGACGACGATTACTCTTCATATCAGCCGTTCCCTTTCACGTGAGTGGAAGGAGGGCGATGAAATTGTTGTGACACGGTTAGATCATGATGCAAACGTTACTCCCTGGGTCTTAGCGGCCCAAGATCGCGGCGTAAAAGTAAATTGGGTGGATTTTGATGTAGAAGATGGCACTCTCAATTTAGATGACCTACAAAAGGTGCTTGCTCGAAAGCCTAAACTTTTAGCAGTTGGGTACGCTTCAAATTCTTTAGGGACGATTAATCCGGTCAAGAAGATCATTGATATGGCTCATGATGCTGGAACTTTGGTTTATATTGATGCCGTCCAATATGCGCCACATGGCACGATTGATGTTCAGAAATTGGATTGTGATTTCCTTATTTCCTCAGCGTATAAATTTTTCGGCACTCATTCCGGGATTTTGTATGGAAAACATGATCTTCTGGAAAAGCTATTCGCTTATAAGGTTCGTCCCGCTACCAATAACCTTCCTGGAAAGTTTGAGACTGGCACCCAGAATCATGAAGGAATTGCCGGGGTGTTGGGTGCAATTGAATATTTTGAATGGGTAGGCAAGGAATTTGGCAGTGAGTTTACAAGCGGGCTGGCAGAAGAGAAATATCAAGGCAGACGTTTGGAACTCAAAAAAGGCATGACCGCCATCCATGCCTATGAATACGAGTTGTCGCGTGGATTGTTATCAGCTCTGGAGTCTGTCCCCGGACTGCGGCTTTACGGTTTAACGGATGTTCGCCGTCTGGATGAACGTGTTGCCACGTTCTCATTCCGACTGAAAGACATTCATCCGCGTGTTGTGGCTGAAAAACTAGCGCAAGAAGGAATTTATGTATGGGATGGACACTACTATGCACTCAATGTGTCCGAGCGGCTGGGCGTGGAAGAGCATGGTGGAATGGTGCGAGTTGGCGCTGCTCATTACAACACGCTTGATGAAGTTATCAGGCTAAAGGATGCTTTGATCAAGATTGCAAGCCAATAGTTGTAAGTCAGCGGTAAAGAATTTACTTTTCCTGACTTACTCCCAATAAATGTGCTGTTCAAACCGGCAATGACTTTATTTACTTTACAAGTTGTTGCCGGTTTTCTTTCATAATACGCGCCAGTTCTTTGTCATCGATGATGAGACCCATTCCAGGTAAATCAATCCCATGTAACTTCTCCTTTTTTATCCAGGCAATTACAGTTCTTGCGGTTACCCCGCATATCTCTGCTACCTGAGCAATTGTGTAATGCTTACCCTGTGGAATCGAGATACCATAATTTGAAGGTGGTTTTTGGTCAGGTTTTATCTCTGGGGTAATTAATGTTTCCTTTGCCTTTCTTTCCCGACGCCAGCTCAAAATAAGTGAATAAACCTTCCCTAATATTCTGCTACGTTCTTCGTTTTCTTTGGCAATGATTTCTTTCAATTTTGCATCATTTTGTTCCAAAAAAGATAGGAATTGCTTGGACTGACTTGGCGAGAGCTGAATAGTATTAGTCAAACACCAGTCATCTTTCTCTGCTTTGTTCTCTGTTAGCTGTTCGGAAACTGTACCTTTCGGCTTCTTATCAGCCGGCATAGTGATCCGATATGCAATTTCTCCAACAACCAGTCCTTTTTTTCTCCATACCTTTGATTCCCGAGCCTCTTCAAGAATTCGCATTGCTTGACTGCCAAACAAATGCGTAATTCGTTGTATCTGGGCATCCCATACCACTACACCCAATCTATTCCAACTTTATTGGTCGAAGCGCTTTGCCCACGTAGGACATGGAGGGCATGATAAGGTGTAAATAGAATCGTTCATGTGATATCCCCATGTTGACTCAGAGATAATGGCATTCATTGGTTATTTCTCCTGAGTTTACTGTTGTGTGATGCTATTTCAATGATACCAAAAACTCATTGAGACAATCTGCGGTTACGGTTGGCCCATACACCAGCATGTTATGCCCAAAAAACCATCGCATTTCACCTTGTAGATTCAACTCGTAAGTGCAACTTTGAAGGTTGCTAAGAGGTAAGCTGGCGTAGGATAAGGTCTCTTGGACGGATAAAAAAAGCCCAATAGGTTAATAACCAACAAACCTCTTGTTATGTTCCCCAATTTAGCCTTCGCTATGTAGTCATAATGGAACACGTGAGCGCAAGGCTAGTTTTGCCAAAATACAAGGGTCGCCTGGGACAAATTAATAATTACCGCTCATTTGTGGAGGTGGCGTAATTTTATATTAGGATGCTATGAATCCATAGAGGCAAGGGTATACACAATTGAAAAAAATAAATCCGTCATTATGTGGGCAGTGCTCTTCTGTTCCGAAGTAATCTCGCTCATAGTATTGGGGATGGCTTTGTCGCTCTCGCGACTAACAATGGCAAGATATTAAGTTCGTTTCGATAATCTCTTAACAACATAAACTTATGAAGAAATAATATACTTCTTTGGTTTTAATATTTCTTCTCCATAAATTAAATTTACCATCTCTCGAATGAAGTAGTCAGCCCATTCCTTGAAATTATTTGAATTTGAAAGGTGACTTAATATCCTTAATATGATTGATCGAAGAACCTTGTGGTTTTGAATGACATCATCTCTTAGGAAAAACCAAACCCGAATTCCGATCAAATCTCCAATGCTTTGTTTAGGTTCGTGAATCTTCACTGAAAGTATATCTTCCGATGTCGCCTCTTGTTCATCTAGAAACCCATCTACTAACTCTGGGTAATAGATTCTTAGACGAGACAGAAAGTTGAAAACCAGATTATTTATTTCGCTGTTTTTTGTTGTCTTGAAAAAAACTGCAAGGGCATTTAATGCAATGTTGGGGTATCTTCTTTCAATGCCCACATAATTCAATTGAGTTTTAGTCAGCGCATCAAAAAATAGTATGTCATTATTTTTTATTGCGAGAGTTACAATATTTATAAACCACTGAGTGTGAACAGTTCCTTCTCTTTGGTATTGGTAGATCAGGTATGGCCCAATATATAGCGTTGGTGGATATTCATTAGTGGCCATGCCAGATCTTTTTGATGGCTCTAAATAATATTCTTGTGACTTCTGCATAGTTGTAATAAAGAAATTAAAACACTCACTATGTTCTGGGTTGTGATCCAAAATTATTCCAAGTGCATTTGGTACAATTGTTGGATACGGGTTAGGTTTTGGGTAAGCCAATGATTTGTCAAAAAACCGTTTTAAGACGTCGAGGAATTCCTCAGGGTGTTTTGATAAATTGGCATTCATAGCTAGTACCGCTGCGCTTTGCAAGAAAAGATTTTTCTTTCCAAGCAGGATTTCGAAGTCAATCTCCATATCTGTAAAATCGGCAGGATTGTCTATTTCAACATAATCTAAGAGTCTAAGGTAAAGTTGCTTTTCATCGCTTGTCAAATGGGCGCTATCCTCTATGTATTTGTAGTTACTAAGAATGCTGTAATTGGGAAACTCTCTTAATATCCCGAAAATAGTCGCCAATGCGGAGGAGAAAATAATTTCTCGCAGAAATATGCGGGTTAGACTTTCAATCTTTTCGTCCCTCTTTTTAATGCTAAAAAATCTTTGAAAAATTCTCTTCCATTGAGATTGAAGTTGACTTATTATGTATTCATCATTTGGGTGATCAAAAAAAATAATAAGAGATAACCCGACCATCGATTCAATTGCTCTTAATGGTGGTAACAGCTTTGATGTGATACGTTTAGAGAGGTTGCTGAGAATTTCAAAACCCAAAATCTGGTTTTGTTGCCATAAATAATATGTAAATCTTATTGCCATCGATCTCATGCTCGCATCCGAATGGTATATAGTCTCCAACAAGACCCAATCGATGCCTAATTTGCTTGAGATTTCTACCGCTATCTTCCATGCGTTTTTATTAATACGGCTTCCGAAAAGGGGAAAGCTATTCTTGTTGTTTGATGTAGTTAATAAATGGGGGACCAAATTATTAAGCACATGTTTAATCTCGTTTGAGTTAGACTCTCCAAATTCAGTTAATACTTCCACCATCATTTCTTTCACCCTTTGTTCATCTATGAAACATAGGCTGATTAGTTTATTGGAATCATTCATGAATTCATGAAGTAAAGCAAACTTAACAGCGCCCCAGAGAAATGGTTTGGATATTGTCTTCCTAATTAAGCCTAAATAAAAAGTTTGATAATCTGCAATAGCTTCAGATAATTTCAGTAGTCGTCTGCCAGCGAAATAATCATAAAATCGTTCGAACTTAAATCCAAGTTCGTAATCAAGAGCAGATCCATAAAGAGATAGTATTTCTGCGTCCACGAGATTAACAAAAGATTGGTTAACTTTTTGTTTGTTCGCCAATATATCTTCGTTATAAATTAGATCAAAGAGAGATTGATTTTCATCTGTAAATGCATACTGAATTATTTCCGAATGAATTAAATTACTGAAGTTTGAGCTTGTTATCATTCGTGTTACTAACTCGTTTTCAAGGAAGTGTAAATCTGCTATCCTCAATACATCCTCAGCGATCAGATAGTCGATATAGATTTTTGTAATGTCATCTACTTTGAGATCCTGCAAAATGGGTTTTTTTGCGTGAATACGTGATAATAGCCTTAAAAGAAGTGGGTCACTAATTAAATCTCGGATTTTATATGGCAGCCTGTCAAATGGTGTCTGCAGCTGATATGCAAGACGATACTTTTCATAGACAATTGGTAATTCATTATGCGTAAATGGCTTTATTTCAGAAGAATACATAAAGGAGGATGTATCTAGTTCATCTGGTTGTATCTTATGAAAATAATTAGATTCTGCTAACTTAACACCTCTTTTGATAATCTGCCATGCTTCCGGTCGAGAGCTGAAAACGATTTTCAACCAAGAATGAGCGTTCTTTGTGATCAATGCATCGATCTGTTCTAGTAGCAATCGTGGAGATTTATTCTCATTTATTGCATCGATTACAAAAATTAGCTTTTTGGTTGACATAATCTGAGTTTTGGACAGTATGTCAAAAATATTTTTCTCAAAACCCTGATTAAATTCGTTAGATTGGAGGTTTCCTAAAAAGTCATTAGTTATTAATTCGACTAATGGGATATTAGTATCCAGCTTGGATCCAGAATAAAAAACAATTATGTCACTGTCTTTTTCCAAATTGTCAAATTGGGAAATTAAAAAATTGGTTTTTCCAACTCCCGATTTGCCTAGTAATATAAAGGCTGTTTTATCTGAAGAAAGAAATTTCTCAAAGACCTCTTGAAGTTCAGCTCGTTGATAATATACATTTGAATTGAATTTGCTGCGCGCATTGCTCATATTGCCTTCGGATATTTGTTCGGCAATCTGTTTTAATTCTCGCCAACCAATGCGATCTATATTTATTCTTTTTATATTTAGTGCTTTTTCATAGTTGTAATAAAAATCAGCGAGCAATGCTTCATCATCGACAAGGAATCTTTGCCATGCAACTGTCGCCAAATAATAAATCCTTGCGGAAGTGAATTTGTCAAGAAGGGCTGCGTCTTTTGGGTAGATTTCAGCTTCTATATTCAATTTTTGTGACCATCCAAAAAAGAATGGATATAGTCGAAGAAAATCACCTTTTCGAATATCGCTTCTGCGAAAAAAATAAAACCATCCATCCTTCAACTCGGGAGGGTCGTTAGAAGCTTTTTCATTGGTAATTGAGGTGCCCCTATATTTTTGATACATCAGCTGATTGGAGGTGCTTTGAGTAACGAGTATAAGGTCATATTTAGCAATAAAGATAAAGCCTTCAAGTACATTTAGTAATAGTCCGTGAGCCTCTTCAAAAAGTGTTTGCCATTCATTTTCATCTTGTGGTGGTAATCCATGCGACAATTCATTGCGAATTTCCACTAGGCGTTGGCAATATTTTTCCAAGGATTTATTGTGCTTTCCGGTTCTATTATCTAAATATAAATCGGTTAATTCTTTTAAGAAAAAGCCATGATTACTTTCTGCGTAAGTTTGAATTCCCCTAAAACAAATGTTCACCCAAGTTCCAAGGGTAGCCTTAGGTAGTTTATCCTTAAGTAATTTGTTGTAAATAGGGTTAGATAAATTCTCTCGATCTTCAATTAGGTATTGTCCAAGAATAATTAGAGAAATCGCTCTGATGGAAAAGTCGAAAATGTGAATGCACTGTCTCGTTTTTTCCCTCCAATTGCTCTCGTTGAGGAGGCGTTCATAATTAACAGATATAAAATAAGGAAAATCATTAATTATTGTATTCTGCAAACCCTCTTTGTTAATATTTATTTTTTTCATTGTTTTCCCTATGATGTCGGATTAATTGAGATAATAGTATAGCAGCAGTCCAATTGGCGAAACTGAGAATAAAAACAGGATGGTGAACTTTAATAGGGTTGAATTATCAATTGGCATTGTATGTAAATTTTGGATTTTATTAATGGCTTCTGAATTTATTTTATTAAGATACGGTTTGTTGATTTCGAAGTCAATCCCTTTTTCAAAATCACCTACTTTATCTAGGCCATGAATTATTAATCTAATTCGTGAATTGATACTGTTTCGAAATATGAGAAGCGGCAAGATAAAGCCAGCGGGAAGAAGTATTGTATATATAAAGATAAAACTCATGAAACTGGGTTCGGTGAATGGGTTTCGGTAAGTTTGATAAAGATTTATAACGAATAGAAGACTCAGATCAACCGCCATAATCGAAACTAGAATGAATGATTCGAAGATATATTTTCCTAAAAAAGCAAGCCCGCCACGTTTATCCTGGTGATAAATGTTTACATTAAGGGGCTGTTTTATTGCTAGCCGCATTAATGAAACTGTAACACTCAAGTATCTTATCCCAATTAAGCACACCATATATCCAGCCAAGGATGAGGTTGGGGCATTAATGAAATATAGAATAAATTTATTGGGGTAATAATAGGAAAAAGTTGGGTGAGACAAAACGGCTTGTATATGAAGAAAATATCCAATTGAAGTTAAGAAAAGGGCAATAATTGGCGTTAATTTTGAATTCGTAGCAGCACGAATATAGTTTTCAGAGAATGGGTTATTACCTTCTGATTGAGACTTGTTGAGTTCCTGCTGTAATCTCAAAAAAATTATTTCCTGCTGATATAAATAAAAAACATAGATTGCAGGGTGGGTAAAGAAGGTGATAACAAAGCCAGGCCAATCACTTAATGAATTAAGTATTCCTGTTCGAGGGAGGAGGTATCCTGAAAAATATGGGATGATAATAAATGTAATAGCACCAATGCCGAAGGAAAATAGAAGAGATTTGGTAAATGAATTTATGTGTAGTCGGCGATATAAAATTAGCCAGAGTGGATCTTTATCAAACATTTTATTTCTCCTTGCATAATAAATTAGGATTTCAATAAAATCAAAGACATAATCTTTATATGTTTAGCTCTATAAAATTGAAAAAAACGACTCCATTTTTTACTTTTCCGGTAATTTCTATTGGTCAGAGAATAAGATAGTTTGAATTCTGAAGGTGCGTAATCTAAAAATTTTTTAGTTATTATGTTGCCATAATGTCGTTTTTTTGAAAATACATTCTAAAATTATTGAAACCATCTCTTGGATATACTGCTGATGATTATGTTGCCTCTTTCAATGAATTGACAAGAGTTAAAATACATATATTTTTTGTATAAAACCAATCACTATGTATCCTGAGAACACCCCTACTATAAATCCAGATAGCACATCTGTTGGATGGTGGAAATCACCAAAAAAGCGAGAAACACCAATAAACAGTGACCAGAGAGTTAGAGCCGCTGCCAAGTCTGGTGCAAAATGGCCTAAACAGATAGCTACCGACATAGTCCCAGCAGCATGCCCAGAAGGGAATGAATATTTATCAAAAGGAATTGGACTCCAGAAATTGTTATTAGGTGGTCTGGTTCTTTTATAAGCAGCTTTAATAAACAAGTTAATGATTGATGAAGTCAAGTAAGCAATCGTTACGATAAGGTATGCTCTAGATCCAATAAAAAACGTACAAAGCCCTCCTATTAAGATTATCATGGTAAATAAAGGGATTGGTAAACCAATCCACGAACTGAATTTTCTAAGGTTTTTGAAGTTGCCTTTGGAAATTTCTTCGATATAAAGCGAGTACGCCAGGTTGTCTATTTTTACGAGCCATGCGATAATGGGTTTCATTTGAATGCCTAACTAATAGTGCGAAAGGAAAATAAAAAGTATGGACGGGTTTGATAACTTTTCGAAATTAGTTTTAGGAAACTTTCCAAGACCTATAGCGCAAATATTTTCTGTAATGCAGACATCTACTAGTTGGGAGGAAAAAACTCGGCTTGGATTTCAGTTGTTTGAGTTTTCACTAAGATATTATACTCTCTTGGCTGCAAGTCAATATCTTTATAAAACCACTGGAGTAAACGACCCCCGAATTGATACAAGTTTGCTAAATTTTCTTCAGGTTGGAGAGAAAACATTAGGCTTAATTCAAGAAACATTATTTTCGATTTTAAAAGTTCAACTGGGGCACAAGGATCAATTTTACATTAAGGAAATGTATGATTGGTATTGGGATATTTCATACACTCCACATCGACCAAATAAAGGAATAGGAAAAGCATTTGGAGAAATTATTCAAATGCGTAATAAAATTATCCATTTTAAAGTCATTCCTCAATCTGAAAGTGATTGGAAAGAATATTATTCTCAGCTATATGTGTTACTTAATAAATCTTTGGGGACATTATTTTTTCTCGAGAATTATCGATTGGTTCGAATTGATAGTATTGAGAATGGGGTGATTCAATGTAAAGATTTTACAGGCATTAATCCGACAAACAACCCAATAAGAGTGAAAATTCAAGGAAATGAAATTATCCCCGGAGGTGGGTGGCTTTGTATTTCCCGATTGCAGCCTGACTATTTGCAAGTTCATCCTTTAATTATTTTTCTGCAAAACGATGATTTAGAAAAGCAGGGAGAAATTGCATTACTAGAAAATTTTAATGCTCGAGAAGCAACATATGCCCAACCAAACTTTGGAAATATACGAAATATTGACATTATTAGCGATGTGCTTAGATTTGTCAGGACTGTCCTTGAAGAACGGATCGGTCAATTAATAGAATTTGAAACATTAAATTGGGATAGTTTTCGCGAAGCAACAAAAATTATTACTGCTCAAAAAACATCACTTTTACAAGATAAATTCAAGCTAGACCTTTATTTGCAAAGAGAGTATGTTTTAGTTGAATTTGAGAAATTTATGGCTTCAAATAAAACCGCATTAGTATTAATTGGGAACTCTGGTGTAGGGAAAAGCAGTTTTCTTACATCAATAATAAACGAACTGACAAACAATGAAAATTATTCTGTATTAGCCTATGATGGAGCTAACTTAGATTCGAGTCATCATATTGAACATATTATTGACAGTGACTTAAAGGGGATAATTCGCCGAAGAGGACATAGCGGAGTTTCCTATTTAGATGACTTGCCGTTAAGATCAAATATGGATGGTAAGAAGGTGTTGATACTTATAGATGCGGTAAATGAAAACGGAATACCACGCGATCTTCTCTTCAATATCAATCGATTTATTATTGATTACAGCAGATATATGTGGCTAAAGGTTCTTATAACATCTCGCCCTCAAGCATGGCGAATGATGAAAAGGGGGGTTAAGCTTTCGGACCCTAGCTATTTTTACCCGCAAAATGAGTTAGATCCTTGGCTTGAGTTATTGCCTTTTACATGGAGCGAAGTTCCGAAGGTTTATGAAAATTACCGCCGGAAGTATCAAATTGATACAAAATACGAAGAACTAACAGCAGAGATAAAAGTAAATCTGCGAGACCCCTTATTTTTGCTTTTGGTCTCGCAAACTTGGAAAGGAATAAAAATACCATCCAAGCTATCAACTTTTCAGGTTTATGAAAAATACTTAGACACTTTAATTCAAGAAAAAGTATTGCAACTAGTTGACTTGGATTTCCTTGAAGAAGAATTAATGCCCCGCTTTATTAATTGGGAGAAATTCCAACCTTCGATTCCACGCAGAGATCTTCAATCCGCATTTACTACGGATGATCGTCCCATTTTAGAGTTGATAGAGAATCGAGATTATGCAGGCGACACGCCAGTGAATATTTCGTTTGTTCATTTAGTTGATGTCGGGTTATTGGAACAACGTGGAATTCAAAGAGATTACGAAATTAGGTTTAAGTTTGAACGTTTTTTCGATTATTTTGTTGGCAAACAATTACACAAGATTGTAAAAGACAAGAAAGATCTTGGGGAAGCTTATCGATTTTTATTGCAGGCCACCCTTCGACAACCTTGGCTATGGGGTGGAGTAAAAAACTCCCTCATTCTTGAGTTATATGAGAGAAAGTATGATTTAGTTGTTGAATTAATTAACACTGAAGATTCTTATATAAAAGACTTGTTGGTGGTTGTGTTGGAAGAGTTTGGTGAAGAAAATAAGGGCATAGTAGCTGAGTTGTTGAATTCAATATTTTTATTTCAAAAGACAAATAGGAATGGGGTGTTTCGTCGAAATAAGAGATCGCTGTCCGAACAAACTGCAGGTAAGGGTGTGATTGAGGCTGCTTATCGCCTTGATTTATTGGATATTATTCAAAATGGATGTTTTGATAATGATCCAGCTGTGCGTTCAACTTCTATTCAACAACTTTGGCGTTATTGGAGAGAGAGGAATCGAGATAGTGGTTTTCAATCGATTCAATATCTTATTTCAAGGAGTTTACGATTTCCAAGATTGTCTTTTGATGGATTGGAATCGGCTGTAAGTGTATCTCTGTTGATATTATTTGAGAATTCAAGAGATCAGTTTGTCACGGAAAGGTTAAGAGATATTTGGAAGCCGGTGTTGCAAAAAATCCTGCTTGCTGTGCCTGCAAAGAATAAATCCGTTGGTACACTTCAAAAGAGAATTAGAAATGCTATTCCAGTTTTTGCAGGAAATGTATTTGCAAGATTAACTCGAAGTGGTGCTGAAGTCAAATATTGGTTGAATTTACAAGAGATTCAAGATTTTTTCTCCTTAAGTGATAATCAAAAAGAATCTTGCAAAAGGGTAATACCATATATCGATCCATCGATAGGGGATCTGGATGATGTCTACGAAGATATATTAGAAGTAGCAAAAAGTTCTAATGTTTTAGCATGGTATCTGTTGGTATGCGCTTTTGTTCCCCAAGCTGCTCAAAAACCGCAAAAAATGATTTCTCTAATGGAGAGATTGTTTTCAGACTTGGTTGTAATGAATCCTGTCCCGCCAACAATTGTATTACCAACAGATCTGTTTGCATATGGTATTGATTCCAGTCTTTATGAAAAAAATCCCCATTGGTTGGAATCGTTTGGGGAGATGGCATGGAAATTTATTTATCTGCATAAGACCAAATTTACAAGTAGAGTAGGAGAATATCAATATTTAATGGCGGGGTTATATTTTGATAAATATTATCAACTCTATAAATCAACAAAGTCAGAATTTCAGACTAGATATTTAGATTATATAATTCAATCAGCAGATCCTGAGTTAATAAGAAGTTATACTAGATCATTCGCGGTAAGTGCCGTTTTAAAAATTCCACCTCGTATTGCGATGCAGGCACTTTTGCCTGTTGTTGATTACTGGAAAGAGAAGGGTGTTACCTCTGAAAGCAGTGCGATTGAAGAAATATTGGTCGAGGCATTCTCTATAGTTAGAAATTTTAAACCCGCAGATGTAGATGACTTTATGCTTGAGAATGATTTTCCTCAAGGTCTACAGCAACGAGTAAAATCAAATACAATCGAAAAATTAGGAAATGTTTTAGGGTTAGCAGGTACACGTTTTGTGATGGACGCATTTCTTGCACATCCGAGCAAGGATCGGAGGGATATGATCCAGTCTGTTTTTACAGAGGCTCTTTCGTCCAAATCAATGAATGTGTGGCTTGGTAAATTAATAAAAATTATTTTTAATGCAATTTATGGAGAGACGTTATTCAGAATATGAGTCAATAAAGAAATAAGCAAATCCCAGATATAAGGATATTTGCTATGAAACCATCATTGTCAAGAAGAGATTTTGTGAAGTTAAGTGCGGCAATGCTTGCAGCACTAATAATTGAGAATAAGATGAATAATGCTTTTGGATTAAGTCCTAATTTGAGTTTGAGTAATTCTGAGAAGACCATAAGGTTTTTATCACTTAATTGTTGGGGGCTTCCATTTCTTCCAGGTCGTTCGGGTCGGATGCAGGCTATTGGAAATGAAATAGGATCTGGGAAATATGATGTAATTGGTTTACAAGAAATATGGTCTCGGGATGATTGGATGATAGTGTCTGGATTGGCGAGAAAAGGTGGATTAAATTATTCGGCGTATTATCCTTCTGGTGCGATTGGAAGTGGGTTAGGTATCATTTCAAAATTTCCAATTATAGATACAGAATTTAAGAGATTTAATGTCTGTGGAAAGCCTCAAAACATATTTCATGGTGATTATTATGGCGGCAAAGGAATCGCATTAGCTAGAATTGCGACTAATGCTGGAGAAATTGATGTCTATACAACACATTTCATAGCAAAATACTCTCAAAAGGATGAGTATTTTGCCCATAGAATTGCTCAGGCCGTGGATTTGGTAAAATTTGTCTCCTCAACGCAAAAAAATAATTTGTCAGTGGTTCTTGGAGATATCAATAGCGAGGCAGATAGTTCAGAATATCAGATAATCTCAAAACTTGGAAATTTTACAGATTGTTTCAACTTATTAAATCCAAATGATGCTGGATATACAACCAGTGATTCAAATTCTTATACGCCAAATGGACGCAATCGGCGGATAGATTATATTTTTGTAAAATCTACGCTTCCTGTAGGATATTCAATCTTACAAAGTGAAGTTACAATGAAATTCATGCCCAATAGTGATAATTCGTTCTCGGATCATTTTGGTGTATTTGCAGCCCTTGAAAATAAAATATTGCAATCGCAAATGGAAAAAGAAGACATCCCTTTAGAGCGACAAGTACTTCAAAATGATTTAATATCAAAAACAATGAACCAAATTGATGAAGGGATAAAAGATGCAAAGTGGCGTCAAGGAATGCATACCAATAAGGCGATTGCTGGATTATTATCTATCCCATTAAGCCAAAAGATAAACAAAGATGTTTTAACCAATAGCAAATTTGGCAAAACCATCGAAAATATGGTTGAATTTTTTGCTCCAATTTACTCATTTTCTGAACTATATTTAGCTCTGTCTTTTACCAACGAAGAGATTCATGGTTTGGAGTTGGTTAGAAGTTATTTGGTTTCGTTGAAAGATTAAAGGAGATTTTCAAATGACAAACAATCAGTTTGTTAATCGGCTTGTTGCTTCATTTATTATGATTCCTTTGTTCGTTATTCCGATTTATTTTGGTGGATGGGTCCTGGTATTAGGATTGATTTATCTCTTAATTCAAGGGCTTCATGAGTATTTTTCAATCATACAGGAAAAGCAAAAATCATACACGATTTTGGGATATCTCATTGGCACAGCGATTATCCTTTTTGCCTATTTGAGTCCTGAAAATATTGCGATTGCCATCGGATTGGGAGCGATGGGTTTTATTCTAGTTCGAGTTATCGGTCCGGAATTCGATTTTAGTCGGTGGGTAGCAGTTTTTCTTGGCGCCTTATATTTAGGCCTTTTTCTAAGCTACGCTGTCAGCATCAGGCAATTGCCGGATGGGCGAGAGTGGCTTTTTGCTGTGCTTTTTGGCGGTTCCGCCACGGATGTATTTTCTTACCTTATAGGTAATAAGTTTGGTCGTACAAAACTAGCCCCCCGTACTAGTCCAAATAAAACATGGGAAGGTTTTGCAGGTGGGGTAATTGGGTCTGTAGTTATAGTAACCGCCCTTTGTCAGGCATTTCAACTTACTAACATCTATTGGAGTATATTCCTTGGAGTAATCATTGCTTTTGCAGACCTTTTAGGCGATTTGTTTGAGTCTATGATTAAGCGAACTTATGGTGTAAAAGATTCTGGTACGTGGCTTGTAAAAGATGCTCATGGGGGGGCACTTGATAGAATTGATGGTTGGCTGATAGTGATGCCTGTGTCATATATGTTTATAACTTATTTCTTAATGTAACAACACGTAAAGATATTAGGTTCCATATATGATTTGAATAATAATTAACAAAAAAGGATAGAAATATGACGAGGTCTCCGCTTAGATTATTTTTCTTTTCGGCATTATTATTTGCTATAGCGGGATCTTGTTTGAACTATTACCAGCATAATTTGTTTTTCAAAGCTAATAACGTATATCAGCCAAGCCAGGAACTCGTTCTTGCTCGGTATTACCAGCGGACTGGACAGATAGAAAAAGCGATTTCAGAATATAAAGACGTCATTGATCTTGATGTTCCTGATAGTGTAAAAGTAATTGCATATAAAGAACTTGCTGAATTGATTGATAAACAAGATTCTAGTTTTTTAGGGAAATTAGAATCGTATGGAGCATATGCAGTATGGTTTTTAGTACCTAAGTTATTTGGACTAAGTGTCCTCTTTTTTTTCTTGTGGCTAATAGTCTTATTAATTAAGCCGTTTATTAAGAAATCGGAATTGGTGATATTTCCTTTGCATGATTTTTCTGGTTTGAAGATTGGCGAAGCCCTACCTCAACTGACAAATGAACGCTTACGGGAATTAAAGTGGAGATTTCAGAATTTAGAAAATTCAAACCTAATACTGTCTGAGACTTTAGATGTACCAATAATGGGGGTAATTGGTGATGTTGACGCAGTTGATATATCAGCAATTGTTGAAACGGCTTTGATGCTATCGGGCGGACCGACCAGTTTGCCATTAACTCGAATCTTAGATTCATTGCGATTATGGTTTGGGCAGCCAAAATATATTGTGTCGGGTAATTTGGAAGGTTCTAGAGAGAATCTAACCATTCATTTACTTTTAATCGACAGAGAAAAACAAACTGTGATCAGGACTTGGGTTGTGAAATTGGAGGGAGACAATAAAAACGACCTAATATCACAAGTGGTTGACGTGATTATTTATCCTCTGTTATATAACTTTACCAAGAAGAAGTCAACACAACAGTGGGAATCATTTAAGGCGCTATGTGATAGCTTAGAAAATATTGACCTTTATACAGAGAAAAGATACGATGTTACTTACTTAAATAAAGCTAGGGATACACTAGAAAAGGCAATTGAGATTGACCCCAACTATGATTTGGCAAAATATAATCTTGGATTGTTGCTTTTAAGATTAGGGGAATACGAATTGGCAAGGGATAAATTTAAGGAGTTGTCGACTTTAAGTCCCAATGAGAAGCTTCGTGATTTTTCCCAGTATAGTTATGCGGTGGCTTTATTTGAGCTAAGCCAGGAATGGGCATATAAACGTGCTATTGAAGTTCTATTAAGACTTATAGAAGAGGTCGATAACAAAGAAGTTGTTCAAAAAGCACGTGGGGTTTTATCCATCACCTATGCACGTATGTCTGAAAGAGAAAACGATCTAAGAGAACACTACGCCAACCTGGCACTTGAACAAGCGCGTGTAATAAAATCAGATCGTATTGCAACTAAAAGCGCTGTTGCAACTGCGCTGGCAGCAGAAGGATATGTGCAAATTATTCTAGGAAAAAAAGATGATGCTATTATTAGTTTTGAACAATCAGTTGAAAAAGATTCTGAAAATATTTCGAGCTGGATAGGATTAGGGAATGCATATTTTGGGAATAACCAAAAAGAAAAGGCGATTTCCGCCTTTCGTAAGGCAGCAGATTTGTCTCCATCAAGTGGCTATTCGTATTATCGATTAGGAAATATCTATCGCGATATAGGGGATTTTGAGAACGCGATTGAAGCATTCAAGCTGGCACCTCAAATTGCTTTAGCGCATCTTGCTATTGGAAAAATATATCTTAGCCGACAAGAATATGAAAGCGCATTGGATGAATTTAGAAAAGCTGTTGTGCAAAATAAACGATTGGTCGATGGGTGGTTAAATATTGCGTGGACAATATGTGAAGCAGACCCTAAAGACCAAGAGTTAATAAAAGAAGCCGAGGCAAGTGCGCGTCGAGGTCTTCAACTTGAACAAAATCAATCCCTGCTTTGGCATAGATATGCGATTTTAGCTAGGGTTTTGTTGTTGGCTGGAAAAAAAGAAAAAGCATTAAACGCAATACAAGAGGCTATTAAACTTTCACCCAATCAACCTCAAGCTAATTATTATTATGCTATGGTTGAATATGATTTGGGTCATCCTGATAAGGCAATTGAACTGGCCCGGAAAGTTTTAGATCAGGGTAAAGGTGAATGGGCACGTAAAGCTCAAATGCTTATTTCTGCTCAGGGTGCATATCGTACTTGATCATATAAACTATTTTTTTATTTATTCCTATCAAGGGTCTAATATCCCGCCGCACTGCGTCGTGAGTCAAAATTGTAAACAAATTAATTCTTTTCAGACAGATACCCCGACCGCTTGCGGAGGGGGTTTTTCATTTCTCCTCTGCCTGTAAATAGTGACAGTCTCGCCTTATATAATTTGATACGACGAGACAGTAAGTAGTGTGGGATGATTCTATGAGTATATTTTTTAGATGATGTAAACCCAAAGAAAGCCACTTGAGTTGAAGTTTTTACCGGTCAAGCCTTTCCATGCAAGTGAAAGTTCTACATCAAATAGAATGCCCCTGTTGAGAACAGAGCATTCATAATTAATTGCATGTTGTGGCAGGGAAATTAACGGGTTTTGATTTGCGATGCTATTTAACCTGTTGTGTTTATTTTTTCTCATCTTGCGAATATCCACAGGAGATAATGGCGTACATACTATTTTATTGTTTCCACCGCTTGATGCGAAAATAATTGACTGCGGCTCCTCGTACGACTCTATTATCTGCAGATTTAAATCATAGCCACAAAAATCGGAGGCGATTCTGTTAAACCAGTCAAGAGGATTAGGTACATTTACACTACGGGTTAGACTTGCACGCTTCATTCGTAAATCTTGGACTGCCCAAAGAACAACCTGTTCGCGCAGGCTATCAATCGCCCTCCTTTGCCGCTCGTTTCCCATACTGATCAACGCCCCAAAGAAGATCACGGCGGATGCCACAACTATTGCAAGAAGTATTTCCATATTTTATTTCTCCTGTATTTCTTTGTTTTCAATAGAGTCGTCTTTTGTCCGTGTGGACATCGACTTGAACGTTTCGCCCAGCCGTTTTAACGCCTTGGGACGGGGGTCGATGACACTAGCTGACGCGATCACCATAAACAATCCCAACAAACCAATGATCTGCCAAAATGGCAGGGAGGATTGAGCCGGCTCAGGTGGTTCTTCCGGAGTTGGTGTGGCGAATACCAAAGTCGGCGTCGGCGGTATTTGTGATGCCACTGGCGTTATCGAAGGCATCAATGTACTGGTCAATGTCGGGGATGGAGTTAATGTTGCGGTTGATGTTGCCATCTCCGGGATTACGATCCTGCCGACATCCTGTCCGCATAATCTATTTACATCACAAGCCACTGCCAGAACCGGATATTCTCCCGCTGGAGCTAGTGTGCCATCCGCAAACCGCCGATCCCATTTCACAATGTAGGCATTCCTGCCGGGATCAAAGTCCAGCACTAACTCCTTCCAACGCTTTTGTGGATCGTGGATCGTCACCTGGATGGTTGCAATTGGGAAATGATTGGGGAATACCTTCAATGTTCCAGTTTCCCAGATCCACCACCGTTCGGTGATGGACACAGCCGGCGGGGCATTATCCACGGTCAATGAAATGGAAGAAATATCACTGCCATTACCGGCACGATCCGTCCCACGTACTTGGACTATGTATTCTCCATTGGGCACTTCACCGGATTGCCAAATGAAAGACCAGGTATCGGCATTTAGCGAAATGGGGAGCCAGATGACCCCACCATCGAAGGAGATCTCGCCTCTCTCCGGACCCGAAGTCGCATCTTCCAAACTTCCAGACAACCGCACATCCCCTTGCACCACAGCGCTATTGGAATGAGATGTAATTTGTACAACCGGTGATACCGTATCCACGCGGATCCTTCTGGATACAGTGACCTCATTTCCAGCCCCGTCCCTGGCATGGATCAATGCCAGATGATCGCCGTCCGTAAAGTGAACTGGAAAGGAGATCCAAGTCGTTCCACCATCCAAGCTGCCATTCAAGATGGAGAGTCCGGAGATCGCATCGGTGGCAGAGGCGGATAGGTCCACCTCTGAGACATACCAGCCATTTTTGCCATCCACGGGCGGAAGATTGACCTCAAGGTCAGGCGGAGTGCCATCCCGCTTCCAAGCAGAGGTACCGCTAGCAGTTCGCCCGCTGGTCGAAGTCACGGTGTAATCCGCAATCCCTGTTCCTTCCGGCAGAGGCAGATCACACGAACTTCCACAGGTGAAGGGATCCCCATTCAAATCGCCGCTGATCGTCACATTAAAACCCTGCGGGTCACTGGCTGTGAGTTCCAGAGTCTCCTCACCTCGGCACCAGCCGGCATCGCCCCACAGGTCACAAGCCACAACGCCTGTAATTTGCGGAGGCAAGGGGGTTGGGGTGGGTGACGGCGTATTGGTGAAAGTCGCCGTTGGAGTAAACGTCATGGTGGGCGTGAACGTCAGGGTCGGTGTCAAGCTGGGGGTGAAGGTCGCAGTCGGAGTGCGCGTGATCGTGGGCGTAAACGTAGGTGTTCTGGATGCGGTGGGGGTAGCCGTGTCAGGCGGTCCACTGTATTCCACATCGATGGAACGAAAATCCACATATCCGCCTGAAGCCGACAACGACCACGAGCGACAACCAGCAGGAACCGCGAGGATCATGCTGACAAAGCCCGGCAGTGTGGTCGATCCATTGTACAAATTCCAGGACATGCTTGCAGAACAGGCGCGCAGAGTGGCAGTTCCAACACTCCCATCCCGGGTGAAGCCCACCATTGCTTCAAAATAGGAAGCATTCCGATCAAAGGACCCACTGGCGGTTCCACCATTGCCCAGTCGTGTGACCCATTCAGAACAACTGACGCCACACGACGCCCCACCTTCCTCAGGCGGCAATGAAGTGCCATCACGATGAGTGAGGTACACATATTGAGCCGACCCGCTCCAGTCGATATACCCGGAATTATGAGCTTGATCATAGGTTCGCCCTTCCTGCAGAGCATAAGCTGCCAGAGGCGCTGCGGAGGTGGACAGGGTTGTCCGCAAGAGCAGCACCGTTATAAGAGTTAACATCAAACCAATTTGTAATCGTCGCATGCAAACAAACTCCTAATATTCCTGGAAATCCCGGATGCCGAGATGGAACAGGAAGAACAACAAAACCACCAAGGACAGAAGCACCAGGCAAATGATCATGAAGACCTTGAGTGGGATCACGAGACCCAGCAGATAGCCGGCAAAGATGCCGACACCCAGACCCGCAAGGAAGCGCATCATTTATTGCTCCACTTCAGTCTTTGTGATCATCTTCAATCGAAATGGATCAAGATCGCGCCACCAGCGGATTTCTCCAGTCATGGTTTGGTATTCCCAAAGCAAGCCCTGCGCCGGCAGGGACTGCAGCCAGGTCTTTAACGCCGACCGGAAGTTCTCCTTTAACGCTGCGCTTCTTGGATCGGCATCAAACGCTCCGAGGGAATGCTTCATGTCGCTGCTGTGATCCATCAACCAATTCAGGAACAGCCGCAGACGGCGGTCTTCCAATTGGAACGCTTTCGTGGAAATCTCCGCAACCATCTGCTCGATCAAAACATTCATGTCACTCATCGATCCCAACCGTTTCCCCGGCGGGACAAACGCCAGGCAGAATACAAAACACCAATACAGGTCATGGCGCAGGCAAGCGGTCCACCGCACGCCACCAACAGAAAACGCAAAGTCATTGCTGTCATCAGAAACCCAACCTCCGGTCATCATCCTGCGGTGCAGGCTGGCGGATCTGGGTATTGTGCTGTTCCTCAATGCGCACCGCCAGAAATTCATCCAATAGTTTGGACAGAGCTGCCGGCAGCATATCTGCCAGCACGGTGGATGCCTTCTCCTGCCAGCCATCGGCAGGCAGATAATCATGGGGATGAGCGGCGATGACTTCCTCGATCAATCCCCTAACTCGCAAAGCATCCGCACGCGGCAAAGGCTTGATCTGCGTCAGGGTGGGCGGCTGCCAGCGTCCACCAATACGCGCCCGCAGCCAGCATTGCAGGGAAGGCAGGTCGAGCGTCATATTCCCGTAGCGCACGGTCGAACTCAAGGTGGCACGGATCAGATCGGCATCCTCTGGATCGGGGGAGAAGAACATCTGCGTGGATGTGTTTGCCAGCATCGCCTGCACGACTGGCTCCATGCCTTCCACTTTGCGCATCATGGACAACGACTGTGCCAATACGAACATGCGTGCGCCGAACTTGGCGCCTTCCGCCAGCATCGACTCCAGGCGCATACCCGATCCGATCTCCTGCGCTTCATCGACGATGAAATAAAAAGGCACGGGCTTATTGAGAGTCGCTTTGCGATAAGCGGCATCGAAGACGTTGTACAAAACGCCGGCAGTCAGTCTTGCACCTTCACGACCCATCTCACCCGAAGGCAGGCGCAGCACGATCCAGGCACGTTCATCGATCCACTGATTCAGATCCACAAAGCGTTCCTGGTGCATGGCGGAGAACAACCACGGCGATAACTCCAATGCCATGACCTTCGAGAGGACCGGGCTGATCACTTCCGTGACCCAACCCTGACTCCACTTGTCGCCTTCGCCGGTTTGTCCCAACAAGGCATCCAGCGCCAGCGCACCCATGCGATCCCCTGGAGGTAATAGCGCCATTGCCTTATGTCGCCAGGGTTTATTGAATGCCATGAAGACCACATGCAGGAGTCCAAGACCGGCTTCAGGATTGTGCTGGTTCCAAACGTGAGCCAAACGAAATAATCCAAGCAGCGCCGCCTGCATACGTGGTCCCCAGTAGTCGTCCCAGATGCGTCGACCGACCTGCACGATGGCGTTACCTGCCCAGGTAAAGTCAGGGACGGCGAGCAGATTCAGGGGAATGACCTGTGGTTGATCTGGAGTGACAACTCGCAATCTCTTGATCGCCTTCAGTCGTTGTTCCTCTGGTAGTTGAGCAATGGCATCCAGAAATGCATCTGCCAATGACACATGCGGGTCGACCAGAAATATTCCCGGTGCCTCATCGCCTTTGGCGATCAGTTGCTCCAACATGGAATACACAAAGGAAGATTTACCACTGCGGCTGCCTCCTGTCGCAAGACCATGTCCATCCGGATCGACGCCGACCAGCGCACCCGTGGCGACGCTTTGCCCGATCTTGAATCCAGCTTCGAGCAATGGCTGAGAGGGAGGAGGCGCGGGGACTTCCTGCCAGACAGCGCGATCCAACAATCCCGATCCTTCGCCCAGTTGCAGCGGGGCGATGAGACCTGCGAGTTCACCGGCTGGCAAAGGGAAGGTATGTTTCTGGATGGCAGTCCAGGAATTTTCAAGTTGTTGCCATGATTGTTCACCAGCGAGTAGTGGAAGTTGGATCGGTTCAGAGATGGAGAAGGCAACCTTCAATAACGGCTGTTGTATGCGCAGTTCTACAACTTCCTTGGGGATGGAGCGCCAGGCAAGCCAGTCCCGAATTCCCAAGGCAGAGGCAACGCAAATTGTGATGCCGGCGATCACAAACATGGACACAGCAAATGGATTGAACCAACCCGCAAATAAAATGCCACCGCTGATACCCGCCATGAGCATCCCGAGGAACAACCCGGCGCGCAGGAAGTCCAGTTGCATTCCCCATGAATTGGGTGTGTCATTGCCGACGCCGCCTTCCGTGCCATATGAATAAGCAGACAGACTTCGTAATTTTTCCTGCAAGCGATCTTCATTGCCGAGGAGCCATAGACGCAGACTCGCATCTTTTCCTTCACGAGCGGCACTGATCAGCCGGCTACCAATGGCAAGCAAGGGATCGCTGTCCTTGGCAGAGGCAATGAGTGACGGTAAGCGATTGGATGTATGCAAAGCATATCCACCGGATTGAACCTTCACCATGCCCAAGCCACGCCATCTGGAATGTTGTCCGGTCATGGCAGACCAGGAATTCACCACTCCTTCTGCCACATGCGGAGGCAGATATAAGCGCACACGCAAGCCTTTTGGGGATGCGATCCATTCCATGATCGTGGGAAACGGCAGTTGCGCGATCCAACCCATGACCTGCGCGCGCAGATCATCCAAAGCATGGGGAGCAAAAAGAAGTTCCCAAGCCTGCCATTCACCTTTACAGAGCGGACATTGATCTGGAGCAGTAGCATGTTCGTAGCCGCAATTGATACAGATCATCGTGCTACTCCAGTCGCCCCAAGCTGTTTCCAAAATTGAATCCAGGTGGGAGGGATGGAAACCAAGACAGGAAACAATGCCCCGCGTCCGGCAGAAGGAGCTGCAAGAAAGACACGCGGCGGCAGACGTGAAGTGGTTTCTGCATTCTTGCGTGCTTCACTTTCCGGAACGCCGAGCGAGCGATAGAAAGCAAAGGCTTCATCCGGTCCAAGCCGACCAATAAAAGCCGTGGATGCCAGACTCAACGAAGTGGGATTTTTCATCAGGTCGGCAGGCAGGTGCGTGATGAGGGTTACACCGACGCCACGTTTTCTTGCACGCCTGCCGAGTTCATCCAATAGATCGGTGAAGGGACCGCTGCGTAACAAACGCCAGCCTTCATCGATGAAGATATCCATTGGTTGTTTGCCGACCGTGACGGCATGATACAAAAACCATGCCAGCACTGAATGCACGATGGCGCGGTTTTCTTCACGTAAAGAAGACAGATCGAAGTTCCACCACTGTCCGGCGGGAAAATGCGGGGACAACAAAGCCTTTGGACGATCAAAGAAGCCTTCAAATAAACCACCGCGCATAAAAGGACGTAACAATGCCAATGGCATCGCAGCTTCAGGAACATTGATCGTTCCCAAAGTCTCCACGAATTCCGCAATGGTCATGGCGCCCGGTCTGCGATCCCAACGTCTCTTCACGGCTTCATGCAGGGCGGCTTGCACACCAGGCGATAAGACCGACTCACCTGCAAGAGAGGCGATCAGGAAACGCACAGCCAGTAACAACTCTGCCGGGTTCTCGCCTTGCAAGGGATGAATAAGGCAGGTTTCCTTATCCTCTGGAATGCCAGCCGGTATGACTCTGCCGCCCACAGCTTCACAGAGTTTGTTGTTCTCGCCTTCGGGATCAATGGAAATAACCGTGCGTCCCTGCAACAAGCGTTGCAACATGATCCAACGCAACAAACTGGTTTTGCCCGCACCCGGTTCACCGAGGATCAAGGTGGTTGCATGGGGAGGAGGTGGAACAGCGGGATCAAGTCCCTTGGTGAAGGAGAAATGGATATCGCGTCCATCCCGTGCGTGTGTCCCGATCCAAACCGAATCCTCGACCGGCATGACCTGCCTGGAGGGTGCGGGCATCAAGGGCAGAGTCTCTTCGAGGAACAACGTCGGCTCATCCAATCCCGGAAATAACTTTCCTCCGGGCTGGAAATGATGCAGGGCGCGTTCGGCGATGTAGAAGAGACGTTGTGCTGTTAGACCACGGGCACGAAGATTGGACTCAATGACTCGTCGTGCGGCTTCAGCTTCTTCGAAACGATTGCGTTCGACAAAGAGTGCTGACATCAAAGCGATCTTGAAGGCTGGTTTGCCAAAGGTCAACTCGGACTCGGCGGCATCCAGCGCATGATCGGCGGAGCGTTCCGCCATTGAAGGGCGGCGACCGGTCTTCTCTGCCAGCGCCATCATAAAACCTTCGAAGAGTGTGCGCCGTGCCCGCAATGATCCACGAAGAACATCAGGTGGTTCTCGGTGCATGGCAAGCGAATACATCACTGGCAGGTTGGGGTAAAAAACATCCGAGGTCAAGCGTGACCAGGGGCGATCAGCCATACCCGGCACACCCGTGCCACGCGCAGAGAGCGGCAGGAGGTAGCCGCCCGGAAAGAGCAGATGATCTTCCAATACTTCCACGGCTTCGGATGCTATCGAGGCGGCAAATAATTCTTGAGGTTCAGGCATGGACGGCATGATACAAAAAGACACGGACGGGTGTTCCGTCCGTGTCGCTAAGGGGAGGCAGAATTGTATTATCGGGATGGATCCGGGATGGCAGGCGCGAAACGGCGATAGGTGTAGATCATGCCGGCGCTGGAGATCAACAGGAAGGTGGAAACACTGCCATAGATGCCAAATGGCTTGAACGCGAGGTTGCCTCCGACCAATGCCAGAGTCAGGCTGGCAATCCGTAATACATGGAACGGGTTGTATGTGGAGTTGCTTTTGGAAGCCAATGCAATCGCCATTGCCAATGCGCCTGCCAGTTCGAGTCCAGCTACCAGGAGCCATTGCGTTGGTGCAATGCCCAGTGGGATCATGACGGCAAACACCAGGAAGTTGATGGTCCGCAAAGGCACGCTCCATTGAAAAAA
>JAFLCF010000045.1 GCA_017303735.1 Anaerolineae bacterium
CAACAAAGCGTGCACCTGACGCTGGGGATTCTGCGGTCATCCCAAGCAGTTTTCTACGCCTTATCATTTTTCTGGTTGGACGGCTTCGCCGTCCCCGCCCCAGCGCAGGTAACGCAAACCGTTGGGTGGCTATCACCATGAAAAAATATTCAAAAATCTCTGTTCTCACAATACTACTTGGCGCATTTCTTCTGTCTTGTAACACAGCAAATGTTATTCAGATCCCTCTTGGTATTAAGAATCAAACGACTCCAACTGTTTTACCTATGTCAACAAACAAGCCCACAATTACTTCAACAGCAACACTAATATACCCAACTCCGCCAGCATCTTATGCCACACTTCAAGTAGCCCAGAGCACGGCTGAAGCATTAGGGAATTTTTGTGTTGGCGCTAAAAAAATCTACGCACCTGAAATATCACCAAATGGCAAATGGATTGCGGCTAATTGTTATTCGGAAAACGGAACTGAGGAGTCGCCTCTCCAAGCAAGTAGTATAGATGGTTCAAAAAATTGGAAAATTTATTACAGTGATTACATATTTAGTCCCATATTGGACAAAATGGGATTATCCCTCGACAGGTATGATAGCGTTATTCCAGCCCACTGGTCAAAAGATGGCAGATTTTTATTTGCCACAGTGGGCTCAAGATTAGATGGGTGTTGCTGGATAACTGGAAGCAGGCGTGTTCTTCTAGTCCGGCTAAATCTTGAAACTGGTGAACAGATAGCACTTTTGCGCACCGATTACTATTCTGCCAATGTGTTTAGTTTTATTATTTCAGATAGTGACCGTTATCTACTTTTTACGCCCCCGTCTTATAACCTTCCGTATGACTTCGCCGTTTTAGATTTTCAAACATGGGAGACCCAAGAAATTATCCTTGAATTCACGGGGGAAACACATATGGATTATGCAAAATTATCGCCAAAAGAAGATAAGGTGATTCTTCCTTTATTTTATTTTATCCCCTACGATGATTACTACCTAGATTCCATTGTACTTATTGATCTTACATCAGGGATGCAAGACATATTAATTTCAGATATAAAGCCAGAAGGAGAAATCTTTCCGATACAATGGATAGATAACAATCACGTCCTAATGAGTAATATAAACCCTGTTTATTATGCAGGGGATAAAATAGAAAGGCGGTGGATTCTTGATATCAACTCAGGGCAACTTGAAGAAAGAACTCCTTAGCAAAAACGCCACCCAACAAAGCGTGAACCTGACGCTGGGGATTCTGCGGCAATCTCAAGCAGTTTTCTACGCCTTATCATTTTTCCAGTTGGGCGGCTTCGCCGTCCCCGCCCCAGCGCAGGTAACGCAAACCGTTGGCTGGCTTCGCTAATAGGATAAGATGAAATATTTATGGCGGAAAATTTTTTTACTATTAGTCACCTTTTGTACAGGTTGTGCAGGCTTGCCACAAAACGGTGAAGCGACGGCGCCAACCGTTGTACCTAAATTACTTCCCGCGCTTTCACCAACTGTAACTGCAACATCTATACCAGCCATACTTCCCACAGACGTAATCATTGTAGACGATTGGCGGGAACTTTCATACGGAATGGCTTTTGATAAACATGGTTACTTGTGGATTGCAGGTAGAGAAGGTATTTTCGTCTGGTCTCCCAATGAAGACAAACAAGAGTTTTATCCATCCCTACAATTTGAAAATGAACAATCACAACCAAAATGTTCAGTTGAAGCAGCGATAATTCGTGACGGAGAATTTCTTTGGATGGCAACAATTCCATCTGATTGTGCTTTTACCGCAATCACCATTGATGAAAATGGATCAACTTGGGTAGGAACCGAAGATGGAAGAATTCTTAGCTTTGATGGTACACAATGGAAAAATCAAAGCCTTCCAAATCATATGGTAACTATTTCTTCTATCATTACAGCCTCTGACAATTCAATATGGGCAGGCGCAGATTACGGCGGCGTTTCACATTACGACGGAACAGATTGGAAAAGTTATGATCACCGCGACAATGCGCCACTTGCTGGAATAAAATCAATGGCGATTGCGCCAGATGGTGTACTATGGGCAAGTTCTCAATGCTGTATGACGAAACCGTATTTCTTCAAATTTGATGGGATTTCTTGGACACACGATATTCCGAAAACTGATGATAAAGAATTAAAGTACGTTATTGGCTCAACAGATGGCAAGTTATGGTTTGGTGCTTCTGATGGAATTTATGGATACAATTCTAGTGATGGAACTTGGGCAACATATAGATTTCCTAATACCAATACAGGAAATTACAGGTCTACTATTGGGAATGACGGTAAAATATGGATAGGCACAGAAAACGGTGAAGTTTTTTACTTTGACAAAGGCAAGTGGGTTTCTTTACCAAATAGCGTAAACAATGAAATTCAATCGATGACGATTGGGATGGATTCTACAATTTGGGTTTGCACAAAAGAAGGAATCATCCTTCATTTTGACGGAAAGGCTTGGAAGGCTTACACAGAATTTGTTAGTGCAATTTCTTCAAATCCCTAAAACGCCAGCCAACAAAGCGTGCACCTGACGCTGGGGACTCTGCGCACATCTCAAACAGTTTCACACGCCTTATCCTGTTTCTGGTTGGACGACTTCGCCCGGTCCACGAGAGAGGGCAGGTAACGCAAACCGTTAGGCGGTAAGTCATTTTTCTGAGAGTAGCGGGCATGAAAAAACCTTCTCTTCATCGCTGGATAATTTTCTATAGTATCTCAATATTCTTTGCCTTTCTAAGTTCTTGTAGTTTAAATCCTACGCCAACTAAAAAGCCCGTTTTTACCTTCACGCCTTCTATTACGAATACGATATCACCTGTTTCCTCTCCCACATTACCTCCTGCTACTTTGGCGGTTGTATCTACAATGGACGCCATCGTTACTAAAAAACCAGAGTTACAAGATTTATATCGTTATTATCAAGAATGTGTCTACATGCCTTATACCTGCGTTAGTCCAGGACTCGGTCTTTCTCCAAATGGATTATGGGCTGTATTTTTTACTGGCGATGGAATACAAATTGTCAGCGTGGATGGCTCAATAGAATGGGGAGTTACTTTTTCAGAATTATCTAGTACACAAGGTGCAGGGATCGTTTCGGCTGCGCATTGGTCAAAAGATGGTAAATATTTGTATGTTTTTCCACGTCAAGACGGCGCAGACGGTGGTTATGAATGGTTTTGGGGCTGGCAGGGAACAAAACTTATTCGCCTAGATTTAGAATTGGGTACTTGGACAGATACAAATATGGGCTATGCTTTTTCATTCTCGCCCGACGACCAATATTTAGCATATCGCAGTGATGAAGGCATTCATATTCACGAGTTGGACACAGCACAAGAAAAAGTTATCCCAGTGAGATATGCTGAGTTTGGTCGCTTTACATGGTCTCCCGACAGTCAAAATATTCTTTTTGTAGCAACCCTCTATGAAACAGATATAGAGAATCGCGAAAATGGCTTTTCGTATCTCTTGCTTAATGTAACAACAAATGAAATCCAAGTGGTACTTGAAAACAATCTAGATTTTATGTATCCTGTTCAGTGGAATGAGAAAAATCGAGTGATAGTTGAAAAACTATTTGAAGGGTTCGGTGAAAGGTATAATCTTGAAGTTGATACAGGTGTAATAACTCCAATTCAAAATCCGTAGGCAAAAAACCGCCTAACAAAGCGTGCACCTGACGCTGGGGATTCTGCGGCAATCTCAAGCAGTTTCACACGCCTTATCATTTTTCTGGTTAGACGGCTTCGCCCGGTCCACGAGAGAGGGCGGCTCATGCAAGAATACGGTACACAAGAGATTTAGGTGGAAGATGTGTTTTTACGATGGACTATAGTAGGACGTGTTGCATTCAACCGATCTTTATTTAAAGAAAAAGGCTCACACTTGATATTTACTCGATGACCAATATACTTTCCAAAATGGTACACAAGCAAATATCTTTTCGGAGGTTATTCAATGGCAGCAGACTCAACAAATTTAGTCTTTTCATTATTCTGTTGTCTTGGGGGGATGTTGTTAGGAGTAATTCCATTTGTAGTTATGGCGGTGAAAATTATTCCCAAAAATAAGCGTTTATCCGTTTACCGTCTGGGTCAATATATTGGCGAACGTGGTCCTGGATTGGTTCTTCTCATACCCATCGTTGATCGAGGTACCTTAATAGATTCACAGGTTGAGTAACTACTGGTGATTAAACCACATGAGAAAATGTTATAGAGCCGCCCAACAAAGCGTGCAACAAGCTTCTACCTGACCTTTTCGGGTTGGACAGCTTCGCCCGGTCCACGAGAGAGGGCGGGGGGCAAGCCGCAAACCGTTGGGCGCTTGTGCATAAGGAGTAAATATGTCAAAAAAATATCTACTTTCAATTGTGTTATCAATACTGCTAATCACAATTCTGTCATTTTTCTTTGAAGTAACTGGGCTCATTTCATACGGATTGATTGTTTTAAGTATCTGGCTAACACTAGCAATAATTGTGATTTGGTGCATATGTTGGGTGTTACTGAAAACTCGCTTAATTAAGCGGCTGTTTCGATTGCAAACACCTTTAAAACTTCCTCTCTTATTGTTTTTATCTGGAATAGCAGGAATTATTGTCCCAAACCTTTATGCGTTGCCTGCTGTCCCATCAACAACATTATCTATTAGCGATCAATTGAACTACATGTACAAAACTGATCAAGGTGACAGGCTGGCATTGCGGTTCATAAAACTAAACGAGCGCGATCAAGAACGTACACAGCGAGTTATTAAGATTCTTGAACAAGATGAAATCCTATCTCCAGAAAATCTGTACCAAGCCGCCACAATACTTCAACATGGAACAGGGAGCGAACATTATGAAATGGCATATATACTCGCAAAGCAAGCAAATGAATCGGGATACGAGAATGAATTATGGAAAGCTGCTTATGACCGCTGGATGTTGTCTTTAGGAAAACCGCAAGTATACGGGACTCAAACTAAAGCAACATTTACTATCTTTGGTGTACAAGTTGAGCAAAAATAATTCTTCATGTAAAACGCGCCCAACAAAGCGTGCAGCAAGATACTACCTGACCAGTTTCTGGCGGGACGGCTTCGCCCGGTCCACGAGACAGGGCGGGTACCCACAGGGCAAGCCGCATGCCATTGGGCAGTTCCTTGCAAAACATAGGTATTTATGAAGATAAAATCATCTTTGATTTTCCTTGTGCTTTTTTTTCTTACTTCATGCACGCCAGCCCTCGTTGAAGTCATACCGGCAACAGTCGCGCCTACGCTAACAGAAACCAGTCCATCCGCGAACACTATCGAGCAACAAAATGAGTATACGGTTGATGAATTTTCAGAAGATTATTACGGGATCGTTCACATAGAATTCGAAGAAGATTTTTACAAAAAAGGGTGGATTGCAATCTATGACAAAAGAACAAACAAAGAACGCATAAAAGTATTATCTGACAAAATTTCATTAGACTTGCATGAAGGAAAGATAAAAGCCAATATTCTTAAATTGCCCTATGGCGAACAAAGTTTAATTATTTATGATGACTTTAACTTTGACAAAATCAAGGATTTTGCTATTCGAGATGACCAAGTCAGTTGCTACGGTGGACCGTCCTTCAAGGTGTTTTTATCTCAAAATGGTGAGTTTATCTTGAATCAAGATTTCACCAGGCTCGCCCATGAATACTGCGGAATGTTTATGGTGGATAACAAAGAGCACAAAATCTACACCATGACCAAAAGTAGTTGTTGTTGGCATCAATATTCTGACTTTATTGTTGAAAATAATATTCCTGTCGTACAAAAAATAGTCGAAGTTGAGTGGGCTCCACCTTTCGACATCGTAACTACGAAAGAATGGAATGATGGAAAATTAACAGAAGCAGAAGAAAAGCATCTTTCTTGGGAAGATATAAAAGATTTTTCGGTTGTTTCTTTCGATCTTCTAAACGATGGCGAAAAAGTATTTCTGTTCAGTTTGGATGGCGAAACACTGACGTATGCTATCACTACAAAAGATGAAGTGGTTAAATTCAATTTCCCAGCAGAAAGAATACCCGATGAAAATGAAAATTTTTCTTACATAAACAAACAGCCTAGAGTTATTTTGCATTTTGCAGATAAAAATATTGAGTACGAAATCTATGAAAACATGAATGGGGATAAAATTGAAGAAATTGGAATTAAAACAACAACAGATGGACAGACGGTCATTTTAGAAGGTGATGTCGCAACAATTCAGGGAAACTTAATGGATGTTGAGAAGTTAAAATGGAACAACGTAGTATTTGATGAGTAAAAAAGGCGATTATCTTAAATCCCAAAAACTGCCCAACAAAGCGGACAGCAAGATACTACCTGACCTGTTTCTGGCTGGACGGCTTCGCCCGGTCCACGAGAGAGGGCGGGTATCCCCTATCGGGGACGATGGCGCAAACCGTTGGGCGCTGGCGCGAAGATCTCCGATAGGAGAAATACAAGATTATGAATATCGATGAATTAGTTAATAAAATAGTTTCAGAAGGTTGCTTTCCGATTCGAGTTGAGAGTATTTCTGTTAAAGATACAGACCGCAATCTTATATTTTCTGGTGACTTAGACGGATTTCTAAAAGCTGCAAAAGCTATGAAAGCAGATGTTATTTTTATTACAAGCACAGCTTTTGATGAAGATGAATTCATATACGAATTTGATGAACTCAACGAAGATGATGAAGACGAAAGTGAAGGCTTAGAGGATGAATCTATTTACCTTCCGTCAGTCATGCCTTCATTAAGTAAGTTCGAAAACTATAAAGGTCAAGATTGTATTTTCCAATTGTCCGTAAAGACAACAATTAATACTCTAGATTTCTCTATCCAAGAATCTTGGCTGGATGAGTTTCTCAAAATGCGCGATGAAGCGATAGAAAAAATCGAGAACAATAGAGAATCTATTATGTCCACACAACGGGCGGAGCGTGAAGCCAAGCAAAAGGAAGCAATTAAGAGTCTGAATACATTAATCAACGACTCTGCATTTACTAATCTTCGTACACAGAAAGCTATGCTTGCCTATGCAACAGAAAAAATACCCGAACTTGAGAATATAGATCGAACGACTCTTCAAAGCGAGATTCAAAAACTCAACGCGAAAATTGAGGCGAAAGGCTTAGGTCGTAAAAGGTAACGCGCCCAACAAAGCGTGCAACAAGATACCACCTCACCCTTTTCTAGCTAGACAAGGAAAAATTAGGGCAGGGATTTCAGATGGAAACCCTTATATGAATTGCGAATAGTAAAAGCCAATACACTACATTAATAATTTCAAATCCATTTTCAGACCGAGCCGGTCTTCTTTCAGTTGTATAATCTGAACATGGCAGAATGGCTCGAGCAAACTATCGGCAAAGTCCGAATTGAGAAGTACCTTGCACGTGGGGGCATGGCAGAGGTCTATGTAGGGACGCACCTTACCCTCGACCGTCCCGTCGCCGTAAAAGTGATGCATAGTTACATAGAATCAGAGCCCGACCTACTCTCAAGATTCCAGCGCGAAGCAAAAGCAGTGGCAGGGCTGCGTCACCCCAACATCGTGCAGATATTCGATTTTGACACCCACGATGGACATCCCTACATCGTCATGGAATATCTCAAAGGTCCATCGCTGGCGAGTTTCTTGCGCGATCTACACGCGAGCGGAGCCAGTCTATCTCTCGCGCAAGTGGCGCAATTGCTCAAATCACTTGCCGCAGGAATCGACTACGCTCATTCAAAGGGCATTGTCCATCGCGATATCAAACCCGCCAACATCATCCTTAACAACAAAAGCGGAATATACTCCGCCGATCAACCCCTGCCCCCCGATACGGAATGCGTCATTACAGATTTTGGTCTTGTGCGCATCAGCGGCTCCACCACCCAAACTGCTTCCGGCGTGGTGAGCGGAACGCCCGCCTATATGTCGCCCGAGCAGGCACAAGGCAACCAGGCAGACAGCCGCTCCGATACCTACTCACTCGGCATCGTGTTGTACGAATTGCTTGCCGGGCGCGTCCCCTTTGACGGCGACTCAACTCTGGGCGTCATCCTCAAACATATCTCCGAGCCGCCGCCATCCATCGATAATGTTTCGATAGAGATCCAGCTCGTCATCAACAAGGCATTGGAAAAACTGCCTGAAAACCGCTACCAAACCGCACGCGAACTTTTGCTGGATTTTTACAACGCCGTGGGCTTGCACGCCGAAGCGGAAACGATCTACACCTTGCGCCGCAAGACTCCGCCGCCAACTGCCACAATTAGCAATAAGCCTCCCGCTCTTGCAAGCTCAAACAAATTCCTGTGGATCGGCGCGGGCATTTTCGCCTGTCTCTGTTTGGGGATCTTTACCACAAGCGTACTTGGAATTTCAGTATATGCCCTCCTGCCGGGTTTGAACAACAACGCGCAGGAAACACCCATCACAACCACCGACATTCACGGGCAGCAACCTCATGGCACAACGGAAGAACCGAATGGCACACCCCAACCGGTTTCTTTCGGAGAGTTCCTCGGCGTATTGCGCTTCCAGGGTAATCTTGATCAGGTCACCATCAGCGCCTCACTCCCCGACCCGGCAGCGGGCACACAATATGAAGCCTGGCTCATCGACGACAGCGGTGAACTGCTCATCAGCCTCGGCATCTTAGAGAAGAATGCTTCCAGCCAATACACGTTGACCTATCTCGATGCTGAAAGCCGCAACCTGCTGGACGGATTCAATCGCATGGAGATCACCCTCGAAACCGACCCAGATGCCAGCCCGAACCCGTCTGACACGATCTTGTACTCATCAGGCATTCCATCCGGCGCATTGACTCACGTCCGCCATTTACTGGTGAGTTTTCCGAGTAACCCAAATCAAACAGCTATGACAACCGGCTTGGTGGAAACCAGTCGCCTCGTGCAGGAATCCGGCACGCAATTGGAACAAGGCTTTGAGAGCGGCGATGAAACTGCCATGCGAGCCAACGCAGAAACGATCATCAACCTCATTGTTGGAAACCAAAGCAATGATTTCAAAGATTGGGATGGGGATGGAGAAGTGACCAACCCCGGCGATGGCTTTGGTCTGTTATTGAATAGCGCGCAATCGGGTTATATCGAAGGGACCATTACCCACGCCGAGCTTTCCGCATCTTCAGCAGATGCAACCGCCAATATCAAATTACACGGCGGGCATGTCGTTGTCAGCGCCAAGAATGTCGAAGAATGGGCTGCCCAGCTTCGGGATGTGGCGAAGCGCATTTTCGAGTCTGAAGAAGCGACCGAAGCGGATATCCGTCTGGCGGTTGGGCTCGCGAATCAGATCCACGAAGGCGTAGACCTGGACGGCAATGAAAGCGTTGACCCGATTGAAGGGGAAGGCGGTGCAAGAACCGCCTTTGAACATGCCGAGTACATGGCAGATATGCAAATTCTGGAAGGCGCGAATTTATTTCCGCCACCCGGCGACCCATAGACCAAGCTTGTGAACGCTGTATCCTTTTGGATGCAGCGTTTTTTATTGAACTCCAAACCCCTTCTGGAGTAGGTTGAACTTTTCTTTTCACCGCTATATAAAGGAAGAAACCCAACTGAGGAGAAACCATGACCACCGTAACTGCTGAAACATTCGTACATGCTCCATTGAAATTTGCCTATCGTGCCTTCACCAATGCCACCTCCATGCGCGAGTGGCTGTGTGATGTTGCCACCGTTGCCCCGCACCCACATGGACGCATTTATTTGTGGTGGGCGGGTGATTTTTATTCAAGCGGACATTACCTCGAGTTGGAAGAAAATAAGCGGGTGAAGTTCCGCTGGTTTTCGAATATCGACCCCGCCCCCACTGAAGTAACCGTTACCTTTACCGAGAAAGATGGCGGCGTGAACGTCCGCATGGATCATGACGTGCCGCAAGGAGAAGCGTGGCAGGGCAAGCCAGAAAGCTTCCGCGAGAACTGGCAGGATAGTTTGCGAAATTTGAAGTCGGTGCTGGAAACCGGCATTGACCTGCGCATCGCCGAACGCCCCATGCTGGGGATTGTGCCCGGCGACTTTAGCGAAGAACAAGCCATTCACCTGGGCATCCCCGTCCGCGAAGGTTTGCGGCTCGATGCCACTGTGGAAGGAATGGGTGCAAAACGCGCAGGCTTGGAACGTGACGACCTGCTGGTAAGCATGGCAGGCAAAACTATCACTAACGATTTCACCAGCCTGCAAATGGCGATCGCGGGTAAAAAAGGCGGTGACGTGGTAGAGGTTGAATTCTATCGTGGTGCAGAAAAGAAAAAGACTTCCATGGAATTGACCAAACGCCCCATGGCGGATGTGCCCTTCAACCCGGTGGAGCTGGCAAAACAAGCCCGCGCCTTGTTCGAACCTGCACTGGCTGAGATCGAAAAATGCTTCGAAGGCTATACAGATGAGCAAGCCATGAAACGCCCCGAGCCAAACGAATGGAGCGCCTTGGAAGTAGTGGCGCATCTCATTCAGGGCGAACGCTTCAATGCCAGTCTTCTTTCCGCTCTCATCGACGGCTACGAGCCCACCACCGACGGGTTCGGCAGCAACATCAACGCTTCGGTGGCGGCAACTGTGAAAGCCAACCCGTCGATCAAACTGATGATGGATGCCCTGCGCCGCAGCGTAGAGGAAATTCTGTTTTATGTGGAAATGATCCCCGAGGAATTCGTCGCCAACAAAGGCAGTTACTATCGCTTCGGCAGCGGCATGCTCCAACCGGGTTTTCACTTGAACGCCCATACCGAGCAAATGCGAAAAGCTTTGGAAGATAGCAAGAAGTAATACGTAACAAGTAAAGAGGTTCGCGGCAAGCGAATCTCTTTTTTTTATTGATTTTTACAAAATGATTACACGGCTTTATTGCGCAAGTAACAGGCATATGGAATACTTTACTCATGGAGAATTCAAATGAAAACGAATAAACTTTTTATACTCGCAGTTGCGATGATGCTTTTGCTCAGCGCATGCAAAACTGACGTATCCCGAAACGATGATGGTACCCTGACCCTGAAGACCTCAATCACCCAGGAACAATTGCAAGAAGCCATCTCTGCCGCTATCGCCGACCCGCTCATTCAAGACCTGACCGCCTCTCTGCAAAACGGATATGTGTCCGTCACGGGAACACGTCAACGCCTGAATGATGCGAGCAAAACCGATACCATGAGCTTCCGCCTTGACCTTGGTGTAAGCAATGGGCAATTAACCGCTTCAATTTCAGGCGCTCAGATCGACGGGCAAGCCATCGAACAAAACCGGGTGGACAACTGGAATCAGACCATTGCGAATCGCCTCTCGAAGTTTGGTGGCAACAGCGAAAACGCAACGCTACAATCGGTCTCTGTTACGCCAGAGCAAGTGACCATGATCTGGCTGGTCACTCGATAATAAACTCGGTCAAAAAATCCATGAGCCATCCTCATGGATTTTTTGATTCCGCAGCATAGGAAAAATGGGTGACACAGAAAAATGGTTCTACCCGCCTACAATGGAACAACCTGCCTTCATTGATCGTCAGGCAGGAAAGGAGAAATCATGAAATCACTTCATAAATCTATTGTATTCTTTGTTCTATGCATAATGTTGGTATCCGCCTGTTCTGGCTCAGCACAAATGGCACAATCCAGCCGGGCACGGGAAAAGAGTCCGGATGTAAATGATGCAGACCTGCAAACTCTAGTGGATGGCAACAACGCCTTCGCCCTGGAGTTGTACCAGTCGCTTCGTGCTGAAAACGGAAATTTGATTCTGTCTCCCTTCAGCATTTCCCTCGCCCTAGCCATGACGTACTCCGGCGCCCGCGGTGAGACCGAAGCCCAAATGGCTGAAGTCTTGAACTTTAGTGGACAGGAACAAACGCATACCGCTTTCAATGCACTAGACCTTGCACTCGAAGAAAATCCGCTTACGTTGGATAAAGAGCAAGAACCGATGCAGTTGAACATTGCAAACTCCGTTTGGGCAGAGCAGACCTTCAGCTTTCTGCCAGATTTTTTGGATACCCTTTCTGTTAATTACGGCGCAGGAATGCATCTGCTGGACTTCATCAATAGCCCAGAACCATCACGAAAAGAAATCAACAACTGGGTCAGCGATAAAACCGAAGAGAAGATCAACGACCTGCTCCCCGAAGGGAGCATCAACTCTGAAACAAAAATGGTGCTGGTCAATGCCATTTATTTCAAAGCAGACTGGCTGGATGCCTTCGATGCCAACGACACCTACGACAGAGACTTCAACCTATTAGATGGCTCCACCGTCAGTGTGCCGATGATGGGTCAACGCATGTTCATTCCATATGCAGCGCAAGACGGGTATGCCATTGCCGAACTCCCCTACGCAGGTGAATCAGCCGCTTTGACCTTGATCGTGCCAGATGAAGGTCGCTTTGAAGAGATCGAATCACAATTGAGCTATGAAATGGTGCAAGAAGCACTGGCAAATATCACCACAACCGATGTGGCAGTGGCAATGCCAAAATTCAAATACGAGAGCGCCTTCCTTCTCTCAGATGCATTATCCGCGTTAGGCATGCCGCTCGCTTTCGACGAAGACCAGGCAGATTTCTCTGGCATGACGAATGAACAAGACCTGTTCATCGCGGATGTCATCCACAAGGCTTTTGTGGCTGTCGATGAAGAAGGCACCGAAGCTGCCGCCGCCACCGCCGTCATTATGGAAGGTGCATCTGCCATGATGACGGAAAATACACTGTATATTGACCGCCCCTTTATTTATCTGATCCGCGATATAGAAACCGGGCAGATTCTTTTCATCGGGCGGGTGTTGAACCCGAAATAAATTTGGACTTTTGCAAATACACGTGAATTGTTTAAAAAAACGTGTTGATTCGTGCAATTCGCGGTGAAAAAATTAAGATACAAAAGTCATTTGGATAAAGAATAGACCTATCTCAATTAGGGGCAATGTACTCATATAGGGACTTTATCCGCGCAAGCCCTAGGCATCGTGCATTAATGCATGATGCCTAGGGCAAATTTATGGGTCTTTTTGGGAAAATTAGAGGGATATTCATGAATATAATCACTTGACACTAGCCTTACAAAAATGTAAACTGATCGCATTATTAATAAAAAATTAATTTTAGAAGTACATGCATGGGGCGATGTCAGCCACAATTTGTAAAGGGAGAGGTAAACATGTCTAAACACTCGATTATTCCCACTTCACTGCAGAAGGTTAGTGCCTTTTTTCTTATTTTTATTTTGCTGGCAGGGGTGGTCGGCACTCCAGGGAGCACTGCACAAGCCCAAACATCCCCGCCTGAATCGCTGGGAGAACAAGTTGAGGCACTGCTACCCAGACCGGTATTTCAGGCTGGATGTATAACCCCTGCCAATGAAATCGTGGCAGAGAATTGTTTACCTGGCAACCCACCCAGTGAGTGGGATGTGAGCGGCGCAGGCGACGCCAACATTCAAGGCTTCGCCACAGATATCAGCATTAATCAGGGTGGTACAGTTCATTTCAAGATCGACACTAACTCCAACAATTATCATATCGACATCTATCGCATCGGCTATTACAACGGGGATGGCGCACGCAAGGTTGCGACTATTTCCCCCTCAGCGACACTACCGCAAAACCAACCGGCTTGTTTGTTTGACGCCACAGGCGGTGTAAATCTTTTAGACTGCGGCAACTGGGCGGAATCTGCCTCTTGGGCAGTTCCCGCAAATGCGACATCAGGGTTATACATTGCAAAGCTGGTTCGAGATGATGCGACACCAGGAGCTAGTCATATCACCTTCATCGTCCGTGATGACGATGGTAACTCCGACTTATTATTCCAGACTTCCGACACCACCTGGCAGGCATATAACGGTTATGGTGGGTATAGTTTATACGCTGCTCCGAATCATGCATACAAAGTCAGCTATAACCGTCCATTCCTAACTCGCACAAATTCTACTGAAGATTTCTGGTTTAACTCTGAATACCCAATGATCCGCTGGCTCGAACGCAATGGATATGATGTCAGCTATTTCACAGATGTAGATTCACATCGCAACGCAGCAGAGATATTAGAGCACAATGTCTTCCTCTCTGTCGGACACGATGAATACTGGTCTGCCGAACAACGTACTGCTGTAGAAGTTGCCCGTGATGCAGGAGTCCATCTCGCCTTCTTTAATGGCAATTCCATCTATTGGAAAACCCGCTGGGAGAACAGCACAGATGGCAGCAACACACCCTTCCGCACACTGGTCTCTTATAAAGAAGGCTCCTTGGCAGGCAGCGAACATTACACCTGTCAGGGCAACAACAATTGCGACCCCGATCCAGATACATGGACCGGTCTATGGCGTGATGGCTGTGCCGTCATTGGGCACGATGGTTGCAACCCTGAAAACAGACTGATGGGCACCATTAGTTGGATGGGAAACACCGACACGATTCAAGTCCCTGAGGCAGATGATGACATGCGTTTCTGGCGCAACACAACGCTGGCAGCGCTTCCATCGGGTATGAACGGCACATTGGAAAGTAACACGCTCGGCTACGAATGGGATCATGAACAGGTTCTGTATGCAAATGATTATCCCGATGGGCGCTTCTGGCTATCGACCACCAGCTCAAACGGGCAGACTCATCATCTCTCCATGTATCGCGCACCAAGCGGAGCCTTGGTCTTTGGCGCAGGAACCGTTCAATGGATGTGGGGGTTGGATGGCAATCATGACCGCGGAGCAACCACTGAAGATGCGGATATGCAGCAAGCGACCGTTAACTTGTTCGCAGATATGGGCGTTCAGCCTGGTACGCTTCAAAACAACCTGACAGCTGCCAGCGCATCTACAGACTCAACCAACCCGACAGCAACGATCACCTCCCCCATCAGCGGTGCAAATGCGCCCAGCGGCAGCCCGCTCATCATTAGCGGCACAGCCGCAGACTCAGGTGGAGGCGTTGTCGGTGCCGTGGAAATCTCTCTCGATAATGGCACAACCTGGATTATGGCAACCGGACGTGAAACCTGGACATATACCTGGGTTCCCACAACACCCGGTTCAACGGTAAATCTCCGCGCCCGCGCTGTGGACGATAGCGGCAATATTGGCGCGGCATCCCCACCTCTTTTGGTTAATGTGACGGAGCGTATCTGCCCTTGCTCGATCTGGAATGACACCTTCACTCCCATCGGCTTCGGCGATGATGGGCAAGCCATCGAAGTCGGTGTCAAGTTCCAATCCACCGAAGCAGGCTATATCACCGGCTTGCGCTTCTATAAAGATATCGCCAACACCGGCACACACATCGGTCATCTCTGGGCAAGCAATGGCACGCAACTTGCTGAAGCTACCTTCACCAGCGAAACCGCATCGGGCTGGCAGGAAGTATATTTCAGCACACCGGTTCAAATTCAGGCGAATACCACCTATGTCGCTTCGTATCATTCCAGCGACGGCGGATATTCCTTCGATGATCAGTATTTTGCTGCCCAGTTCAACAGCCCGCCTTTACGCGCGCTTGCAAATGGTGAAGAAGGTCCGAACGGTGTTTACAATTATGGTGCAAGCGCTTTCCCAACACAAACCTATCAAAGCTCCAATTACTGGGTGGATGTTATCTTCGACGCGACGCCACAAGTTTATAGCGTGTGGGAACAGGGACCGATCACTGGTTCTGCTTCAGTTAACGACCCAACTGCCATTGAAGCTGGCTTTAAATTTAAATCAGATGTTGCGGGTACGATTCTCGGCATCACCTTCTATAAAGGTGCCACCAACACCGGTCCATTCATTGGGCATCTCTGGCAATTAAACGGCACACAACTTGCAGCCAAGAATTACACCAATAACACTGCAGATGTCGGCTGGCAAGAGATACTTTTCGATACACCCGTTCACATTGATGCAAATACAACGTATGTAGGTTCGTACTTCACTCAATCTGGAAATTATGCAGCCGCCAATAATTACTTCACCGCCGAAGTTTATAATGCGCCTCTGCATGCATTGGCTAATAGCGACCCGGATGGTCCTAACGGTGTATATAACTACGGCAGCAGCGCATTCCCACAAAGTACATTCAATGCCAGCAATTACTGGGTGGATGTGCTCTTCGCGCCGGATGTACCCATTGATAACACACCCCCTACAATTACATCTGTAACTCCCGCAAATGGTGCTACCAACGTCAGCCTTGGGACCACAGTCACCATCACTTTCAACGAAGCGATGGATCCCCTCACCCTGACGACCTCCACCTTCGAACTACGCGACGGCTCGAACAACCTCGTGCCTGCTTCTGTTACTTATAATTCCACCACGCGGACAGCGACACTCACTCCCAACTCTCCGCTTTCCCTTACAGCGACGTACACTGCCCGGGTCATTGGAACAGCTTCCGGCGCGAAAGATGCGGCGGGCAATCCGCTTGGGTCCGACTCGACCTGGTCATTCTCCACACTCGGACCTCCATCCAATGAAGGTCCCGGTGGACCGATCCTCGTACTTTCAAGTGCTACCAATCCATTCAGCCGTTACTATGCAGAGATCTTGCGCGCCGAAGGCTTGAACGAATTCACTGCCACCGACATCTCCAACTTGACAGCTCCTTTGCTCAACAATTATCAAGTGTTGATCCTCGGTGAGATGACGCTCACCTCCACCGAAGTGGGCTTGATTACGAACTGGGTTAACAATGGCGGCAATCTCATCGCCATGCGACCCGACCCGCAGCTGGCAGGCTTGCTTGGCTTAAATACTGCCGGTTCAACTCTCAGCGAAGGGTATTTGCTCGTAAACACTGCCAGTACGCCAGGACAAGGCATCGTCAATCAGACGATTCAATATCATGGCACAGCAGACCGTTACACGCTCAATGGTGCAACATCCATTGCGACCTTGTATTCCAACGCATCGACAGCCACTGCCAACCCAGCTGTAACAATGATCAATGTCGGTTCGAATGGTGGACAGGCAGCTGCTTTCACCTACGACCTTGCGCGTTCGGTGGTTTACACAAGACAGGGCAACCCAGCTTGGGAAGGGCAGAATCGCGATGGTCAAGCAGGACCGATCCGCTCGGACAATTTATTCTTCGGCAACGCAGCCGGAGATCCGCAGTTGGATTGGGTCGACTTCAACAAGATCCAAATTCCGCAAGCAGATGAACAACAACGTCTGCTGGTCAATATGATCCTTGCCATGAACGCGGATAAAAATCCATTGCCACATTTCTGGTACTTCCCGCGTTTTGAAAAAGCAGTTGTAGTCATGACTCATGACGAGCATGGTGGCGGCGACATCATCTCCCGCCTCAATAGTTACAACGCTGCCAGCCCAGTTGGTTGCAATATCGCTGACTGGGAATGTATTCTCAGCACTACATATATGTACACCAACGCGCCCATCACGAACGCACAGGTGGCAGCCTACCAAAATCAGGGACATGAGTTCGCAGTCCACGTAAATACTGGCTGTGCCAACTTCACACCGGCATCCCTAGCCGCTGATTATGCCAGCCAGATCCCTGCGCTCGCAGCGCAATTCCCAAGCATGGATACTCAACGAACCCAGCGAACACACTGCATCGCGTTTAGTGATTGGTCATCTCAACCGAAGATCCAATACCAGAACGGTATGCGTTTCGATACAAACTACTACTACTGGCCCTCCAGTTGGATCCAAGATCGTCCCGGCATGTTCACTGGTTCGGGTATGCCCATGCGCTTTGCCGACCTCGATGGTACGATGATCGATGTCTATCAAGCCACCACGCAAATGACGGATGAATCGGGGCAATCCTACCCGCTTCATATTAACTCATTGCTAAATAATGCAGTGGGGTCGCCCGGTTATTACGGCGCTTTCACCACCAACATCCACACCGATGGCGGTGCCAATGCCACGAACGCGGCGGCGGCGATTGTCAACTCTGCACAAACTCTTGGTGTGCCGGTTGTCTCTGCATTGCAAATGCTCAACTGGGTGGATGGACGTAACTTCTCTGCTTTCAGCGGCATTAGCTGGAATGGCAACGCGCTCGACTTCCACGTTTCGGTCGGCGGCGGCGCGAACGGACTCTACGCGCTACTACCAACACAATCCAATGCGGGTCCTCTACAAAGCATCACACGCAACGGCACACCCGTCACCTACACCACAGAGACGGTCAAAGGCATCGAATACGCGGTTTTCTCCGCCACACCCAGCGGCGACTTCCAAGCGATTTACTCGCTCGATACTACAGGACCGGTCATCTCGAACATCGTCGCTACGGTTAATCCAGACGGAACCGTGACCATCACTTGGGACACGGATGAAGCCTCCGATTCTCGCGTGGACTTTGGAACGGATTCGAACAACCTCAACCTTAACTCCACTGATAGCGCGTTGGTTACATCGCACTCCATCACGTTGACCGGGCTCACGCCGAACACCACTTATTACTTCCGCGTCACCTCGGCAGACGCCAGCGCGAATCCGTCCACCTCACCCATCGCTCCGACGACACTGGATTTCACCACACCTTCCGGTTCGCTCGCCGATACCTTGCTCACCGATTTCAACAGTGGTGTTCTTGGTTGCACCTATCCCATGCAGATCGGCAACGGCGCATTGATCCTGACTCCCACCATCGCGGCAGAGTTTGATGGCTTTGTTCTGCCATCTGGTTGGTCGTCAAGCGTATGGACAGGCACCGCTCCAACCTTCGGCAGCGGACTGGTCACTTTGAATGGTGTTTCCATTCGCAATGACACACTCTTAAATGCTGGAACTTCTCTCGAATTCGCAGCGACATTTACCAACCAATCCTTCCAACATGTCGGCTTTGGCGGCGGCGACCCGACCTTCAACGGACCGCCATGGGCAATGCTCTCCACTGGCAGTGATGGTGCACAGCTTTACGCACGCGTTCACACAGGCAGCGGCGGCGATGATGTAACTCCTCTCGGCGCTTCCTATCTTGGTAGTTCTCATATCTATCGTATTGACTGGAATGTCAACAGTGTAAGTTTCTATATTGATGGCGTGTTAGCAGTAACGCGCAACATCGCCATCCCCGGACAAATGCGCGTGGCAGCCAGCGATTACACCGCAGCCAACCCCGCTCTCAGCGTAGACTGGATGCACGTCAGCCCGTATGCTTCACCGTGTACTTTCACCTCACATGTTTTCGATGCGGGACAGTCCGTCAACTGGGAAACTTTGTCGTGGACCGGTCAAACACCCACAGGCACATCCTTTGCCTTCTCTTATCGCATTGGAAACACCCCCACACCCGATGGCACGTGGACATCCTTCTCTCCCGTCCCAACCTCCGGCGCGGCGTTGAGCGGCAATACACGCTACATTCAATACCAAACCGTGTTGGCAACATCAAATAATTTAATAACGCCTGTCCTCGAAGATGTCTCCATCACTTATTCTCTCGGCGCAGATATCACCCCGCCGACCATCATCGGGCGCGACCCTGCTCCAAACGAAACCGATGTTGATGAAACGACCGACATCACGGTCACATTTAGCGAGCCAATGGACCCGACGACCATCCTTCCTGCCAATTTCTCGCTCATCGTCGATGGACCGAACACACCTGTCCCATTCACGCTCACATACTCCGGCGTGACCGCCACCCTCAACCCCGATAGTGACCTGACACCCGGCACGCAATACGCGGTGCATGTGGATGGCGTAGTCGAAGATCTGGCGGGCAACCCGCTCGGAACTGACTCAGACTGGACCTTTGTCACCACAGCCAGCGGATTGATTGACACCACAACTTCCGATTTCGGCTCGGGAACAAACGCATGTTACATTTCTGAAACTGCAAATGGCGAGTTAATGCTCAACCCAACCGTCAGCGCAGAATTCAGTGGCGCAGCACTCCCAGCAGGTTGGACGAGCACTCCGTGGACAGGCGGCACTTCCACAGTTGGCAGTGGACAAATCACTGTAGATGGAGCGTTGGCATATTATTCAACATCCACGTTCACGCCGGGTCGCAGCATGGAATTCGTTGCCACGTTCACCGCCAGTCAGTTCCAGCATGTAGGCTTGCTTGGTGCGGCAGATTTTGGCGGCAACTGGGCGATCTTCAGCACTAACAACACGACCAACCAACTTTATGCGCGCACCAGTGATGGGCAGAATACACTCATTCCAGGTACCTGGCTGGATACACCCCATCGTTATCGCATAGACTGGACAGCCACAAGTGCATCTTTCTATATTGATGGCGCATTCTATGCCCAACACAATGTTGCACTGGCAGATATGCGCCCCGCCATCAGCGACTACAACAATGGCGGCACGGCTGCCATTGTCGATTGGATTCGCATGTCACCATACGGCACACCCTGTGCCTTCGAGTCGCGCATCTTCGATGCGGGCTCGGTGGTTGATTGGCAAAACCTGATCTCAACCGGTTCCACCCCCGCGGGCACAAACGTCGCATTTGAAACCCGCACAGGCAACACACCCACCCCCGATGTCACCTGGTCTCTCTGGGAGTCAACCAGCGGAGTCATCGCCAGCCCGAACGGGCAATATGCGCAATATCGCGTCACACTCAGCACAGCTGATGTGAACATCACGCCCATCATCGAAAGCGTGGAATTGACCTACCTTGTCGTCGTCAATCACGCGCCGACGACAAGCGGCATAGCAGATGTAACAGTAGACGAAGACGCATCAGACTCAACCCTCGACCTGTGGACTTCGTCCGCAGACTTGGACGAACCCGATAGCGCTCTGACCTACTCCATCCAATCCAACACCAACCCCGCCTTGTTCACGTCTGCAACGATCGCTGGCAATCAAAACCTCATCCTCGATTTTGCACCCAACCAATTTGGCACTGCCGACATTACCATCCGCGCTACGGATACGGGCGGCTTGTTTGTCGAAGACACCTTCAGGGTCACGGTTAATTCGGTTAATGACGTACCCACCACCACGGGCATCACAAACGTCACCGTGGATGAAGACGCACTCGATACTACCGTTGACCTATTCCCATCCTTCGCAGATGTGGAAGATGCCGACAACGCGCTGACCTATTCCATCCAAGCCAACACCAACACCGCGTTGTTCACTTCGGTCACCGTCACCGGCGGGCAGAACCTTGTCCTCGATTATGCGCCGAATGCCAGTGGCACCGCGAATATCACCATTCGTGCAACAGATACGGGAACAGATTTCATCGAAACAACCTTCACCGTCATCGTGAACCCGGTCAACGACGCACCGACTGACATCGCATTGACGAACAACACCCTGGATGAGAACCTGCCCATTGGAACGCTCATTGGCACACTCTCCACCACTGATGTGGATCCCATCGATAACTTCAATTATTCCTTCTGCGGCGGCGTGAATGATGCTTCCTTCAGTTTGATCGGAAACCAATTGCTAACATCTGCTATCTTTAATTACGAAGCGCAGAACAGTTACAGCATTTGTATCCGCAGTACAGACAGCGGATTTACGTTCTTCGACGAAACCTTCACCATCACCGTCAACAACGTCAACGAAGCACCCACAACGAGCGGTATCGCACCAGTTACAGTCAATGAAGATTCTGCAGACACAACCATTGATCTTTGGACATCCTTCGCAGATGCCGAAGAAGCTGATAATCTGCTAATCTATTCCATCGAGAACAATACCAACGCGGCTTTGTTCACCTCTGTGGCTATCGCTGGCAATCAGAATCTTGTGCTCGACTACTCGCCAAACGCGAGTGGCACCGCCGACATTACCATCCGCACAACAGACGCCGGTGGGCTATTCGTTGAGACGACCTTCACCGTCACGGTCAACGCTGTCAACGACAACCCAACTACCAGTGGCATTGCTCCGCTCACAGTTAATGAAGATGCGGCAGATTCCAGCATCGACCTCTTCCCATCCCTCGCAGATGTCGAAGATGCCGACGCGCAACTGACGTACACCGTTACGGGCAATACCAACGTCGCCTTGTTCACATCAACGAATATTGTCGCTGGGCAAAACCTTGTGCTCGACTTCGCACCGAATGCGAGTGGTGCAGCCGATATCACTGTCCGCGCTACAGATACGGGTGGACTATTCGTGGATACGACCTTCACCGTCACAGTGAACGCTATAAATGACAACCCCACCACAAGCGGCATCGCAACTGTCAATGTGAATGAAGACGCGGCAGATACATCCATTGACTTGTGGATATCTTTTGCAGATGTCGAAGATGCTGATAACGCGTTGACTTACACTATCGAAGCCAACACCAATACGGCACTCTTCAGCTCCGTCACCATCACGGGCAACCAGAACCTTGTGCTCGATTACGCTCCAAACACAAGTGGCTCTGCACAATTCACCATCCGTGCTACAGATACAGGCGGCTTATTCATCGAAACAACCTTCACTGTGAATATCGGTATTGTCAATGATAACCCAACTACGAGTGGTATTGCTCCGGTGACAGTCAACGAAGATGCGGCAGATACATCCATTGACCTGTGGACTTCTTTTGCAGATATCGAAGACACCGATGCACAAATGACCTACACGGTAGAAGCCAATACGAATGCGGCGCTATTCGCCTCTGTGACCATTGCTGGCAACCAGAACCTTGTGCTTGATTTTGCGCCGAACACAAGTGGCACAGCAGACATCACCATCCGCGCTACGGATACGGGCGGGCTGTTCATCGAAACAACCTTCACCGTTACTGTGAATGCCATCAACGATAACCCAAACACAAGTAGTATTGCTCCAGTAATAGTCAATGAAGATGCGGCGGATACCACGCTTGACTTGTGGACATCCTTTGCAGACATTGAAGATGCCGATAGTGCGCTGACTTACACTGTTGAAGCGAATACGAATGCAGCGCTGTTTACAGCGGTAAGCATCCTTGGTAACCAGAACCTTGTGCTGGATTACGCTCCCAATGCAAGTGGCACCACAGATATCACTATCCGCGCCACGGACACGGGTGGATTGTTCATCGAGACCACGTTCACCGTCACTGTAAATGCCGTCAACGACAACCCAACGACGAGTGGCATTGCTCCAGTGACAGTCAATGAAGATGCAGTGGATACTTCCATCGACCTGTGGGCTTCTTTCGCGGATGTTGAAGATGTTGATAACGCGTTGACCTATACCATTGAAGCCAACACGAATGCCGCACTGTTCACCTCTGTGAGCATTACCGGCAACCAGAATCTTGTCCTCGATTACGCACCGAACACAAGCGGCTCAGCCGACATCACCATCCGCGCCACAGATACGGGTGGCTTGCTCGTCGAAACGACGTTTACCGTTACGGTGAATACAATCAATGACAACCCGACAACAAGCGGCATTGCCAATGTCAACGTCATCGAAAATGCACCCGATACCACCATCGACTTGTGGGCTTCCTTTGCGGATATTGAAGATGCAGATAACGCACTAACCTATAGCATTGAAGCCAATAGCAATGCGGCACTGTTCACCTCTGTGACCATTGCTGGCAACCAGAACCTCGTGCTCGACTACGCACCAAGCATAAACGGCTCTGCTCAAATCACCATCCGCGCTACAGACACTGGCGGCTTATTCGTCGAAACGACATTCACGGTTGATGTAACTGCCATTAACGATGCCCCATTGCCTTCTGCCATTGATCAATATAAAACCGATGCAAGCACGGTCATCGCACAAGGTGGAACCACCAACGAAACTTCTGTCGTGTTCAAAGCCACTGCCACCGATGCAGAAAGTAATCAATTCACGCTTGAAGTGGAAGTGGTCGATAACGCCGCCGTCTTTACGAATACCGCTACCTGTACCAGTCTGTTCACCAATAGTGGCATTGAAACCAGCACCGGTTCATGTGGACCCTTCGCTGCTGGTTCGTACAAGTGGCAATATCGTCTCGTGGACGATGGCGGCGCCGCCACAGCATGGACAGCCTTTGCAGGCAGTGACCCGGACTTTATCATCGACAACGGCTCCCCCACGATAACTAATGTCACTTCACCGGATGCCGATGGAACTTACTTTGCAGGCGACAACATCACGATTGAAGTTACCTTCAATGAAAATGTGTTCGTAACTGGCACACCACAACTGATGCTTGAATTGGGGGCAGTAGACGGGCTTGCTAATTATGTCAGTGGTAGTGGTTCGGACACACTTACCTTCACGTATCTCGTCATGCCCGGAGATACGACGCCCGACCTGGATTACGTTGCGCCAACATCTATGACACTCAACGGCGGCAGTGTTCAAGACAATGCTCTCAATAACGCCAGCCTGAGCCTGCCGATCCCCGCTGCTGCAGGCTCACTAGGTGCAAACAAAGCTATTGTGATCGATGCCGGTTTGCTTCAAGTAAATACCAACGGCATCAATTCCAATCCAGATACAGGCGATGGCTATATAGCCGAAAGTGAAGTGATTTCATCTGCGCTGGGTATCTCAGAATTAATCGTGAGATTTAACAAAGATGTTCACGATGTTCCCACCAGCACCACCGACCCCGATGAAGTGGATAACCCTGCCAACTACATCCTCGTCCGCTCTACAACAGGTACCTTCAATACCCTCAGTTGTGCCGGTGGCGTGGTCGCACCAGATATCATCACACCAGTTACTTCGGTGACTTATAGCAACGGCGGCGGCTCCGGTCCCTTTGTCGCTACGGTCACATTGAGTACGCCCATCACTACCAATGGCTATTACCGCTTGTTCGTCTGCGGTACCACTTCCATCGTACAAGCCAATAACACTGCACTTGCTTTGGCTGGCAATGGCATTGCCAATGGGACGGACTTTGT
>JAFLCF010000046.1 GCA_017303735.1 Anaerolineae bacterium
AGAAAAGAAAAGCTCGGTGAATAGAGTGTAGTGAATCAGGTCGGGTACATTGACCGACCCTCTACTCTCTCGCTTTGGAGAATTTATGACTGCAAAACTCTCAAGAAGAGATTTTCTAAAAATAGGGGCATCAGGTGTAGGCGTTTTAGCGCTCGGACAAATGCTTCCGCCCCAGGTCGCAAAAGCAGCTCGTGCTGCTGGGACAATCAATGCGGAAGGCGACGGCTTCGTCCATAGCATGTGCGAGATGTGCGTGTGGCGCTGCGGCTTGATCGCCAAGATTCAAAATGGGCGCGTCGTCAAATTGGACGGCAATCCTGAGCATCCGCATTCACGCGGGAATTTATGTCCGCGCGGGCAATCGGGGTTGATGAACACGTACGATCCCGACCGTGTGCTGACTCCGCTCATTCGGGTGGGAAAACGCGGCGAAGGCAAATTCCGTCAGGCATCGTGGGAAGAAGCGTTGGATCTGGTCGCCAGCAAAATGACCGAGATCAAGAACAAATACGGCGCCGAAGCGATGGTCTTTTCATCCACGCACAATTTGAGCCAGCCGCTGTTTGAAAATTTACTTTACGCATTCGGTTCGCCCAATTATGGCACGCAACGTTCGCTGTGCTTCAATGCCATGATCGTCGCCAATACGATGACCTACGGCATGGAAGAACCCGGTCGCATCTACGACGACAAACTCAAATACATCTTGTTAACGGGACGTAACCTACTCGAAGCGATTTCCACATCCGAGACGCATGATCTCATCATGGCGATCGACCGCGGTGCGAAGGTGGTCTACCTCGACCCGCGCTACACCAAGACCGCCTCAAAAGCGACCGAATGGCTGCCCATCAAACCCGGAAATGATCTCGCCTTTCACCTTGCTTTGCTGAACATCATTATCGGCGAAAAATTGTACAACCGCTCATTCGTTGAAAAGAATACGGTCGGCTTTGATGAATTGAAAAAAGAAGTTGCACGTTACACCCCCGAATGGGCTTCCCCGCTGACGGGTATCCCCGCCGAAACCATCACACGCATTGCGCACGAACTCGCAGAAGCCGCGCCACATGTATTGATCCATAACGGCTGGCGCACATCAAACTTCGTTAATTCATTCCATACCCAGCGCGCCATCAGCATTATGAACGCCTTGCTTGGCAATTGGAATACCGTCTTAGTCGCGGCGGCTGGAGAGGAAAGCGGCGCATTGGGCGCTCCACCACAGCCTGCTTATCCGCGTATCTCTGCTTTACGTCTCGACGGCGTGCCGTGGAAGTACCCTGTTGTGCCTTTCAAGATCGGCGTATTTCAGGAACTGCGTGACAACATCGTCAGTGCGGATCCGTATCAGGCGCATGGCTGGTTCATCTCGCGTCAGAATCCAATTCAATCCCTGCCTGATCGCGGCAAGACCATCGAAGCCTTTGGCAAATTGGACTTCATCGTCACCGTGGACATCGTCCTCAACGATACGGCATGGTTCTCGGATGTTGTCTTACCTGAAGCCTCTTATCTTGAACGCTACGATCCACTCCTACCTGTTGGCGATAAAGCCTTCTTGCGCCAGCCTGTGATCGAACCACAAGGCGAAGCCAAATCCGCTTTGTGGATTTACAAGCAGTTGGGCAAACGCCTTGGACTTGGCGATTACTTCCAATACGAAGATGAAGAAGATTACCTCCGCCAGCAGCTCAAACCGCTTGGCGTTACGCTGGAAGAGGTCAAGGCGAAGGGTTTTGCTGAAATGACAGAATCAGCTCACGGCGGAGAAGGAAGCGAACTGACTTGGAATACTCCAAGTGGAAAAATTGAAATCTTCTCCGATACGTTAGCCAAAGTCGGCTTCCCCGGTGTGCCCACTTGGGTGGAACCGCCCCAGCCTGCCGAAGGTCAATTCTTCTTGCTGACAGGCAAGATCGCAACCTCCACACAGTTTGGAACACAGAACAATCAATTGCTTCATAAATATTCAGAAGAACCGCGCATGTGGATGAACGCTCAAACTGCTGCCGACCTCGGACTCGAAACTGATGATTGGGTGGAAGTTACCAGTGACGTTGGAAAAATTCACACCAAACTTTTGGCAACGCAAGCCATTCGCCCCGATTGTGTTTACATGACTCCAGGCTACGGACATCTTTCCAAAGGTCTGAAAACAGCCTATGGCGTGGGTGCAAGTGACTCGGTTTTGCATGTAACCTATACCGATCCTATCAGCGGTGGACAGGCATTGAGCCAAACTTTTGTAACGGTTAAAAAGGCTTAGAGGTAACTATGACTATCAAACATCACGCGTATCTCTTCGACGCCACGCGCTGTATTGACTGCCGCGCTTGTATGGTAGCGTGTAGTGTGGAAAACAATATCGAAATGGACAAGACCCGCATTTGGGTGGCAGGCGTTGGCATCACGGGTACATTCCCCGATCTTCAACGCAGCACAATGGTTTACCACTGTATGCACTGCAATCATCCCGACTGCATGTCGGCTTGCCCTGTGGGCGCATACACCAAAGCGGAAGATGGTCCCGTTTCTTATAACCCTGACCTGTGCATTGGCTGCCGTTATTGCATGAACGCCTGTCCGTTCGGCGTGCCGCATTTTGACTACGACAAGGGCATCATCGATGGTGCATTCATTGACAAATGCACCTTCTGCCCGCAACGCATCTACAACGGACAGGAACCCGCCTGCGTACACACCTGCCCCACCGACGCGCTTGAATACGGCGACCGCGACGAACTTATCGCCAAAGCCCATGAACGCATTGCCGCGCATCCTGATAAATACATTCAGCATGTGTACGGCGAACATGAGAACGGCGGCACGTCCTACCTCATCATCTCACATGTGCCGTTCCAAGATTTAGGCTTGCCCGCCATGCCAGAAACACCCGTCAACGAAGTCAGTGAGACTGTCATGGAAATGACCGTTCCATTTGCCTTCGGTTGGGGCACGGTCTTGAGCATGGTGGCAATTGCCGCTGGAAAACACAATAAAAAGAAAGAAGCCGAAGCGGCAAAACAGGCGGAGGCATCCAAATGAAACTAAACTTAACGCTTCCCAAATTCCTTCGCATTGGCGTGTTGCCTTCGGTATTGATTGTGCTTATGGGCATTGCCTTCATCTCTGCCATGGCGCGTTACGCTTTCGGCATCGGTGCGATCAGTGACTTGAGCTATTCCTACCCCTGGGGCTTCTGGATCAGCTTCGACCTGTTCACGGGCGTGGTCATTTCCAGCGGCGGTTTTCTCATGGCTGGCACGGTCTACATTTTGGGCATCAAAGAATTTCAGCCCATGCTGCGCCCGTCTGTTCTCACGGCATTGCTTGGCTACATCATGGTTGCCATCGCCCTGCTTGTTGACCTTGGTCAACCCCTGCGCATCTGGTACATGATGATCCACTGGAATCACACCAGCGTATTGCTTGAGATCGGCATCTGCGTGATGAGTTATCTCACCGTGCTTGCCATCGAGTTCGCGCCTGTGGTCTTGGAGAAATTCCCAAAACTACACCATGTTGCGCATCTCATTCATCGCTTCATCATGCCGTTCGTCATTGTAGGCGTAGTCCTTTCCACCCTGCATCAATCTTCGCTCGGCTCACTGCTTCTCATTCAACCCACCAAACTGCATCCGCTCTGGTGGACGCCCATCCTGCCGATCATGTTCTTCTCCTCCGCCATCACCGTTGGCATGGCAATGATCATCTTCGAGTCGTCGCTCAGTTCGCGCTATTTCCAACGCGGTCTCGAAACGCATCTACTGGCGAAACTTGCCAAAGCCCTGCCCATTGCGCTCGGCGTGTATGCCACACTCAAATTCGGTGAACTCGCTGTGGCAGGCGAACTTGGTCTGCTTTTCACCAGCGGCATTATGAGCGTACTTTTCTGGGCAGAGATTCTCATCGGCGTGGTCACACCCATCGTCTGGTTCTCCATCGCAAAGAATCGCACCAGCAATAACGGTCTGCTCACTGGCGCCATCATCGTCCTCGTCGGTATGATCCTCAACCGTTTCAATGTCAGTTGGTTCGGCGTCAAACATCCCGATCCGCTTTTCTATCTCCCGACCTTCATGGGCAACGTGGATTACTTCCCGACTTTCCCCGAAGTCTCCGTATCCATCGGCATCTTCGCCGCGGGCATCCTGGCATTCGGATTGATCGCCAAATACTTCCCCGTCTTCGAGGATGAACATCCAGTAGCTCACGCAGGCGATTAAGATCAGCGCCTCTTTCTTAACCGCAACCTGATTCTGTTTCATCAGGCATTGATCTACAATGAAAACACCTCCCGCCCGAACATCCAGCGGGAGGTGTTTGTCCTCTACAAACTATGTCACCCCTTCGGGGTTTGATATAAACACAATCCCGTTGCTATAATCATTTCACCCCTACGGGGTTACAATCACCACTCACTATTTACTATTTATCAATTACCATTTACCAATTCTGCATTCTTACTTCTACATTCCCATGCGCCCTTCCTTCTTCCACCACCTCCACCCCCCAACCATCCCAACCGAACAAGCCCGCTGGCGGCACACGCTCGGAGCAGGTGGCACTGCCGTCTTTCTCATGCTCATTCTCGGGTTGACGGGCATTCTGGAGATGTTCTACTACATCCCTACGCCTGAAGAAGCAGCGCTTTCGGTTCAAACCATCACCTATCATGTCCCCTTTGGTGGATTCATCCGCAACCTGCACTATTGGTCTGCGCAGTTATTATTGATCGTTTCTGCTGTTCATCTTTTGCGAGTCGTTTTCACCGCCGCCTATAAATCTCCGCGCCGTTTCAACTACCTGCTGGGACTCGCCCTCTTCATCCTTACCATTCTTTTAGATTTCACTGGCTACATCCTGCGCTGGGATGTGGATATCTGCTACCCGCTGCTGACAGGCACGAATCTACTCAAGACCATCCCATTCATTGGTGACTTCCTTCATCGTATTGCCATAGGCGGAGGCGAAGCCTGCACCAATGGCTTATTACGCATGTACGTCTGGCATATCTTCGGCTTGACCTTGCCCGTTATCATACTTGGCATTTGGCACGCCTTCCGCGTCCGCAGGGATGGAGGCATAGCCGTCCCGCCGCCGCAAGTCCGCACAGACAACGCCCGCATCTCGCGCAATGAACTCGTCCGTCGCGAAGTGCTAGCAATGTTCATCGTTGGCATCGCGCTTATTCTTTTATCTATTTTCATTCCTGCCCCCATCGCCGCCGCCATGACCGAAGCGAGCACACAGGCAGGTGAAGCCAAAGCACCGTGGTTCTTTCTGTGGGTGCAACAAATGCTTAAATGGGGCGACCCGTTTATTTTTGGCATCGTCATCCCGCTTAGCATTCTCATCCTCATTGCCCTGATTCCATACATCTTCCCCCAACCTGCTGATGAAGATATAGGCAAATGGTTTCCAAAATCTAACCGCCTTGCTCAAGTCACAATTGGGTTGGTGTCTTTTATCGTTATCCTATTGACCTTACTCGCCAATGCAAACTAAACCCACCACTTTCCACTTTCTACTTCTTATCGTTTCGGGATTATTGCTCGCAACCTTATCCCTCGTCTGGTGGAATTCCTCCCGCCAACCCCAACCTATCGAATTAATACCCACATTGACAGGCGAAACCGAATACTGCCTCACCTGCCACGCGGACTTGCCCGAAATCAGCGCCTCCCATCCTGTGGAAACCTTTGGCTGCGTCAGTTGTCACGGTGGCGAACGTCTTGCGCTGGACGCAGACTTGGCACACAGCACCATGCGCGGCGGGGCAAACCCATCCGCTCTCAGCGTAGTAGAAGCCTCGTGCGGAGGAAGTAACTGTCACAGCGGCAGCGAAGCGGATGATCGTCATCACATCCAACGCGTGATGACCAGCGTTCAATCCACATATGCGGGTGCGATTTCCAATATCCTCTTCACCTTTGGCGCACAACCTGACCTGACCGCACGCTTTGGCATTTCCGCCATCACCGATGAAAATACAAAGACGGGCATCACATCGTTACAAGCATTTGACCCACTGAATGCGAATCATCCATCGGTTCAAAAATTTGGCGAAGAATGTCTCACCTGTCATCTACATGCCGAGCCGCGTGAGGGCGAAGCCTTTGCACGAGAGACGGGTTGCGCGGCATGCCACACAACGGGCGAACATAATTTAACAACTGCCATTCCCTATACCCAATGCAACGCCTGCCATAATCGCGGGAATTACGACCTGCGCACGATGACTTTTGTGGAACGCACCGATCACCCCACGCAACGCATTGATGATTACTACCAACCCATCGCGCAGTTCACCCAATGCGAATACACCCTCGACTGTGTGGATTGCCATACCCGCTCTGAAGTGATGGGCGACGGCGATATTCACAATGATCAGGCATCCATTCAATATGTGCAATGCAAAACATGTCACGGCACGCTGGATGAACTTCCGCTCACCAAAACGCTGAGCGACCCAAACGACATTGCTTTCCGTATGAGTTTTCTCAACCCCGTTATGGATCTAAAATTGGGAGATACGATTATCGTCACTGAGCAAGGCGAGCCGTTATGGAATACACGCCAATTGCCGAACGGTACGTTTGAAATGATTGGCAAAGCCACCCAGCAATATTTCACATTCAAGCCTGTGATGGGAACTGCCTGCGAACAAAAACCTGACGAGCAGGAATCGCATTACTGCCACGAATGTCATGCGGTGGAGAAATAACATGACTCAAATTTCGCGCCGCGACTTTCTAAAACTTGTCCGTGATGGTTTTCTTTACCTAAGCGGAGCGCTCGCCACAGGCGGCTTGTTGCGCTTCCTCTCGTATGCCCCCGCCTCCGAACAAAAAACGGAATTTGACCTCGGCTCTGTGGATGATTACCCTGTTGGCTCTCGCACCTCCATCCCTGAGATCTCTGCGCTTCTCATCCACACCGAAAATGGATTCACCGCCCTGAGCCTGACCTGCACCCATCTTGGCTGCACACTCGAACCCGTCTCCAATGGTTTTGCCTGTCCCTGCCACAACTCTGCCTTTGACGCGGAAGGGAATGTAACACAGGGTCCCGCAGTGAAACCTTTAAGAGCTTTGCGCATCGAAATAACTGCCGAGAATAAATTAATTGTATTTACTGATTGAAAGGCAAAAAATGGATATTCAACCCTTGCTCGAAAAATCCATGCGAGACCACGACCACCTTTGTCCGCGCCAGATATTAGGCGTGCGGATCGGGCTGGCAGGCATGAAAGCACTCGGCTTCTCAGAACCGCCCGAAAAGAAGCAATTGCTTGTCATTACCGAAACAGATGGTTGTTTTGTAGATGGCGTCATTGCTGCAACGCATTGCACTGTTGGTCACCGCACGTTACGCGTGGAAGATTACGGCAAGGTCGCCGCCACCTTTGTGGATACACAGACGGGTTTTGCAGTTCGCCTTTCCCCATTATTGAATATCCGTGAGCGCGCTGCTGCCTTTGTCCCTGAAGAACCCCGTCATTACTTTGCCCAAATGCAGGCGTATCAATCCATGCCTGATGAAGATATGTTTGCTGTGACAGAAGTGGAGTTGGCAACATCTATTCAAGAAATCATCTCCCGCCCTGGTATGCGCGTCAATTGCGATGTATGCGGTGAAGAGATCATGAATGAGCGCGAAATTCACAGCGACGGGCAGATACTCTGCCGTGGTTGTTATTCGCATGGAAGTTATTATCACTCTTTAATTCAAAAAACCCCTTCTCGCAGAAAAATTCTGGTAAACATCGAATAGCAGTTTTAGGAAATTTTCAAAAAAGGACTCTCCTTGTGGAGAGTCCTTTTTTGAAAATTTAGTGCATTGCCGTTTTTTCTTGCGAAGAAAGAATTGGCTCCACCATGGGTTTGAGTTCCCATTGAATTAATCCCTTGCGGAATATCAGCATCAATATACCACCTGTTACAAGACAAAGTGCGTTGACCATGATGATGGTCTGGGTTCCAACAAACTCTGCAGCAAAACCAATGAACAACGAAGACAATGGCTGTAAACCAAACGATACCATCGTAAACAAGCTGATAATACGGGCGCGCATGTTTCCCGGAGCCATTAACTGCATCACGCCTAGACCCGTTGTGAGGATCAACGGAGCCCCCAGGCTGACGAGGAAAATCGAAATCATGGAGAGGGGCAAATAAGTGGAACGTGAAAGTAGAAAATAGAAAAGTCCCATCCACACTGCTGCGCTACCGACGATACGCCCGATGCGTTTTGCCTGCTGTGAGAGTGGAAGCAGGAACAGGGTTGAGATCAATGCGCCCGCGCCCGAGGAACCCATCAACAGACCAAATGTCTGCGAGTCGCCGTGGAGCACGTCATCGGCTACAGCAGGGAGAATGTTCATGATGGAGAGACCGAAAAAGGTCACGAGAGAGGCGAAGATCAATAAATCCACCATGCGCGGCTGTGCGCGGACGTAATCCAACACTTCGCGGAATTGTCCGCGTCCGCTTCCTCTTTTGTTGACTTCCTGCTTATGAGACTTGACCATGAAAATGCTGAACAACACGACAAGAAAACTGGCACCATTGATCCAAAATGCCGCCGCAGAACCAACCGCCTTGAGCAAAATACCCGCCGCCGCCGGACCCAACATACGTGCCACCTGTAAGCCCATGATGTTGAGCGTAACTGCCTGGCGGACTTGCGTCATACCTGAGAGATCGCCAATGAAGGCTTGTTGGGCAGGGAAATCAAGCGCGGCAATGGTGCCGAGGATGAATGCAAAAATGTAGATGTGCCAAATTTGCACGAGGTTGGTCTGCACAAGAAACGCCAGCGCAAACGCCAACAGCATGGCAATAGACTGCGTAACCAACAGGATCATACGTCGGTTAAAACGGTCAGCAAACCCACCCGCCCAGGGAGCGAGCAAAAAGAGCGGCAGGCTGTTAAGCATGACTACGATGCCCAATGAGCTTTCAGACTGGGTCAACTCCCAAACTACCCAGCTTTGCGCTGTGGACTGCATCCATGTACCCAACAGGGAAATTGCCTGTCCGCCCAGATAAGTACGTAAATTTGCATTCTTGAGGGGTTCAAAACTACGCGTATAGGTCGTGATCAATGAAGGTTTTTCGATGGGTTTTTCCAATACATTCTCCTTTGAGGTTCCCCATTCTAACCTAGCAATAAGCTCCATGAAAGACACATAACAGTTTTTTTGGTGAAGGGAAAACGCGGGTAAAATTCATTTTCGAATCGGAGATAAAATGAAAAAAGAAGTCTTTAACTTTACAGGTTTGCTGGCAGCGCTGGCAGTATTTTTTACAGCATGCACTCCACAAGCGGCAGCCAACCCCACTCCAACCATTGACATTATTGGGACAACCGCCGCTCAATTGGCTTCGGTGATGTTGACCCAAACTGCATCAGCCGTTACACCCACGCCTTTGCCACCCACGGAAACTCCCCTTCCTCAATTTACGAAAACCCCAACTATCGAACCTCAACCTGCAGAAACGGCAATTCCCCAAGTAAGCGGAAACACTGCTTGTTATGCAGGTCCAGGCAGTAATTACGCTCTCGTGATAAACATTTCTCAATATGAGTTAGTGGAAGTCGTTGGAATCTCAAACACCCCAGGTTGGTACATCATTCTTGACCCGATTTACGGTTCGCAGTGTTGGATCAGTGCAGATTTTATAAGCTTTGAAGAGAATTTCGATCGATCCACTCTTCCAGTAATGTATCCATAAAAACAAGAAAACGGTAGCACGCCAGAGTAACGGAGGATTTCATGAATGACTTTGAAAAGATCATTATGGAAGAAATATCTTCCCTCGATGAGATGCGCCTGATCGATGTGATCGGGTTCATCCGCTACTTAAAAGCCGAGAAGCCGGTTCGCCAAGAATGGATCACAAGCTGGTATGAAAGCGCTCTTGAATCCATTCATGACAGGGAAGAAGAGTTGAACATCACTCCTACCGATATTGATAAGCAAAGGAAGAAACAACACGGTCAATAGCCAAAATGGGTGAAAGACAATCTTTTCACCTTGCTCTACAATCGGTACAGGTAAATCATGACAACGATACGCACACCTGCAAGGATCATCCCACGGGCTTTCCCCGGCATCGAACCGGGGGAGGTTCAGGAAATTATTAGCAACAGCCAGATAAAAAGCTATCCGGCTGGGACAGTGCTCTGCCATGAAGATGAGATCGAGCATACGTTTTACATGATTCTCGAAGGAGATTTTGAGGTCACAAAACTCATCAACAACACCGACAAACGCCTGCTTAAGACTCTCAGTCCTGGTGATTTTTTCGGCGAAATGGCGCTCATCCATAACGCGCCGCGAGCCGCCACAGTTCAATCATTAACTCCAGTCATTGTGTTGGAATTAGACAAATCCGGGTTTGACCGTGTCTTGAAGCGCAGCCCCAGCGTGGCAACTGCCATGGTCGCAGAGATCAGCAACCGGTTAAGAGCGAACGACCAGCTCGCCATCGAAGATCTGCGTTTGCGTGCGCGCGAACTCGCCGATGCCTATCAAAAACTTGCCGAACAGGATTTGGCACGTAACGGATTTTTAACCAGCATTGCGCATGAGTTAAGGACTCCGCTTATGGTCGCCAGCGGATACCTGCACACCTTAAAAAAAGGCATCTTGAACGGAGATCAGTTGCAATCGACCATCGAGACGGTAAGCCGAAATGTAGACCAGATCGTCAACCTGACAAATGACCTGCTTTTCCTTCAAGAACAGGAATTGGTTCTGCGCGACTTTCTGCCGGTTAATCTGGTGGGAGTTGTGGAAAAAGTCGTTGCGAAATATCAGTCGAAGGCAGCCTCGCGCGGGATTACGATAAAGGTCAGAAACTCTCCGAACCTGCCGACCATACAAGGGGATGAAACCTCTCTGGAACGAGCAATCACAGGGCTGGTGGATAATGCCATTAAATTCAGCCATGCCAACAGCACCGTAGATATTCGCTTTGCAGATTTAGGGAATCACGTCAGCGTCAGTGTGGTGGATTATGGGATCGGGATCGACCCACAGATCCGCCCGCGCATCTTTGACCGTTTCTTCCATCTTGAAAAGAGCGGCGATGAAATTTATGACGGGCTTGGCATTGGTCTTTCGATCACGTGGCAGGTCATTCAACAACACCGCGGCAACCTGGATGTAGATAGCCAACCCGGCAAAGGCAGCACCTTCACCATATCTTTGTTGAAGCGGAATTAAACAGGATCATGAAAACCTTTGCAAGGAAATTACATTCCGTTTTTGCGACCTTAATCATCGCCGTCTTTCTCACAGCATGTAACACGGGGGAAACGCCCACAAATCCTATGCTTCCTACAGTCATTGCACCTGCCGAAAGTCTGCCTGGCGGTTTGCCCCCTGCAGGATCTTGCGAAAACGAGCTGCTACCCGTCGCACAAGGCGCTGCGTGGAATTACTACAGTGCCGGCGGACCGAATGGTGATTTCTTTTATACCGACACCATCACCGAAACCACATCCACCGATTTCACACTTTCCTCCCAATTTCCTACGCTTACCCTTACCCAAAAATGGTTGTGTACCGAAGATGGTCTGCTTGCCTTGCAACTGGGCGGCGGCACCACAGCCAGCGTCTCAATGCAAAATATGATCGCAGATTTCAAAACCAAGGAAGTTAGCGGGGTAAACCTTCCACGCACAATACCTCCCGGAATGCAATGGGATTACACCCTTGTCATAGAAGATGCCGCAGCCAACTCGCCCGGCACGTTTCATATCACAATGCAACAAATGGGCAGCGAATCGATCACAGTGCCTGCAGGTGTATTCGAGGCGATAAAACTCCAGGCAACCTTCGATGCCCAGATCAATGTCGAATTTCAAGGCAGTCTTTTTCTCTACACGGTCAATGGTTCAAGCATCCATTGGTATGCACCGGGGGTTGGTCTCATCAAGTCTATTGAGAACATCGAATTCAGCGGCACACCGTTTACATCCACCACTGAATTGCAATCATACAGCATCCCATAAAATGAAAATTCAGCCTTTCAGAGCGGCATTTTCATTCAAAGAAAAGCAAGTGCAGATTATCGTCTTTATAAAACGACCTGGCTGAAAAAGGCGGATCGCCACGGTGCATTGAATGAATTCTTTCAAGCAGGATCGGAAGGTCTGCAACCACTGGCAGATGAGTTAACGCCTCCATCCGGACCCATTTCGGGGTGCCTTCCTGCGAGCCTTTAACCTCACCTTGAGCGTTCTCCCCCACCACCACGAACAGACAGATTCCCACATCCCCAGAATCCACGATCACCGTACCGCCCAACCATAAGTCGGCATGGATGCCCGCCTCTTCGAGGAGTTCACGCCTAGCAGATGCCAGCACATCCTCACCGCGTTCTACATGGCCGCCAAGCCCGTTATATTTGCCTGCCCATAAACGTTTGGTTGGAGCACCTTTTAACAATAAATACTCATCCCCACGCCGGACAAAGATCGCCGTGCGGGGGATGAGCATATATCTATCTTTCGTAACGCCCTGGTCAGACTGCGGCATGCAGGCTAAGCAACAGTAATGCTCTTATCCAGATACACATCCTGAATGGTGTTGAGAATCTTTACACCCTCTGCCATCGGGCGCTGGAAGGCTTTACGCCCGGAGATAAGTCCCTGCCCGCCCGCGCGCTTGTTGATCACTGCGGTTGCAGCAGCTTCCGCAAAGTCATTATCACCTGAAGCACCGCCACTGTTGATGAGACCAGCGCGCCCCATGTAACAATTCGCCACCTGATAACGGCATAGGTCAATCGGGTGATCACTTGCAAGTTCGCTGTACATGCGCTTATCAAGCTTGCCATAGGAACTATCGCCAGTGTTCAAAGCAAGGTAACCGCCGTTATTCTCAGGCAATTTCTGCTTAATGATATCGGCTTCGATGGTCACGCCGAGATGGTTAGCTTGCCCGGTCAGGTCGGCAGAGATGTGATAGTCCTTGTCACTCTTGAAAGCAGGGTTGCGGATATAGCACCACAAGATGGTCGCCATACCAAGCTGGTGGGCGTAAGCAAACGCTTCGGCGATCTCAATAATTTCACGGTGCGAATCATCTGAACCAAAATAGATCGTAGCGCCGATCGCTGCCGCGCCCATATCATAGGCTTGATCTATGGTGCCAAAAAGAATCTGTTCGTGGCTGTTGGGGTATGTCAGCAGTTCGTTGTGATTGACCTTCACAACAAAGGGTATCTTGTGCGCATACTTGCGAGACATCAACCCCAAGACCCCGAATGTTGAAGCGACGGCATTGCATCCGCCTTCAATACCGAGTTTGACGATGTTTTCCGGGTCAAAATAATCGGGGTTTTTGGCGAAGCTTGCACCAGCAGAATGTTCGATGCCTTGATCCACTGGCAAAATGGAGACATAGCCGGTTCCAGCGAGTCGCCCAGAGTTGTAGATCCAGGCAAGGTTGTTTAAGACCCGCGGGTTTCTATCTGAGCCAACAAAGACCCGGTCGATAAAATCGGGACCGGGGATGTGAAGGCGTTCCTTCGAGATCTTGGGAGAATTAAAACCAAGCAAAGACTCTGCCTGGCTGCCCAAAAGGGATTGAATATTGGTCGTCATAGATCACTCCTTGAAAGTTTCAGGCAGCGCCATGCTATCAAAACAGGCGCTACCCATAATATAGCGAATCAGGTATTACAGTGCTTGATTATAACTGGAATTAAACGATATAATTGATTGACGATGAAACAAAACAAACCCTTGCACGTATATTCAGGCAGGAGGCTCCCATGAGCGATTTTTTCGAAAAAGTAAGCAGTCAGGTTGACCCGTTTAAGAAATTGGCTTCGTACATCCCCGGTTTTAGCGGTTACATTGAAAGACAGAACCGCCGAGACGCAGACAAACTTCTGCGTGAGACCGTGGCGCGCCGCTTTGAAGAACACTGGAGCCGCGCGTCGAATTTACAGGTTGAAATGGTCAGTGCCGGAAAATTAACCTCGGTGGACGATATGGAAAAGGCTGCGCTTGCCTTGCGCACCTTTATCGATAAGATCAGCACCGCCGCACGCGGATATTCTGGTCTGTTTGATGCCGTAAAGATCAACGAAAAAGAGCTCGAAGCCATTTATCAATTCGATGCCGCTTTCTTTGACCTTGGCGATCAAATAAAGAGTGCGCTGGATAATGTGGAAGCCAGCCTGGGCGATGATGCCGCCCTTCCCGCTGCCATCCGCAACATCACAACCCTCACCCGTCTCGCAGTTGAAACGTTCGAACGCCGCTCCGAAGTTGTAACGGGAAGTCGGTAATTATGTAGGGGCGGGTGTACCCCGCCCCTACGGATATTAATATGTGGCATGAATTCATCAACGCAACAACAATAGAAGAAGTCACCCGCATCCTGGCTGATAAACGCGAAAAAGCGCGTGTTGTGGCTGGCGGCACAGATCTTATTCTCGAACTCGAGCGCGGTGTCCGCAAAAATGTAGACACTCTCATCGACATCACACGCATCCCCAATCTCGATCAAATCACAATCGACGACGATGAAGTCATTCATCTCGGCGCATTGGTCACACACAATGACTGCGCCGCTTCCAAACTCATCCGCAAACGAGCCTACCCTCTGGCACGTGCTGCCTGGGAAGTCGGCGCGCCGCAGATCCGTAACCGCGGAACGGTTGCGGGTAACCTCATCACAGGCTCACCCGCCAACGACACCATCACGCCCTTGATGGCGCTAGGCGCAAAAGTAACCCTTGTCTCTGCAAAAAGAACGCGCGTGGTTCCACTGAAAAAATTCTATCTCGGCGTGCGCAAGACCGTGATGGAACCCGATGAAATGCTGGTGGATATTTTCTTCCCCGCTCTTTCAAAATCACAGCATGGGACGTTCATCAAACTCGCATTGCGCCGTGCCCAGGCGATCTCGCTGGTAAATGCCGCGATCATTCTGGATGTTTCGACCGGCTCAACACGCAGCCTGAAATCTGCCACCGTTAAATCAGCCTCTATCACGCTGGGAGCCGTGACGCCGATCATCACACATGCATCCAAAGCGGAAAAATTCCTTGAGGGCAAAAAATTAAATGAGAAAAATATCGTCGCTGCTGCAGAACTGGCAGTAAAATCTGCCAAGCCCATCGACGATGTACGCGGTTCGGCAAGCTACCGCAAAGAAATGGTACGAGTCATCACCCAGCGCGGGCTGACAGCCATTCGCGAAGGCAAGGCTCAAAAGGGCATGCCAAAGAAGCCCATCCTGCTTACACAAGGCAAACCAGAATCTAAAATTCTAAGTTCTGAATTTCCCAAATCCCCCATCGAAACCACCATCAACGGAAAGAAATACACATTCACCAGCGGGCACGATAAAACCCTGCTTCGCCTTCTGCGTGAAGAAGGCATGCTGACCGGAACCAAGGAAGGCTGTGCGGAAGGAGAATGCGGCGCGTGTACCGTTTTTCTTGATGGCCAAGCGGTCATGTCCTGTCTTGTCCCAGCGCCGCGCGCCCACCAGGCAGAAATCGTCACAGTCGAAGGGTTGGCACATGAACCCCTCCTGCACCCAGTACAGCAAAAATTCATCGAACATGGTGCAGTGCAATGCGGGTACTGCATCCCAGGCTTTATCATGTCTGGCGCAAAATTGCTTGAAGAAAAACCCAACCCCTCTCGTAGTGAGATCGAACAAGCCATTACCGGCAACCTGTGCCGCTGTACCGGATATTACAAGATCGTGAAAGCGATAGAAGAAGCTAGCGGTATAAAAACTTAAGAGGTCATCATGAGCAAATATAGAAGTTCATCTGTAAAAAAGGTTCGAGAAAGAAGTCGCCAGCCTCATTACTTATGGCGCGGGATCGGTTGTCTCATGCTGCTGATCGTGCCTGTCATTGCCGTTGCCGCAGGATACGAAACGATCAATTTCGCCCTTAAAGAAGGGTATGCTGTCCCCTATCAATTATTAGGGACACCGCGCTTCCCTGATCTATTTTATCGCTCCAGCGGAATCATGCTCCTGCTCAGCCCGATCATTCGCATTCAACATTTTTATGCGTATGCCGTTGCAAGTATCATGTACATGGTGTTGCTAAGTGGCATCACATCTTTTGGCTATGCGCTAGTCTACCGCATGGTCGGACCGGGTCGCTATGGACCCCTGGATGCCCCACCGCCAAACGTCAAGGTCAAACCCTATAAACGATAACCACATGCCCAAAGACTCTGTAGGAATTTCTAAACTCCGCGTCGATGCACGCGGCAAGGTCACCGGTAAAACAAATTATTCCGGCGATCTTCACCAGCAAGGTATGCTGTTCATGAAAACCCTCATGGCAGAACGCCCACATGCACGTGTGCTGGGTATTCGCACAGACAAAGCACTTGCCGCTTCTGGGGTGGTTGCGGTTTACACTGCAAAAGATGTGCCGGTCAATGAGTATGGATTGCAGATCCCGGACCAACCTGTGTTATGTGGACCCGGATCAAGCAAACCATATACCGACATCGTGCGTTTTGTCGGGGATCGGGTGGCAGTGGTTGTGGCAGAATCTGAGGCGCAGGCTGCCAAAGCGGCAAAATTGATCGAGGTGGATTATGAAGACCTTCCGCCTCTGACCAACCCGCTAGCTGCGATGCGACCCAATGCAGCCATCCTCCACCCAGACCGGGGTGACACCAACGTCTGCGTACATTACAAGATCCGCAAAGGCAATGTAGATGATGGGTTTGCCAAAGCCGACGTGATCGTCGAAGGCGAATACTACACCCCTGTGCAGGAACATGCCTATCTCCAGCCGGAAGCGGGGCTTGCCTATCTGGACGAAGAAGGACGCATCGTGGTAGAAAGCGCCGGTCAATGGACACATGCCGACCGACATTCTGTCGCCCATGCGTTGAACCTGCCCGATGAACAAATCCGAATCATTTACCCAGCCATCGGCGGTGCCTTCGGCGGACGCGAAGACCTTTCGGTGCAGATCGTGCTTGCTCTGGCAGTGATGAAACTACGGCGTCCAGTAAAGATCATCTGGTCACGCCGCGAGTCGATCATTGGGCATGGCAAACGTCATGCAGTGACTCTGCGCGCCAAGTGGGGAGCGACAAAAGATGGCAAGCTGGTCGCCATAGAAAATGAACTTATCGGTGATGGTGGCGCCTACATGTACACCACCAATAAAGTACTTGGCAATGCAACCATCACGTCCAGCGGACCATACTTCGTACCCAATATAAAAACGGACGTGTATGGCGTATATACCAATAACATTCCGGGAGCAGCCTTCCGCGGATTCGGCGCACCTCAAGCCTTGTTCATGGCAGAAAGCCAAATGAACAAACTGGCGCTAAAACTGGGCATGGATCCGGTCGAGTTCCGCTTAAAGAATGCCTTGCGCGATGGCGACACCATGGGCGTTGGTACACCCGCCCCCAACCCAGTCAGTATTACGCAGTGTATCGAAGCTGCGCGAGATTCGTTCCAGTGGAATAAGAAAAAGAAGCAGAGTGGGAAAAAGAAACATTCCACCATCCTGCACGGACGTGGGTTCGCCTGCGGATTTAAGAATGTCGGCTTTTCTTTTGGCTATAAAGAAAATTGCTGGGCAAAAGTTGAAATTCACGGCAAAGACTCGATTGAACGTGTTGTTTTGCATCACGCCGGCGCAGAAGTAGGTCAGGGATTTCAAACCGTGATGTCGCAAATGGCGGCTCACACCTTGGGTGTGCCTGTTGAGATGGTCGAAATGCATACGTCTGATTCGGCATCTCAGGGAAATCCTGGGTCGGCGTCGGCTTCGCGGTTGACTTTCATGGCAGGCAACTCGGTTAAAGGCGCAGCAGAAGCAGCCCTTGCAAAATGGAACGCAGAAGAACGCCCTGCGATCGCAGAGTTTGAGTATTTCGCTCCGCCGACCACGCCCATGAATAAAGAGACGGGCTATTCAATGCCAAACTTTCAGTATGCTTATGTAGCCCAAGCCGTGGACGTGGAAGTGGATACCGAAACGGGTCACGTGCGTGTGAAGCGCATTCTCTCTGCTGATGATGTAGGCAAAGCCATCAACCCGGAGTTAGTCGTCGGGCAGATCGAAGGCGCGATCGTTCAGGCACATGGCTATGCCGTGTTGGAAGAATTCAAGACCCGTGATGGGTACATACTAACCGATCAGTTCAGCACGTATCTACTGCCCACCATTTTGGATATTCCCGAAAAAGTAGAGTCGGTGTTGGTGGAAGTGCCAGACCCGAACGGTCCTTGGGGGGCACGCGGAATGGGTGAATTGCCATATCTGCCAGTTGCACCTGCCATTGCGGCAGCGATCCATGATGCCACCGGGGTATGGATGGATGAATTTCCGTTCACACCCGAACGGGTGCTGCGGGCGTTGGGAAAAATAAAATAATTGTAGAGCGAGATAACATCTCGCTCTACTTAATCATATGACTTCCATCTATCAGGCTTTAGCTGAACTAGAAAAAGACAATCAACCTGCTGCTCTTTGCACCGTGATAAAGAGTGAAGGTTCCACGCCGCGCCATGTGGGCAGCAAGATGCTGGTCTACCCCGATGGAGGGTTTATCGGCACGGTGGGCGGTGGTGAGTTGGAAAACCGCGTTATTAAAGCGGCAGTGGAATCGCTAAGAGAAGAAAAATCACAGACCTTATCGTATACGATGGCAGACCCTTCACGCGGCGACCCAGGCGTATGCGGCGGGCAAGTGGAGGTATTTGTGGAGCCTATTCTTCCAGCGCCAACTTTGGTGGTGATCGGAGCGGGGCATGTGGGTAAGGCTGTTGTTCACCTGGCGAAGTGGCTGGGTTTTCGTGTTGCTGTTAACGATGATCGCACGGAATTTTGCAACCCCGATGCAATTCCCGGTGCGGATGAGTATTACCCGGTGGAGATGGGAAAACTGGCAGAGTCGCTCAGGATCACGAAAAGAACCTTTTTAGTGGTGACCAGCCGCGGGTCCAGTGTGGATGCGCTGGGTCTTCCATCCCTACTTGAAAGCGAAGCCGCTTATATCGGTGTGATCGGTTCCAAACGGCGCTGGGCTACCACAGTCAAAGCGTTGAAGGAGAGAGGTGTGAAAGAAGAATTGATCGCAAGGGTCCACTCGCCAATGGGGTTGGAGCTGCAGGCAGAAACCCCGGAGGAGATCGCTGTGAGCATTATGGCGGAAATATTGATGATCCGCGATAAAGGCAGCGGGGCTTCGATGCGCAACGAATCGCCGTCAGGGACGTAAATCTATAGGAAAAACGGTTCTTGACCGAAAAATCAGATGGACTATAATCAAAGCGTTATTCACCCAAAGGAGAAAAAATATGGCTAGAATTTTTGATGTCATTGAATACCCAAATGAAATGAACGACGAGATCGTGCATCGCTTCCCCGAGGAAGGGATCGGCGATTTCCGCATCGGTTCGCAGGTGATCGTGCGTGAGAGCCAGAGCGCGGTTTTCTTCCGCGACGGCAATGCATTGGACGTTTTCAAAGCCGGTCGCCACACCATTGCGACGGCAAACATTCCACTGCTGATCGACTGGATCGGCAAGGCATTCAATGATCGCACCCCCTTCCCCGCAGAAGTTTATTTCGTTTCCAAAAAGGAATTTGCAAACAAGAAATGGGGAACGTCTCAGCCCATTCTCGTTGAAACTCCGGGCAAAGGCTTGGGTTACCTCTTTATTCAAGGTTTTGGTACTTTCTCGTTCCAGGTGAAGGACCCACAACAGTTCGTGACCCAGATCGTGGGTGCCACAGGCTCCTACCGCACCTCTGAGATCGAAGAACGTTTGAAGACCATGCTCGTCTCAAAACTGACCGACGTCTTGGGCGAATTCAGCCAGACCACCCAAAGCCTGGCAGCCAAGATCAGCGGCATGAACGAAGAACTCGGTGCTGCTGTGCGCGCGAAGGGCAAGGATGATTTCGAAGCCATCGGTCTGACGCTCAAGACCTTTTACATTGGCAGCCTCAAGCCCAGCACCAAGTCGGCTCAGGAACTACGAGACGCCGGGTTGCTCGACCCGCAAATGTATGCCCAGCTGCAAGCTGCGGACGCAATGCGCGAAGCCGCAAACAACGCCAATGGCGGAGCCGGTCTTACGGCTGGCATCGGCGCGGGCATGGGCATTGGCAACCTGATGGGACAAGCCCTTCAAGGCGGCTATCAGCAATCGGGTGGCGGCGGTGGAGCACCAGCAGGTGGCGGCGCGAAAATGCCAGACATCATGACCCCTGCTGAAGCGGCTCAGTTCATGAAGGTCACCGAAGATGACATTATGGCTGCCATCACTGACGGAAGCTTGAAAGCCAAGAAGGTCGGCAAGGCATTCCGTATCAGCAAGGATAATCTTGAAGCGTTCATGAATAGCTAGTCGTAGAAATTAGAATACAAGCAAAAAGGACTTCTCATTCTCTGGGAAGTCCTTTTTATTATTTTCGTTTTGTTGTAAAATTGCGATGAGCTAAAGCAATCATAAAATTCGCAAAACAGTGAGGGAAAATGTCCGAAAAGCTACCCATAGCCATTGAAGCCATAAAAGCTGGGAACAAGCAACTTGGTCAACAATTGTTGGCACAAATCCTGCAAGCTGACCCAAACAATGAACAAGCCTGGTTATGGATGTCTGCTGTGGTGGATGAGGATAAAAGGAAATATTGCATTGAACGGGTATTAAAAATAAATCCTAATAATATTTTAGCAAGCCGGGCACTAAGCGAACTAAATCAGAAAAAGAATATATCCAAACCACAAATTGAATATTCAACCCCAATAGCACAGACGCCGCTACCTAATCCTACAAGCAAAGCAACACTCAACATCGAAGATGAACCAAAACCCTCCCTTACCTTCACGGCGATCAAAGATGGTTTCATCATTGGGTTATTAGGTGGGATTATTGGGATTGTATTTGCTTTTATATTCAGGTTCGTATTTGATTCTCCTCCTCTTGCTGCGGTAACTATTTTCGGCGCATGTATCGCAGCAAATATTACTACTGGAATTATCTTTTTCCGCAGAAGAATTGGATCAAATCTTCGTGCAAGTTATGGAGGCTTTGTAAGCGGGTTTGTCTCAGGTGCTATTACCTCTCTTGGGTATGGAGCAGTTTCTCTCACAGCACCTATAATAATTTATCTCTCGTTTTGTGGATTATTCATACCTTTCTTTTACGCCGTGATCGGCAGTATTATCATCTGGATACCCAGACTATTTATTAACCCCAGCCCTATAAACTCCGAGGAAGACCTCGCTCCTAAGAAACAGAAATCTTTAGAAGCGCCATTAACTCCCCATATCAGTTCTCCGATAGCCCACGAGAAACCTGTTACGAGAAAGAGCATTGAAGTTAATCCCATTCTTAGCCCTATTGAAGAAAAACCTGCTATGCCAATAGAGGACTCAAGATCTTGGGTTTCCTCAAATCGAAGTAACACTTTCGTCTTTTCCCTTACTGAAAACGATCTGCAAATTGCTTCGGCTCCAATTCGATCTCTTCAAAATATCAAGAATAGTGTTTTACAAAGCGAATCCCCGGAACGATTTCTAACAGAAAAAGAAAACATTCCATATCAAAATATTACGAAGGTGCAACAAATCCTTTCTACTATTCGCATTTATTACACAAATGGTAGTAAAGAAACTTCGCGGGCTTTAGACTGCCAAGACGCAAAAATGGGAGATGAAATAGTAAGTTACTTAAGAAAACATCTTCATTCCCAATTCGATGAAACCAACAAGCCGATCGGAACAGGCATGTCTCTATTCTTTTCTGGCGTTGTTATGCTTATCATTTTTGCAGGTACAGCCTTTTTCTATTATGGGGCTTACGAAATTGAAGCTGGGATCATCTCTCCCCGAGGCAGTGCACGAACCAGAGCTCTCATTAATCTATTAGATTTACTTGGCACAAATGGTGTTTTGGTTGTAGGTGCAATACTCTTTCTTCTTTCTTTGGGATTAATGTTTTACTTGCTCAAAAATCCGCCAACGGTCACTGAATTCATTAAAAAGAGTTCGCAAAAAATAGAGGAAGCACAACAAATCCCATTTCAAATGGAGCGTCCGAAAAACACTGTCCTTTCCAAACCAGAGGAAATCATTCCAGTAACGCCCCAAGTTGCGACAGGAGCTGTTCTTATTGACGGATTGTTATCTGGATTAATTCTTGGCGGGATAGGAATGATATTACCCGGAATATCAATACTTACAGGCGAAAAACAACTTTCTCAATGGGGTATGTATTTGGATGGCTTACTGATGCTTTTTTCGGGAGTCTTAACTGGGATGTTGTTTCAAAGCCGTGACATGGGAAAAGGAAAATCCATTACATTGGGAGGGGCAATTGCGGGTGCCCTCACAGGTTTATTGTCTGGCATGGTTTTAGGATTAAGCGCACAGAACGAATCAATTACGAACATCGCAACACAGGATGGCACCACAATTTATATGATGGTTTGCATGGTATGCCCAAGTATTGGCGGTGGAATAGTTGGTGCATTTTCAGCATGGTTGTTTGGGCTTACCTCCAAAGAGGCTAAGGTAACAAAAAACGATGATCCTCTTGTGCAAACTACTTTAACAGCTCAGCCAAATACCAGTTCATCCCAAAACGATACGGTCGGAAGTCGCTTTGCCAAGATGTTCACAAGAAGGTTAGTCCTGGCAGCAATTTTCGTTGCAATTATTTTTATCTGTACCTTTTGCCAATCTCTTACAAGTTCGTTGTGATCTGGGAGTTATTTCAGCCAAAGCGGACAGCGTTATTCCAACTCAGCAATAATTTCGGGAACAGCCGCCAATACATCACTTGCTAATACAGAGGCAGTGGTGCCCAAATCTTCAGAGGCGCGCAGACCGGCTTGGGCATGGATGTATGCGCCTGCAACAGCCGCTTCGTAGGCAGGTACGCCCTGGGCGCGTAGACCGACGATGAGCCCGGCAAGGACATCTCCGGTTCCGGCGCGGGCGAGAGCGGGCGTGGCGACAGGGATGATCGTAGTGCGCCCATCGGGAGAAGCAACGACGGTAAACGCTCCCTTCAAGACGACCACATGCCCCCATTCACGCGCGTATTTTTCGGCTACGGCTTGGCGGTCGGCTTGGATCTCTTCGCGGGATAAGCCTGTCAGTGCAGACATTTCGCCTGGGTGCGGGGTTAGGATCGCAGGGCTGTTCATTTTTTTATGCCAACCCGCGATCTGAGAGAGATGGCGCAAACCATCGGCATCGACGACGAGAGGAAGTTCAAAACCCGGCAATATTTGTTCGATGAATATTTTTGTAGTGGCTTTATCGCCAATGCCGGGTCCAAGCAATATCGAGGTGGCACGACCAAGATTGTTGAGGAGGGAAAGAATGGCGGTCTCTGAAATATAGCCATGTTCGTGCGGTAAAAGAATCCATGTCGCTTCGGGGAGATGACCCGCAATGGCGGAATGCAAAGGTTCAGGCACTGCCATTGTCACCAGCCCCGCCCCCACTCGATAGGCAGCAGAGCCCGCCAGCAAAGCGGCACCCGTATAGGATGTAGACCCAGCCACCACGAAGGCTGTACCAAACGTCCCTTTGTGTGAGGCGGGGTTGCGTTCCGGCAACCATGCAGAAACCATGTCCGCATCCGCCACATCCACGTGCAGCGCGTTCCATGAATCCAAATTGGCAGGCAAGCCGATGCTCACACATTCAAGCTCGCCAAGATATTCGAAGGCAGGGAATTTAAGCATGCCTTGTTTGACAGCCGCCATGGTAATGGTAAGGTCGGCAGGCAAGGTTTCTTCGGCACATGCGCCGGTATCGCAGTCTACACCTGAGGGGCAATCGACAGCGACGATGAATAGCGGAAGCTCGAGATCGGCGAGGATGGCGGCTGTGTTTTGAAGGAGGAGCGCCGCTTCACTTCTTAAGGGGAGTTTGATCCCGGTTCCAAGCAGTCCATCGAGCAGGAGGTCTGAGTCTTCTATAAAGTGACGCAGAGAGTCGAAGCCTGAGTCACTTGCAAATTGCGCCAGATCGCCGCCTGCGTTGAGATAACGATTGATGAGTTCATCGTCGGTTGATTTGCGGTTGACGAGGTAGGCATGCGTGTGCCAACCCGCCTCTGCAAGCCATGTGAGGGCGACAAGGGTATCACCGCCGTTGTTGCCCGCCCCCACCATGCCAGTGACGAAATGCCAGCCATTCTCCTGCCCAATGGCGTGGACGATCTCTGCGAGACCTTTCCCGGCATTTTCCATCATTTGTGCATACGATGTGCCCTTTGAGTCGGCTTCTTTTTCGATGGCGCGTATTTGAGTGGTGGTTGTGAGTTTCATGGGGTTTCGGTTTCAGGTTTCAAGTTTCAGGTGCCAAGGGTGGATATTAGTGTTTTATGGGGAGACGCGGCAGAAAGTATGGGCTTGTGCCTTTATTGCCACTTTCTTTTATCCGGCTGTATAATCTGTACATAAGGAATTATACAGCGCGATGCTGTATAACACCCCAATTTGGGGGTATATGCAGCACGATGCTGTATAAAACATAGTTGTGCCGCTCCGCCCAAAATTACAAATCTAAAATTGGAGTTCTACGAATGACGAAACAAGATGACGCAAAAGCCGAAGTTGAAAACAACGAAATTGCGAACACCCTCCAAAACAAACTTGCCGAA
>JAFLCF010000047.1 GCA_017303735.1 Anaerolineae bacterium
CCGCCGACGCCGCCCTCATCATTGGGCTTGAGTCGGTCTTTGCCGTCCTTTCTGGCTGGCTATTACTCGATGAACGCCTCGCCAGCATCCAGATCATCGGCTGTGTGATGATCTTCGCCGCTGTCATCCTCTCGCAATTCAAAGAATGGACATCAGGTACAATTGACGCAGATCACCTTGTGGAGGGTCGATGACCGCAAAAGTTATTCTCAACCCCTATTCGAACCGCTGGAACTCACAAGCGCGCTGGCCCGAAGCAGAAGCCGCGCTCAAAGCGGCAGGCGTTAATTTTGAATTGGCTATCTCAGAAAAAAAAGGCGGCATCACCGCCCTTGCCGAGCAAGCCGCGCGTGAAGGCTTTTCACCGATCATCGCTGCCGGGGGCGATGGCACCATCGGCGAAGCCATCAACGGCATGGCACGCGCCGCAGGCTCGCTCGACCAGCCCATCGGTCCATTCGGCATCATGCCCCTCGGCTCCGCCAATGATCTGGTCGATAACCTTGGCATTCCCAAAGACCTAAGCGCCGCCGCCAAGGTCATCGCCGCAGGCAAAACCGACCTGATCGACATCCTCAAATGCAACGATAAATATTTTGTCAATAACTCTGCTGCCGGTTTGGAGCCTTACGTCACCACCAAGCAGGAAAAGATTCATTGGATCAAAGGCATCTTGCGTTATCTCGTCGCCGCCGTCCAAGGCATCATGGATAAGCCCGAATGGAATGTCAAAATGGAATGGGATGACGGCTCATACAATGGTCCGCTTTCGTTGGTGTCCGTTGGCAATGCTCCACGCACCGGCGGTGTATTTTTCATGACCCCGCACGCCGACCCGCGCGATGGCAAACTCACCTTCAGCTACGGCTACCGCAACTCGCGCCTGGGATTATTCCAAGCCTTGCCGCGCACCATGAAACCCGGCGCAGGCAGCTTCATTGAAATGGAAGGCATGTTCGAGATCCACGCCACCCATCTCTCCATCGAATTGGATAAACCCTCCCCGGCTCACACCGACGGCGAACTCTTCCCCACCCCCGTACAAACCCTACGCTACGATATCTTCCCCCAACGCCTACATATCCTTCTCCCCTAATCACGTTTCACTAATCACTCACCAACTCACCAACTTACTAATCTACTAATCTACTAATATGCCCTCCCTCGACCTCACCTTTCATCCCCTCACCCAAAAACTCTGGCGCGATTTTGAAATACTCTTCGGCGAAAACGGAGCCTGCGGCGGATGTTGGTGCATGCATTGGAAACTACGCGGAAAAGCCTTCAGCGAAAACAAAGGCGAGAGCAACCGCCAAATTCAAAAGTCGGTGGTCGATGCGAAGATCATCCCCGGCTTGCTTGCCTATTCAGAGGGCTATCCAGTTGGATGGGTGGCAGTCGAGCCGCGCAGTCAATATCCCAAGCTTGCTCATTCACGCGTCCTCAAACCCATAGACGATCAGGAAGTTTGGTCGGTCACTTGTTTGTTCGTGGATAAAAAACATCGCCGCAAAGGCGTTGCGGTTGCCTTGCTTCAAGCCGCACTCGAGCATGCCCAGGCTCACGGCGCAAAGATCGTCGAAGGCTATCCCATTGAAACCAAAGAAGAAGCGCCGCCCGTTTTTATTTTCACTGGCACATCTTCCACCTTCAAACAGGCGGGCTTTGTTGAAGTTGCGCGCCCTGCACCTACGCGTCCCATCTACCGAATTAATATCCCCTCTCCTTTGGGACGTGTGCCCGTTAGGGTAGAGGGCTAGGGTGAGGGGATGAATTTTCAACCCCCTTCCAAATCGCTCACCCCGCGTGATTATCTTTTCATCACACTGGTCGTGATTCTTTTTGTTGCCATCACAGTTGGGCTTTGGTTTGCAAACTCTTCTCTGCTCAATGGCGGCGGCGAATTCCTGCGGCATTGGGCGGGTGGGCGTGCATTTATTTTTGAGCGCATCGATCCATATTCGGCGTACGTTCCTGATGTGGTTCAAGAGCTTGTTTATGAAGGCAAGGCTGGTGCTGGCGATGACCCCTACATTCTGGATACGCCCTTTCACCTGCTCCTGCTCTATTTCCCTTTCTCGCTTCTCTCCGACCCGCTCACTGCCCGGGCGATATATACCTTGTTGCTCGAGTGGGCTTTGTTCGTGCTTGCCGTGCTCAGCCTGCGCCTCACCGATTGGAGCGTTCCGCCCTGGTTCGCCGTTCTTTATTTTCTTTTTTCTGTGGTGAACTTCTATACCTTTCAAGCCGTCTTCGATGCCAGCCCGATTCTGTTGCTAGGTTTGTTCTATGCGCTCATCCTCTTCGCCCTGCGCAATGAACAGGATGAACTCGTCGGCGCGTTGCTGGCGGTCTCCCTTTATTTTTGGGAGGCAGGTCTTCCCTTCCTAATTTTGATCGCCTGGCGTTGTTACCGGCAAGGGCGCATGCGCGTGTTCGCGGGCTTCGGCATGTTGAGCTTTGTATTGCTCGCGGTTTCTTTTCTCACCTATGCCAATTGGCTCATTCCCTATCTTCGTGCCGGGGCAAATGCCTTGCGCGCCGATTTTGGCTTTTCTATTCTTTCAGTTCTTGGGCAGCTTTTCCCTTCCTTTGGCACTTATCTGGCATGGGGCATCATCGTTTTGCTTGTCATCGCTCTCGGCTACGAATGGAGTTCCGCTCTCGATGGCGATGAACGACGGTTTTATTGGGCAGCTTGTCTTTCGCTGGCTGCAGCTCCATTGCTCGGCTTCCGTACAGAATATGAAAACCTTGCCGTGCTGATCATTCCGCTGGCATTGGTCTTTGCCATCATCCATGATCGTTGGAACCGCATTGGAGCGGTGTTGGCTTTTCTGCTTTTGTTGGCAAACTTTTTCATTCCCTGGGCGCTGTACTTTTTCCCTTCGCCTGTTTTTGAAACCATCTCGCAAGAAATCCTCTTCCTCTTTCTCCCTGTTTTCACCGTCCTTGGTTTATACTGGATTCGCTGGTGGGCGATCCGCCCTCCGCGCATTTGGGCAGACTCGTTAACGCGCAGCAAGTGAAAAACAAAGAGTGAAACGCAATTTACAATCACGTTTCACTCTTCACTCACCATTTACTATTAACTATTTACCATTCACCATTTGCCATTCACTATTCCCTATTCACCATTCACCATCCCACCCATGTCCCGCAAAACCTACCTCATCCTCTTTTTGATCGCTCTCACAGTTCAGATCATCGTCAGCCGCTTCCAGACCATCCCCGGCTATCTCGACGCGGACTATTATTTTTCCGGCGGTGTGCAACTTGCTCTGGGCAATGGCTTCACCGAGCCGTACATCTGGAATTATCTCGACGATCCGCAAGGCATTCCCCATCCCTCGCATGGATATTGGTTGCCGTTGGCGTCTATCGTCACCGCCTTGGGTATGTGGCTAACCGGTCAGCAAACCTATGAAGCCGGGCGTATCTTCTTTATATTGATCGCAGCCCTCGTCCCACCATTGACGGCAGCATTATCCTTCCGCTTTTTCAAGAACACCGCCTTCGCATGGACGTCCGCCCTCCTCGCTGTCTTTTCAGTTTTTCATTTGCCTTTCCTGCCCGTCCCTGATAACTACGGCATTTTTATGGTCGCTGGCGGGTTGATCTTTCTGCTCGCCGACCGTCCGCGCCCCTGGTTTTGGATGGGCTTACTCGCCGGGCTCATGTCCCTTGCGCGTAGTGACGGTCTACTTTGGCTTGCTCTAACGGGTCTCTTCATTTTATGGCGTGTGCGAGATGAAAAGCTGCCTTTTATGTCATTCATTCAATTTGGCGCATTGGCATTTCTAGGCTTTATTTTGGTGATGGGTCCGTGGTATGCCCGCAACCTCAGCGTCTTCGGCTCGATCATGTCATCTGCAGGCAGCCGTGCATTGTGGGTCACTTCATATGAAGAGACATTTATCTATCCCGCATCAAAACTCACCATAGACTCGTGGCTCGCAAGTGGTTGGGATGAAATACTCAAAGTGCGTTGGTGGGCATTCACGAACAATATTCAAACCGTCATCGCGGCACAGGGGCATCTTGTCCTCTTTCCATTCATCGCTGGGGCAATGTTCCAATTGCGCAAAGACCGTCGTGTGCAAATGGGCATCCTTGCCTGGGTGCTTCTCTTCCTTGTTATGACCTTTGTATTCCCCTTTGCTGGCGTGCGCGGAAGTTTCTTCCATGCCGGCGCGGCGCTCCAGCCATTGCTTTGGGCGCTAACTCCCTACAGCCTCGAGTCGGTCGTAGCTTGGGCGAGGAAAAAGGGCAGGTTCACCGAACATGCCTATGTCGTGTTTCGAATCGCGCTCGTCCAGATCGTGATCATGCTTTCGGTGTGGGTCGTCTGGGTACGCGTCATCCAAAACGGATGGCAGGAAGGCGAGTTGTCGTATCCGGCGGTTGAAAAATTCCTTGTTGAACAAGGCGCTCAACCCGGCGAGCCGATTCTTGTATTGAGCTCTCCCGGCTATTACATGATGACGGGTCGCCCTGCCTATGTGCAGCCCACGGGCGATGTCAATATCTTATTGCAAGTTGCAGAGCGTTACGGTATTCGTTATTACGCCTTCGAAGCGCAAGGCAGGCTTGAGCCTCTGCACGACCTGTACGATAACCCGCAGAATTATCCGCAACTCGAATATCTAGGTGAAGTAGATGACACGCGTATTTTCCGATTTCCTTAAACCACTCACAAAACGCGACCAGATCATTCTGGCTGTTTGCACCTTACTGGCAGGCGGCATCTATTTAATTGCCAGTGCGTTCATCTATAAGATCGGTTTCCCTCTCGATGATTCTTGGATCCACTTAACCTTTGCTCGCAACCTCGCCGATTATGGCGAGTGGTCTTTCCGCCCGGGTGTGCCCACAGCGGGGTCTACCTCACCGCTGTGGTCGGCTTTGCTCGCGCTTGGTTTTCTCATCAACCTCGAACCCTACATCTGGACGTACTTTCTTGGTTTGTTTACGATGTTCGTTTTGAGCATTGTCAGTGAGGTCACAGCGCGGCGTTTGGTTTCCACGTACGCTCCCAACATTCCGTGGGTGGGGCTGTTCATTATTTTCGAATGGCATTTACTTTGGGCTGCCATGTCTGGGATGGAAACCCTGCTTCACGGCTTGATCACCACTGTCATCTTATCTGCCTTGATGATGAATTCGCGTCGCTATCTAACTTTGGGCTTGCTTGCCGGTCTCAGTGTTTGGGTGCGCCCCGACGGCTTGACTCTGCTTGGTCCGCTGGTGTTGGCTGTCCTTTTCCTTGAAACGAACACTCCCTCCCGATTACGTGGTTTGTTGCGAGTGATCATTGGCTTTGGTGCTGTCTTCCTCTTCTATTTATTATTCAATCTTCTCATCGGCGGCACACCAATGCCGAATACATTCTATGCCAAGCAGGCAGAGTATGCGGCATGGCAGGGCTTCCCTCTGTCGCGCCGTTTTGGCGAGATGTCCCTTCAACTGTTGGTAGGTCCTTCTTTCCTTTTGCTTCCAGGTGTTGTGTTATGGGTAGCTCGCTCTTTTCGACAGCGTTCATGGGGTAGTTTGCTGGCACTGACCTGGTCGGTGGGATACATGGTCTTGTATGTTTTGCGCCTGCCGATGTACCAGCATGGACGTTACATCATGCCTGCCATGCCCATCTTTTTTTTGATAGGCATGCTCGCAGTGATGGAATTTGCCTCTTCTAAAACCTTTGGGCGTTATCAGTGGTTCGCGTCCACACTTTGGAAGATCAGCCTTGGGACGGTGTCGCTTCTATTTATAGTGCTAGGCGCGCGTGCCTATGCTCAAGATGTCGCTCTCATCGAACAGGAGATGGTCGAGTCGGCTCAATGGGCGGCTGCGAATATCCCTCCTGGGGTGCTCATTGCTGCCCACGATATCGGCGCATTGGGCTATTTCGACACACATCCATTACTGGATCTGGCAGGTTTGGTCTCGCCGGAGGTGGTTCCGTTTATTCGCGATGAAGTTAGCCTGGCGGTTTACCTCAACGAGAGAAATGCCGAGTATCTGATTGCTTTTTCCGACTTGTACCCCGAAATGACAGTGGGGAAAGAGGCGGTTTTTACTACCAATGGAGCCATTGCCACCGAGGCAGATTACCCTCGCATGACAATTTATCGTTGGAAGTAGGAGAATGGGTTAAAATGGGGTGGTTGTTCAGGTATTGCATATCATTACGAAAAGAGAGAATGGGCAAGCAATGAACCAGATTACTTTATTGATCGTCGATGATCATCCACTCTTCCGCCAAGGAGTAGTGGATGCATTGTCGTTGGAAACAGATATGCGGGTCATTGCCCAGTCTGCGTCGGGGGACGAGGCGTTGGAATTGATCCGTACGAAGAAACCGAATGTGGCAGTGTTGGATGTCAACCTGCCGGGGATGAATGGTCAACAGATCACGCATCAAGTATCACAAGATAAGCTGGTTACCCGGATCATTTTGATGACCGGTTATGACGACCTGGAGCAGGCGATCCATGCTGCACTTGCCGGGGCACATGGCTATTGCACTAAGGATATTGAACCGCAAAGCCTTTCCCGAATCATTCGCGAAGTGGCGGAAGGCAAGTTCGTTTTTGCGAACAATGTATTTACCCGGCGCGAGCTTGAATTATGGGTCGAGGAAAGCATGGAAGGTGCGCGCCGTTCCTATAGTGAGCCGGGCGCTCCATTTCATCCGCTTTCTGACCGCGAGATGGAAGTCCTAAACTGTGTGGTGCGCGGCATGAGCAATAAAGAGATCGCCACTCTTCTGGGCATCAGCCATCAAACCGTGAAGAATCATGTTACCGCGATCTTGCGGAAATTTGGTGTTGAAGATCGTACGCAGGCAGTCGTATATGCTTTGAAGCGCGGCTGGGTGACTCTGCGGGATACCGATATCCGACCTTAGGAGACTGCATGTCTAACGAGACAGTGGATTACAAGAACGAGCTGGATGAGACTCAACGCGCCCTGCGTGAGATCAACCTAATGATGGAACAAAGCCAGGGTGAACTATCCAAATTGACCCAGAGAAATACGGCGATTACATCCCACCTTCAACAGGTACAAAAACAGGGCGCCACAGCAGAAGAGCTAAAGATGGCATACGATTCCGCTTTGGATGCCCAACAGCGATTGTTCGTTATGCGTGGACAGTTGGATAAACTTCAAAATGATAAATCGCACCTTGATAAGTATCGTGTGGTGCTTGATAAGCTGGTGAATAAAGGAAACGATGGGGGAGATACATCAACCGGAGCCGGCACTGATAAAGCGCAAATGACCGGGATCGAAATGATCGTCAATGCTCAAGAGTCGGAACGTCAGCGCTTATCCCGACAGATGCATGATGGTCCTGCCCAGGCGCTTTCCAATTTCATCCTTCAGACCGAAATTGCCATGCGCCTGCTGGATATTGATGCGGCACAGGCAAAAGAAGAATTGGCAAATTTAAAAGCGTCTGCAATGGGAACGTTTCAAAAGGTGAGAAGCTTTATTTTTGAATTACGTCCCATGATGCTTGATGATCTGGGGTTGGTGCCGACCTTGCGCAAGTATGCCGATTCGTTCAAGGAACAATCTGGCATGGATGTCAGTGTGACTGTTTCCGGCAGCGAACGCCGCTTGGAACCTTATCTCGAGGTCATGCTCTTTCGTGCGGCACAGGAACTCTTGGGAAATGCCTCTCGCCATAGTCAGGCAACCGTCGTTAAGATTCACTTGGATCTTGGCACTGACTTTATCCGCATCAGCGTGGATGATAATGGGCGCGGGTTCGACCCGGAGACGTTAAAAGACTCGAACAATCTCGGTTTGAAGTTGATTCGTGAACGCTCGGAAATGTTGGGTGGAAAATTTGAGATCGATAGCGCATTGGGTTCAGGTGCCAAGATATCGTTCACAGTGCAGGCAAAAACTTAAGCCTGTTCGCTAACAATATTGTTAGGCGTGCCTGTCTGGCGGATTCAATGACACGCCTGCATAATATGTTTTTGACATTTTTCCTGTATAATGACTATGTTATAAAGTGCCCCATAACTACGGTACTTATTGAGAGGAGATTACTATGCGTCGCGGTCGTACACTGATTTTGGTGATTTTGATAATAATAATCGTCTTGGGTCTGGGCTTTTTTGCTGCCAGCCAATTTCTGCGACCTCAAGAGACGGTGGAACAAATTGCGTACGTCGAGGTGTATTATGCCGCTCAGAGTATTCCGCAAGGTGGAAGAATTACAGAGGATGCTCTTGCAACATTAAGCATTCCACAATCAAACGTAGTAACTGTAATGTATACGCGTGACGAATTACCCTTCCTTGTGGATAAGTTTGCGAAACTTCCTTTGGACCCAGGTGTCGTTATTACAGAATCTATGGTTACCGACTCAGCGTCGTCGGTGGCGATTTCTGGTCCACAGTGGGCTTCCTTAATTCCTCCCGGCATGACTGCCATTGCGATCCCTGTGGATCGTCTTGCTGTTTCCGGGTATGCGATTAATAATGGCGCGCATGTGAATGTGAATGCCTGTCTCCTTTTTGTGGATATTGATCCTGCTTACCAGACGATTCTTCCGAACTTCACTGGCATATTGACAGGAACTGGTATTAGTGGCGGTACTCTTTCAGGCGAGGAAGGGCAGGGTTTTAATACCTCAGGCTTGCCAATCCTTTCGCTGGGTATTGCTTCTTCGGGTTCGCCTCAAGGCCGTCTGGAACTTGATCCCTCCGTTCAGCAGCCTTATTATCTTGTGCCATCCGAGGCACAGCGCCCGCGCATGGTTTGCCAGACACTTCTTCAGGATGCAATTGTGATGCGCCTGGGTGACTTCCCGCTTGTGGAAACCGACCCCGCTGCAGTGCCAGACCCAGCCGCTCCGACAGATCCGAACGCAGCGCCTCAACCAGCAGTGGCTCCTGATATTGTTACTCTGATCGTTTCCCCTCAAGACTCGGTCACGCTTTCTTATCTTGTGTATACAAACGCCAGAATTTCTTTAACTCTTCGCAATCCCTCGGATCAGGCGCGCCTTGCCACCGAAGCTTCCACGCTTCAGTTCCTCCTCAGCCAATACAACATCCCTGTTCCGGCAAAACTGCCTTACGCCATGCATCCCGCCCTGACAACACTGACTTCACCAACATTGCCAAACGACATCCAGCCGGAACCCACACAATAATGGTGTTATATAAATAAATGAATGGACAATTGTAACCATGGCTGCTGATAAAATCCGAGTCCTTATCGTTGATGATATTGCTGAGACCCGCGAAAATGTGCGTAAACTGTTGCAATTCGAGTCAGATGTTGAAGTTGTAGGTACAGCCCGCACAGGTAAGGAGGGTATTCAGCTTGCCATGGAAATGAATCCGGATGTGGTGTTGATGGATATTAACATGCCGGATATTGATGGCATCACAGCTACAGAAAACATCCGCCAGCAATCGCCGCATATTCAAGTTGTAATTCTTTCAGTTCAAGGTGACCCGAACTACATGCGTCGCGCCATGTTGGCAGGTGCGCGTGACTTTTTGACAAAACCACCCATGGGAGATGAGTTGATCTCCGCGATAAAGCGTGCGGGAGAAATGGCTCATTTGGAACGTGCGAAAGGTGCCAAGCAGCAAATGGCGATGAACGCCGTCAGCGGGGCATCTGCAATGGGTGGTTTTTCCGCTGCCCAGCAAGGAAAGATCGTCGTAGTTTACAGTCCCAAAGGCGGGACAGGATGCACAACCATTGCGGTTAACCTTGCAATTGCTTTGAATAACGAAGAGACGCGAACCGTGTTGGTTGACGGCAACTTGCAATTTGGCGATGTAGCGGTTTTTGTGAACGAACAGGGAAAGAATACTATCCTCGATATTGCGCCTCGTGTGGATGACCTTGATGCGGAGATCATTGATGAAATTTTGATCCGGCATGAAGCATCCGGCATCCGTATTTTGGCTGCGCCGCAACGACCCGAACAGGCTGAGAAGATCTCTTCAGACCAGTTCATAAAAGTTTTGCAGTTCATGCAGAGAATTTACTCCTATGTTGTGGTGGATACATCTTCCATCTTAACGGATGTGATCCTCTCAGCGATCGATTTGAGCGATGTGATGGTGATTATCACTACTCAGGAAATTCCCGCTATTAAGAATTCACGTTTGATCCTGGATCTTTTATCCACAATGGGTATCAGCAAGGAGCGGATCGTATTTGCAATGAACCGCTTCGATAAACGGATCAGCATTACGCCTGAACGGGTGGGTGAAAATCTTAAACACGAAATATCCGCGGTTATTCCTCTGGATGAAAAGATCGCCATCACGGCGGTGAACCGCGGGGTTCCTTTTATGTTGGACAATAAATCTCAGTTGATCGGCAGAGGTATCTTCTCTCTCGCAGAGACCATTCGTACCCGTATGATCGCTTTAGAAACTGATAATAACCAAGCCTCTGCGGCAAGGCGATAAGGAGAAAGAAAATGTCTTTATTGAGACGTATTGAGCAGGGACAAGGTTCTGGAAATCAACAGAATCCTGGGACCCCCTCACAGGGTGCGCAAAAACCTCCTGCTGAAACCCCAGGTGGCGGCGGTGGGGGAGGCGATGCTTCCCGTTTGTCTTCTTTGCAGGCTCGCAGAGTCAGCGCACCGATCACTTCCCCGCAAGCCGGCTCTTATTTTGATTTAAAAACCAGAGTTCAGAATAAACTGCTTGCCGAGATCGACCCTTCCATGGATGTTACCCGAACCGATGAAGTTCGGCGGACCATTCAGAATTTGTTTGAGCAGATTCTTACAGAAGAAAACATCGTTCTCTCCCGTCCGGAACGCGCCAGATTATTTGAGCAGATCTCCGCTGAAATTCTCGGTTTTGGTCCGTTGCAATCTCTGCTTGAAGATGACACCATTACAGAAATCATGGTGAACGGACCGAAGAATGTGTACATTGAGCGTAAGGGTAAAGTACATCGGGTACCGATCACATTTGAGAGCAATGACCATGTGATGCGCATCATTGACCGTATCGTAGCACCTTTGGGTCGTCGTATCGATGAGTCGAGCCCTTATGTGGATGCACGCCTTCCTGATGGGTCGCGTGTGAATGCTGTGATTCCGCCGATTTCCCTTGTCGGACCTGTGCTAACGATCCGTAAATTTTCCAAAAACCCGATCACAGTGGATCAAATGATCCAATTTGGCTCAGTGAGTGCAGAAGCAGTGCAATTTCTGAAGGCATGTGTGGAAGCACGGTTGAACATTATTATTTCCGGCGGTACGGGTTCAGGAAAGACCACACTACTTAATGTTCTTTCCAGTTTTATCCCGTCTGATGAGCGCATCATCACGATCGAAAATGCAGCGGAATTGCAATTGCGCCAGGAACATGTGGTGACGCTCGAGTCGCGCCCGCCCAACATTGAAGGACGAGGTGAGATCACCATCCGCGATTTGGTGATGAACTCTTTGCGTATGCGCCCTGAGCGTATTATTGTTGGGGAATGCCGCGGTGGCGAGACGTTGGACATGTTGCAGGCGATGAATACGGGCCACGATGGCTCGATGACAACTGCTCATGCGAACACCCCGCGTGATGCGTTGTCTCGTATTGAAACCATGTGTCTGATGGCAGGTATGGATCTGCCCATTAGAGCGATCCGTGAGCAGGTTGCAAGTGCGGTAGATGTCATCTGCCAGCAGGAGCGTATGCGTGATGGTACTCGTAAGGTAACAACGATTACCGAGATCAGCGGCATGGAAGGTGATGTCATTACAATGACGGATATTTTCGTCTTTGAACAGACCGGAACAGAGAATGGGCGCATTGTTGGACGGTTGCGACCTACCGGTCTTCGACCCAAATTTATGGATAAGATCGAAGGAGCGGGTATTCACCTCCCGCCCTCCATTTTTGGTATTGGTGAGCGCCGTCGGTATTAACCTATGGTGAACTCAAGAGGTAACCAGGAAAAAACACAATGACCTGGATCATTATCATCGGCGGGATCATTCTGATCATCCTGCTTATCATCGGTGTTATCGTCTCCTCGAATAGCGAGCGTGACTTGGTTGAAGAGCGCCTGAGTCAGTATTTGGATGATGGCGAAAAGCAAGATATAAATCGCGAAGCTCAAAAATACGCGCTTACAAACTGGGTTTCCAGCCGGGTGGAAAAAACCTCTTTTGGAGATCGTATTGCCCGTGAACTGGCACGTGCGGATATAAAATTCAAGGTGGCAGAGTATTTTGCCTTGATCTTTATGAGCATTGTTCTGGTTGGGCTGCTTGCCTGGTTTATTGGCAACAGACACCCTGTGTCTGGTTTGATCGGGGCGATTATTGGTGGGATCATCCCCGGGCAGTATGTAAAATCGCAGCAGCGGCAGCGGCTTAGAAAATTCAACGATCAACTGCCCGATATGCTTAACCTGATGGTGAACGGTTTGCGTGCAGGGTACTCCACCATGCAGGCAATGGAAGCGATCAGTAAAGAATTGCCTCCCCCCATTAATGATGAATTTCGCCGGGTGGTTCAGGAAATGCAGATCGGTATCCCGATGGAAACCGCGCTCGAAAATTTATTGCGTCGCATTCCAAGCGAGGATCTTGATTTTGTTATTACCGCCATTAACGTTCAGCGTGAAGTTGGTGGTAACTTATCTGAAATCCTTGATAATATCTCTTTTACCATTCGAGAACGTATCCGTATTAAGGGCGAGGTGCGGGTGTTAACCGCTCAAGTCCGCGCGTCAGGATCTGTGCTTTCGTTGATTCCTTTCGGTTTGACGTTGATCTTATGGTTTCTGAACCCTGATTACCTGCTTTCGGTAACACAAGGTGGACCCCTTTGTACCGGTGCGATCATCTGTGTGGTGCTGGGGTTGATTTCTTCCAGTTATTTTATTATGATGAAGATAGCGGATATCGAGGTGTAATATGCAGGCAGCCATTTTAATCGTTATTGTGCTTGCGATCATAGGCAGCATTGTATTTGTTGTTGTGATCGGTGCACGTTTTGCCCGAGAGGCGCAGGGTGTTGAATCAGACCCCGTCTTGGCACGTTTAGCAGAAGCGACCCAGCGCGGTGAGAATGTTTCTCTTGAAGACATTGAATTGCAGCAGCCCTTCATGGAACGTGTCGTCATTCCGCTGGTTAAGCGAATGGGCGAGTTTTCATCCCGCTTTACGCCGGAAAAGCTTCTTCAAGAAACCACCCTAAAACTTGAATTGGCGGGAAACCCCGGGCGCATTGATGCATCTACTTTTCTTTCCACCCGTTTTATTGGTGCTGGGGTATTTGGCGGGCTTTTGTTATTGATATCCAACCTTCCCCAAGTTAACTGGCCAACAGGACGGATCTTTCTGGTTGTGGTGATCTTTACGCTATTGGGCTTTTTCTTTCCTCAGATGTGGTTATCGAGCCGCATCACCAGAAGGCAAACGGAAGTGCGCAAGGCATTGCCAGATGCGCTTGACCTGCTGACGATCTGTGTGGAGGCAGGGTTGGGCTTTGAAGCGGCAATGTCGAAAGTGGCTGATAAGTGGGAGAACGAATTATCGCTTATGTTCGGTCGTTGCATCCGCGAGATTCAGCTCGGAAAGACTCAACGCGAAGCGTTGCGCGATATGGCAGACCGTATCGGTTTACCTGAATTGACTAGTTTTGTTGCGGCGGTTATTCAAAGCCAGTCTTTGGGTGTGAGTATGGCAAAAGTTTTGCGCATCCAGTCGGATCAGATGCGTATGAAACGGCGTCAGTTTGCTGAAGAACTGGCACATCAGGCTCCTGTAAAGATGATCATCCCAATGGCGTTGTTGACTTTCCCTTCCATTATGATCATTTTGATGGCGCCTGCAGGCTTCCAGATCGCTGGAGCGTTCGGTCCGTTTCTGGGCAATTAAGGCAGTAACAAAAGGGGTTGAGCTTGAATCATTGGAAATACAGGGCTTATCGTACGGTTTGGAGCACCCTCGACCTGCTCTTCCCCGCAACTTGCGGTGGGTGTGGTAAATCAGGTACGCGCTGGTGTTCGACTTGCCAATATAGTGTGAAAACTTTGAATGGTATCGTTTGTGAAGTTTGCGGTCTACCACAGGAAAAGCCAGGGGTTTGCCGGGCTTGTCTTGCCAGTAGGCCGCGTTTTATTTCATTGCGGGCTTGGGGCGTTTTTGAAGGTCCGCTTCAATCTGCCCTGCATAAACTTAAGTATAGGCGTGACCTCTCGATGGGAGATGCGCTTGCGGCAGGGATGATGGAGTTTGTTCATAACTTGAATTGGCGGGTTGATCTTATCGTGCCGATTCCGCTGGGGAAACAAAGAATTCGTGAAAGGGGCTATAATCAAGTTGCGATGATTGCAAAACCACTGGCTATGGGATTGGGATTGCAGTATTCAGAGAAGGCGCTCCTGCGCCGGAAAGAAACACGCTCGCAAGTCGGTCTGACCAGGGAGGAAAGGCATACGAACGTTCACGATGCATTTCAAGCGGCTCCAGAAGTAAAGGGTAGATCCATCCTTGTCATGGATGATGTATCCACAACAGGCTCAACGCTCTCCTCAGGCGCAGAGGCTCTTTATGCTGCCGGAGCAGAGCATGTTTTTGCGTTGACCGTTGCACGTGCATTGTCTCACCATGATCTGAGACAAGTGTAGCGCGTTTGTGTTTGTAACTTAACAACCTAAAAAAGGAGATTTGTATGTCCAATAAAGTGGAAGTTCAGACACGTCATATTCGTTTGACGGAGCATATTGAAGAATATGTTTCCAAGAAGGCAGGAAACCTTGATCATTACCTGCCCGCCATTGATGAGGCGCGTGTGGAATTGTCACATCATAAGGCTGCGCGTGATGCCAAAGACCGTAATGTGGCTCAGATCACCGTATTTGGAAAGGGCTTTACCCTTCGTTCTGAAGAACGCGCTGATGAGGCATTGGCTGCCTTCGACATGGCATTGGATAATTTACAGCGCCAGATCGAACGCTACAAAGGCAAGAAATACCACGGACGTGGTGACGGTCGTTCGGCGGCTGAGGTGGCAGATGAGATTATTGATGATGAGACTGGGCAGCTTTCACCATTGTTCGCAAAGCGCAAGAGATTTGTGCTTTACCCCATGTCTGAAGATGAGGCTCTGGTGCAAATGCGGAATCTAGGACACGACAATTTCTTTGTATTTTACAATGCTGAAACGAGCAAGATCAACGTGTTATACCGCAGGCGTAACGGAAGTTATGGGTTGATCGAGCCAGAGCTTGGCTAAATATATTGCACACGGGCGGATGTCATCCGCCCGTGTGCTTTTAATTATTTTTCATTGATCGGCTCAATGACGGTTAGCCTGATCTCCAGAAAGATAAAGCCAGCCAGCAAAACCAGCCATGCCAGGACTTGTTCCTGCCTGAACCCACTGAAAATGACAACGTAGTTTGCGTGAAAGGCTTGCAGCATAAGTTGGGAGAGGGCGGTTAGGATCGTGAAAAGTAGGAAGTGAACGCCCGGGCGTGGATTCGGCTTGAAGAGCCATAACAAGACCAATATCAGGGATGAGGCGAGCGCGTTATAGAGTTGGGTGGGGTGGCGGGTTGCGTTCCACATGTCGATTCCCCAGGGTTGGTCGGTGGGAAGTCCAAAGGCGGTTCTTGCGGCAAGATGACTTAATCCGAGACCGATGAAAATGACGGCGAAGAACGGGGTTAGCGCATCCAGAATATTCCAAAAGGCAAGTTGCTTTCTTTGACCATGAACTAACACGACAATGAAGGCGGTGGCAAGTGCGCCTGGCATGTCGAAAAGGTCGGGATTAATGGACACAATATCGAGCGGACTTTTGGAGAACGCTGCCATGTTTTGTAGAACATAGGATAAGCGCCCACCGATGATGAATGCGGCGAGACCATAAAAAGTAATGTCGTTTAGGTGCTCTTTGCTGATGCCATGCCGCTCTGTACGGCGCTCTGCAAGGAGAAGCCCGAGCCATGTGGCAATGACGAGCAGGATCATATGGCGAGGCGGAGTGAATAGAGTTTGGAATGCTTCAAGCATGTTATTTCAATGCCTCTTCGATGCGTGTGCGGAGCAGGGCTTCAGACATCGGTCCACCGATGACGACTTCGCTGATGATGCCCTGTCTGTTGATAAAGTACGAAGATGGAAGAGAACGTACTTGGTAGGCGCGGCTGACATCTGATGTTTCATCCAGAAGAATGGGGAAGGTAAGATTGTGCGACTCGGTGAATGGAGCAATATCGAGCGGATTGTCTTGGAAGGTGCTGTTCACCCCAAGGACAATAAAGCCTTGATCTTTATATTCGTTATACATTTTTTCAATAGCGGGCATTTCGGCTTCGCAGGGCGGGCACCAGGTAGCCCATACATTGACCAGCACAGCCTGCCCTTTAAGTTCGGACAGAGTATAGGTTTCACCTTTGGCGGTTTGGAGCGTGAAATCGGGCGCGAGGAAGCCCGTCTGCGGCGCGGGACCAGTTGTACTGGTGTCGCCGCTTTGTGCGGAAAGGACGATCCAGGATGCGCCCGCAATGAGGACAAGGGTATAGAGAATGATTCGTTGGGTTTGGTTCATGTGGATTTGGAAGTAAAATAGGATTTGTTTCTTTTGGTTCGTCGTTCTCTCACACATCAATCTTACTATGTTTATTACAGACTCTGTTTTCATTGGTATTGATCCCACCTCTGCGCATAATTCTTTTACGTATGCGGCATTGGATAAAGGTCTTAATCTCATCGCTCTTTCAGACGGTGAATTGGACGATGTGCTGGCTTTTATTGGCGGGCATTCTTCTGCCATTGTAGCCGTTAACGCACCGTCGGGTTTAAATCGCGGATTAGTTCGTGATAAGAAAAAAGAATTGTTTAAGACCTTGAAGACACGTGCTTTGGGCTTTCGAGTCGCTGAGCTTGACCTGCGTGAACGCGGCATTCCCATTTCAGGCACTCCCGCCACGGTGAGTGCCTGCCCTGCCTGGGTGCAGGCTGGGTTTGCTTTATATCGCAAGCTGGAAAAGATGGGCTTCAAAAAATACCCGGCAGAACAGGCATCATTTCAGGTATTAGAAACACAACCGCACGCCGCTTTTTGTGTTATGGCAGGTGTTATACCGCAATCGAAGCCGTCGCTGGAAGGCAAACTCCAGCGGCAGTTGCTGCTCTATGAAGCCGGGGTACGCATCCAAGACCCGATGGATTTTTTTGAAGAGATCACACGCCATAAAATGCTCAAAGGAACCTGGCCCCTCGATATGCTGTATCAACCCGAACAGCTAGACGCGCTTATGGCTGCTTATACTGCCTGGTACGCGATTCACAAGCCAGATAACATCTCTTTTGTTGGAGACCGAAAAGAAGGCTTGATCGTATTGCCCGAGAAAAACTTGAAAGAAAAATACTAACCGAATGGTAAAATATCGCCCATGACAACCCCAGAATTTCAAAACAAAGCCATAAATACACTTCGATTTTTATCCGCCGATGGCGTGCAAAAAGCCAACTCGGGACACCCCGGTCTTCCGATGGGTGCCGCTGCGATGGCGTTCACTGTTTGGACTCGTCACCTGCGACACAGTCCACGCAACCCCAAGTGGATGGGACGTGACCGCTTCATCCTTTCGGGTGGGCATGGTTCCATGCTTCTATACTCTCTCTTGCATCTGACCGGGTACGACCTACCTCTCGAGCAATTGCAGAGCTTCCGCCAATGGGAGAGTCTGACACCCGGTCACCCGGAATATGGGCATACCCCCGGTGTGGAAGTGACCACGGGTCCGCTTGGACAGGGATTCTCCAGTGGCGTGGGCATGGCAATCGCTGCGGCTCACCTTGCTGCCATTTTCAACAAACCGGGTCATGAGTTGCTCGACTCTTACATCTATGCCATCGTCACAGATGGTGACTTGATGGAAGGTGTCGCTTCTGAAGCCGCTTCGTTGGCTGGGCATCTCTCGCTTGGCAAACTCATCTATTTGTATGATGACAATAAAATTTCCATTGACGGCTCAACCGACCTTGCCTTCACCGAAGACCGCGCCAAACGCTTCGAAGCCTACGGCTGGCATATTCAGCGCGTGGACGATGGCAACGATGTCGAAGCCATTGATGCAGCTATCAAAGTTGCGAAAGCAGACCCACGCCCGTCGTTGATTTTGTGCCGCACCATCATTGGTTTCGGCGCCCCGAACCGACAAGGCACGCAAAAAGCACACGGCGAACCTCTCGGCGACGAAGAACTCAACGCCGCAAAAGATAACCTTGGCTGGCCCAAGGAACCGCGTTTCTTGATCCCTGATGATGTGCTTGAGTTCTATCGCAAAGCCGTTGACCGTGGACGTGAACTCGAAGCTGATTGGAAGATGCGCCGTGAGGCTTACGTCCGTCTCTTCCCGGATCTGGGCGCAGAATTCAACCGCCGCGTGTTGATGAATAAATTACCCGATGGCTGGGAAACTGCAGTGCCAACTTTCCCTGCCGACCCGAAGGGCATGGCAACTCGTGCCGCTTCTGGTAAGGTCATTAACGCATTGGCTGCAAAACTCCCCGAACTTATCGGCGGCTCGGCAGACCTTGCTCCTTCGAACAATACCAAGATCGATGGTTCACCTGCTTTCCAAAAAGATTCCCCGGCAGGGCGCAACTTCCACTTTGGTGTGCGTGAGCATGGGATGGGTTCCGTTCTCAATGGCATGGCGATTTTCGGCGGCGTAATTCCGTACGGCGCGACCTTCCTTGTATTTGCTGATTACATGCGTGCTTCCGTCCGCTTGGCGGCGCTTTCACATTACCCGACCATTTTCATTTTCACTCACGACTCTGTAGGCTTGGGCGAAGACGGTCCGACACATCAGCCTGTGGAGCATATGGCATCTCTGCGTATCATTCCGAATCTGGTTGTGCTCCGCCCGGCAGATGCGAATGAGACGGCTCAAGCCTGGAAAGTTGCTATCTCGCGCCGAGATGGTCCCACCGTGTTGGCGTTGACCCGCCAAAATGTTCCTACATTGGATACGCCTGCCTTGGTTGAAAAAGGCGCCTATGTGCTGAAAGATTTCGGCAAACCTGAAATGATCCTCATGGCATCTGGCTCGGAAGTTGGGCTTGTCCTTGAAGCCGCGCAGAAACTAGCAGACGAAGGCAAGGGTGTGCGTGTGGTGTCCTTCCCGAGTTGGGAACTGTTCGAGAAACAGGACGAAGCCTATCGCGAGTCTGTGTTGCCGAAGAGCATTCAGAAGAGACTCGCTGTCGAAGCCGGAACAAGTTTCGGTTGGGAACGATACGCGAAGTCCGTTATTGGAATTGACCGCTACGGTGCATCCGCTCCGGCGAAGACCATCTTCGAAAAGCTGGGCTTTACAGTTGAGAATGTTGTAGCGAAAGCGCAAGAACTTTAATGATTTAGACCTGACAGGTTTCCAAAACCTGTCAGGTCTTTTAGGAGAATAATGAAAGTAGCAGTTGGTTGTGACCACGGCGGGTTTCCGCTTAAGGATGTTGTCCTTGAAGCCATGAAGGCGATGGGGCATGAAGTGATCGATGTGGGGACGTTTAGCGCAGAAGCTGTGGACTTCCCTGATTTCGTAAAAAAAGTTGGCGAGAAAGTGCAGAGTGGCGAAGCCGAACGTGGAATTTTGATCTGCGGTTCGGGCATTGGCGCGGCGATTGCGGCGAATAAAATGAAAGGTATTTTCGCTTCGATCTGCCACGATACGTACTCTGCGGCGCAAGGTGTGGAACACGATGCCATGAATGTGCTTTGCATGGGCGGTCGTGTGATCGGACCGGAACTTGTCAAAGTGATCGTGCCTGCATTTTTGAATGCAGAATATTTAGGCGATAAAGCCGGTGGTGAACGTTTCGCTCGCCGGGTGGGGAAGATTAGGAAAATGGAAGAGAACCAGTAAATAGTAATTGGTAATTACCAGTTACTATTTACTTAATTTAAGGAGCATTTTTTATCATGTCTGAATCAATCAAGAAGTTAACTGCCCTTGGTCAATCGCTTTGGTACGACAATATTCAACGAAAATTGTTAGTCAATGGCGAACTCAAAGCCATGATCGACCGTGGCGATATTCGCGGTGTGACCTCGAACCCGACCATTTTTCAAAATGCCATTGCCAAGACCAACGATTATGATGCCGCGCTGACTCCGCTTGCGTGGGCAGGCTGGGACTCGGAGAAGATCTTCTGGCAATTGGCTGTGGAAGATATTCAAGAAGCCTGTGACCTATTCCGTCCGCTCTATGAACAGAGCAAAGGCGGCGATGGCTATGTGAGTTTGGAAGTCAGCCCATATTTGGCGCGTGACACTGAAGCCACTGCTAAACAAGCGCAGGAGCTTTGGAATCGCGTTAACCGCCCGAATCTAATGGTCAAGATTCCCGCCACCAAAGAAGGCATCCCTGCCATTCGCACCAGCATAGCGGCGGGCATCAACGTCAATGTTACGTTGATCTTCTCGCTCTCGCGTTACGCCGAAGTGATGAATGCCTATCTCGAAGGGATCGAAGAACGTGTGGCAAAAGACCTGCCTGTGAATCAGATCGCTTCTGTGGCGTCTTTCTTCGTCTCCCGCGTCGACTCAAAAGTGGACCCCAAATTGTCCGAAGATTCTCCATTGCGCGGCAAGGCGGCGGTTGCAAATGCCAAGCTGGCATATGAACAGTTCGAAGCCATTTTCACGTCGCCGCGTTTTGCCACGCTCAAGGCACGCTTCCGTGCGCGTGTGCAGCGTCCGCTGTGGGCGTCCACCGGCACGAAGAATCCGAGCTACCCCGATACGCTTTATGTCGATGAGCTCATCGGTCCCGACACCGTCAACACGGTGCCGCCCGCTACGCTGGATGCCTTCCGCGATCATGGCACTGCCACGATGACGATTACGCGTGGTCTCGAATCGATGCAGCAAATTTTTGTTGACCTCAAAGCGCTCGGCATTTCTATGAGCACTGTTGTCACAGAACTCGAAGACGAAGGCGTGAAGTCTTTTGCCGATGCCTTCAAGACTCTTTTAGCTGCTATCGAAGAGCGACGAAGCGCTGCGCTCGCCTCCATTGCGCCGTTGGCTGATTCCGTTGCCAAGCGTTTGGCTACGCTGGAAACTGAGTCTTTCCCCAAGCGTCTCTGGGAACATGATGTCACGCTCTGGTCTGGCGCGGACGACCCTGAAGGTCAAGCTGAAGCTGCTAAGCGCCTGGGCTGGCTAGACTCTGTCGACGATGCCCGCACACGTCTCGATGGATATCTCTCATTTGCCAAGCAAGTCCACGACGAGAAGATCGACCGCGTCTTGGTCATTGGTATGGGCGGCTCATCGTTGACTGCTGAAGTGCTCAGCTCCTTGCTCGCGAATTTTGGTATTACTGCCAAACTCTCGCTTGCTATTCTCGACTCAACCGATCCAGCTCAAGTCGCCGAGGCTGTGAAGAACTATTCACCGGATAAGTCAATTTACATCATCGCCAGCAAATCTGGCGGGACGGCTGAGCTGATGGCTGCCTTCGATTACCTCTGGGAGTTGAGCAAGCACGACGGTTCCCGCTTCATCGTCACCACCGACCCAGGCACCTCGCTTGAAAAAATGGCGAACGAACGTGGCTTCCGCAAAGTATTTAACGCAGACCCGATGGTAGGCGGACGTTTCTCCGCGCTGACCGATTTCGGTTTGGTCCCTGCCGCGTTGATGGGCATGGACTTTGATAAATTCCTCGGCAATGCTGACCGAATGCGCAAACAATCTCTGGCAGATGTACCTGCTGCGCGCAACCCCGGTGTGGCGTTGGGCGCCCTCATTGCAGAATCCGCTTTGATGGGCAGAGACAAGCTCACAGTTTTGGCGGATGCGCCTGTATCCGCTATGGCGGGCTGGGTGGAACAAGTCATCGCAGAGTCCAGCGGCAAGCATGGCAAGGGTATTCTTCCCGTTGCTTTGGAACCGCTTGGCAAGCCCGAAGATTATGGCAACGATCGCTTGTTTGTGTATATCAAGAGCAATGGCGAATTAGAAGCGGGCATTTCTGAATTGAAGAAGTCGGGCTTCCCAGTGATCGAATTCCCGATGGAAAGTGCCTACGATGCCAGCACTGAATTCTTCCGCTGGGAAATTGCGATCTCAACGGCATGTCATATTCTTGGGATCAATGCTTTTGACCAACCCGATGTGCAGGACAGCAAGTTGCGCACCATTGCTAAGATCAAAGATTATCAGTCCACGGGCAAGCTGGCTGAGACCGATCTGGTTGACGTAAAAGATGCCAGGAAAGCCATTGAAGAATTTTTGGCGAATCCACAAGCGGGTGAGTTTGTGACCATCAATGCGTATTTGCCACGCAACAACGAAATGATTGAGGCGATACAAGCCTTGCGGACGAATATCCGCGCCAAGACCAAGTTGCCAGTGTCTGCCGGTTTTGGTCCACGCTTCCAGCATTCGACGGGTCAATTCCATAAGGGCGGTCCCAACAAGGGACGCTTCATCCAGTTTGTGTATGATGCGCAATCTGACATGGACATTCCCGGGCAAGGCTTGACCTTCGGTACCCTCATCCGTGCGCAGGCATTGGGCGATTACGAAGCCTTGAAAGCGGCAGGACGCAAAGCTTTGCGTATTCGACTCACAAAGCCTGAAGATATCAAAGGCTTGTTCTAGTGACCCTTGCTGAAGGGAAGTGCATTCCATGCCGAAAAGGTGACCCAGCATTGACCGATGCTGAGGTCACCGAACTTCTTCCGCAGATTCCTGAATGGGAATTAGTTGAGGTAGATGGCATCAAACGTTTGCAACGAGTCTTCAAACTGAAAAACTACGTTGAGGCGGTTGCTTTCACGAACAAGATCGCCATGACCGCTGAGAAGGAAGACCACCACCCGTTGATCGTGCTGGAGTGGGGTAGGGTTACTATCCAATGGTGGACGCATGTGGTCAAGGGCTTGCATCAGAACGATTTTGTGATGGCTGCCAAGACCAACGAATATTTTGGATAAAAAAGGCGACCCATATGGGTCGCCTTTTTTATATTCTTGAAACTCGTCCCTTTAATTTTTTATCATCCAACATTTTAATGATGCGCAGTACAAATTTCCAATTACCTAGCCAGCCGAGGAAATTTCCCCAAAGAGCTTCAAAACCTTTTGGCGGTTTGGGTAACTCCACAGCAGATGAAAAGTCCACGATGCGGTCATCGAGTTTGTAAACGTAGCGGCTGATCTGGGTGATGTCTGTTTCGGCGGTCAAAAATGCGCGGACTTGTTCTCGCTCCTTCGAGGTCATCCATTGTGGAAGGTCGGAGGTGGCTTTGAAGTCGCAGATTAGCGCAAGGTCTTGGAGTTGCTGTTTGTGTTCATCTTCCAGTGAATTTTCTTTCGACTCAAAGTATTCCACATCAGGGTCAATGTGAATGAGAGGTTTGAGCCATAAGCGATGGATCACGGTGCGGATGGCGTTCTTGGTGCCAGGGGTGGCAAAATTTTGCAGTAAAGTTTCGTTACGGTGATTTTCCCATTCATGCGAAACATCCGGTCCGATGCGGATGGCGTCACACATGCCGAGAGCGGGGATGATGGGCGTGCCACAGGTGAGGAAGAAGGAGCCTTCTCCCATTGCTTCGCGCATATAGCGCAGACATTCACGATATGCGGCTTCACGCGGCATGTCTTTATACCGTTTGCCTTTCAACGCACCGGCATAGAGGAAGTCCAGCTTGTAGTAGTCAAAGCCCCAGCGGCGCACCAGCTTCATGAGCGCAACCAGCCACGAGATTACGTCTGGATGCGTGGTGTCGAGTGCGTATAAATCCTGACCCCAGTTGAATCCTGCTGAGACGAAACGCCCTTTTTCGTCACGCAATAACCAATCTTTATGTTCACTATACAGGCGCGAAGATTTTGCAACAAGCAGAGGCGCAAGCCAAAGCCCGGCGCGTCTGCCCGTGGATTTGATCTTCTCTGCCAATGCCTGCATGCCCGAGGGAAATTTTTCGTTCGCTTCCCAATCGCCAATATCTTTTTGCCAGCCATCATCTACTTGTAAAACATCAAAAGGCAGGTTGCCTAGTTGGTCGAACGATTCGTGTAAAAGTTTTTCGTCAATAGCCGTATAGAGGCTGTACCACGAGCACCATACCCGTGGCACGTGATTTTTATCGGCTTTGCCAAAGCGGATGCCCAACTCTTCAACATATTGAGCAAAGACAAGATTTTCCTGACCATAGGCAGCAAACCATTCGACTTCGCCCGCTTCGCTCCAACCTTTGAGTTGATTCTCGACCAAAGCCACATGCGTATCTGTTGCCAATGCGCCCAGCAACACGATGTTGCCATCTTCAAATTCAACAGCGCCCAGCCATGAGCCGTGCGGATTCTTTTCATGCGCGTATGTGACGTCAGTTTGCAATGGATGAAAGATGGTTGGCTTTTGCATTGGGAGCGGGGAGAGGTCTGTCCACGCGGTGAGTGACCACGACTGCCATCCGTGCCGATAGTATTTGACTGGTTTTGTGCCAAGATCGATTTGTATTTCGCTGGCTTTCAAGATTTTCTGTGGCTTGATTTCTAAAAGAGAGGTTTTCATTTTATGTTCCATCAAATTTGGCGCTGATTGTAAAGGAAAATGCAGAACTATGCCAATTTTACTCCCTTGACGTCTAAAATGC
>JAFLCF010000048.1 GCA_017303735.1 Anaerolineae bacterium
CGTACCAACACTTGCACAGGTATGACCAAAAACGCCCCTTCCCGACCTGGTTGCTCTCGATCGCGGCGCACTATTGTATTGACCGCCTCCGCCGCCGCAAGTTCTCGATGTTTTCGATGGATGCGGAGGATGAAGAAGGGAACTCGTTCGAGATTCCCGATATGGACGCGCCCAATCCTGAAGGTGAAGCCATTACTGGGCAGACGAATGAGCGCGTGCATGCCATGCTCAAGGATCTGGATGCCACCGACCGGGCGGCGATCATTATGAGATATTGGTACGATTATTCAGAAAAGGAAATTGCCGAATCCTTGAATCTGACGGTGAGTGCGGTGAAGAGCCGCCTGCACCGCGCACGAAAGGAAATGGCTGGCTTGTGGGTCGAACAAGAAGATGACCTGCTCGCTGAAATGGAAAGGAGACATCATGAATCACCAGCCTTTTGAAACCTGGCTGCTGGACGATAAAGTCCTCACCCCTACCGAGAAGCGTGAACTTACCTCGCACCTGCGGGAATGCAAGACCTGCTCCGCACTGGCAGAGACCGGGTTCGCCTTGCGTGCTGCACGAGTAATTGCACCTGCACCGGGGTTTGCCTTGCGCTTCCAACAGAAATTGGCAGCGCAAAAGCTGGCAGAACAACGCCGTCATTTGTGGGGCTTGATCGTTTTGATCGTAAGTGGAGTTGGATTGCTGGGGTGGCTTCTGGCTCCTGTATTGACCGCGATCGCGAAATCACCCGTGGAATGGTTGATCTCTGCCGCTGGCATATTTTTATTTTTGTTCACATCCCTGCAGGCATTCGGTGAGATCATCACCGTGATGGCGCGCGTGTTGCCAGATTTCCTGCCTCCCTATATGTGGATGGTTATCCTCTCCGGGTTGGCTGGCATGGGATTATTATGGGCTGTATCCATTTGGCGCTTTGCCCGCCGACCTCAAGGAGTTCCTGCATGAAAAAATCAATACTGAAACGCGTCCTGCTCCTGCTGGCTTTATTATTTTTGCCAACAGCAAGCATTCAAGCGCAGACCTCGAACAATGACGATGTAGTCCTGTTCGGTCAAAATTACACATTGGGCGAAGGAGAAACGCTAAACGGAAGTATTGCTGTCTTTGGCGGCAATATTGAAATTCAAGAAGAAGCCGAAGTGAACGGCTCCATCGCCATCTTCGGCGGGAATCTCTCCATCGAAGCGGATACAGTCGTTAACGGCGATATCGCTGTGTTTGGCGGCAATCTGACCGTTACCGGTGAGGTGAATGGTGACATTGTCCTCTTTGGCGGACAAGCCTTACTCGAATCTAAGGCACTCGTTGATGGTGATATTTCCACATTCGGCGGTCAGGTCACACAAGACCCAGAAGCCAAGGTAACCGGCGAGATCACAAAAAACACTCCGCCAGATATCGATACACCCGAAATCCCTGATGTGCCAGATGTGCCCGACGCACCAGACGTGAATGTGAACGTCAATCCGTTTTGGAGTGTGGCAGGCAAGGTCGGTCAAGCGATTCTCATTGCCGTCATCGGCATGCTGCTAACGCTCTTCCTCCAACCACAGTTAGACCGCACTGCAAGTGTGATCGTTCGTCAGCCTTTTATGGCGGGTAGTTATGGTTTGCTGGTCTTTATCGCCCTGCCGGTGGCATTGCTCATCATGGTCATAACTCTTATCTTGATCCCTGTGGCTGCAATCGTCGTTTTGATGGTCCCGCTGGCATGGTTGTTCGGTATCATCGCACTTGGGCAGGAAGTTGGTGATCGTTTTGCAAAAGCCATCAACCAGGTTTGGTCGCCGATCCTCTCGACCGGGTTTGGCACCTTCCTGCTGTTATTGGTGATCGGTTTGATGGAATTAATTCCCTGCATCGGCTGGATCCCCTCTGCCTTGGTTACACTCATCAGCATCGGCGCCGTAGTGATGACATGGTTCGGGACGCGCAATCCCCCCGGATATATGCCCGCACCTGTTATGGATGAAGCACCCCCCGCTTCATAAATTAACTTTAGCCTGATACCAACCAGCCGCCTTGGGTCAACACCCAGGGCGGATTTTTTATTCCTTCAACAACAACGCCAGCGGCGAAGCGACCAAAACCATACCGGTTGTTATGGTTAATACATAAGGGAAGCCGTACAACTCTGCCAAGTGACCGGTGTATAGCAGCCCCAACGCACCAGATGAAAAGATAAAGCCAAGGATCAATCCTGAAGCGAGTGCCATCCCACCGGGAATGATGCGCTGGGCAAGCACAACCATAATGCTATGCACTGCCCCCGTAAATGCACCTGCCAATGGAACCAACAGGTATAACCACCAAGACCAACCGATCTGGCTGGCAATGTAAATGGGAGCTGCAGCAAAGAGCAGGGCAAGCGAAGCCACAAAACGTTTTGGGTAACGGTCTGCAAAATGACCGCCAAACATATTGCCCAGCGCCGAGCCACCCATGAACAGTCCCGCCATGCTGCCGTAGACGGTTGCAGTCTGCCCCAGGTCTTTGATGTATTTTGGAATGAGGTTGACCATATTCGCCTGCGCCCACGATTGCAAAGCAGCCACCAGCATCAAAATAAGGATGAACGCCAACCCGGCTCTGTTCCTTCGGGAGATCACTGTCTTTACAGGCTGCGGATGTGGATGATTGCTGCGCAGTTGATGCATCAACGAAAAACCGATCGGAATGGAAACGATCGGCAGAATATACATGCCGGGAATTTTCATATAAGCGAGGATCAAACCTGTAAGGATCGGACCGATAAAATGTCCCATTTGCCCGGCGGTGAAAAACAACGAAGTCGTCGTCGTTTCGCGACCCTTCATGAGTTCACGTCCGCGCAGGGCGGCTTGGACAGCGCCCACCGGATGAAACGCCGACGAACCAAATGCGGCGATGATGAGACAGCCCAAGCCAAGATTGCCAGGGAATGCCAATGCCAGTGAATAGAAAATGGTCATCCACAACACGCCGCCTGCCGCCAGCCAGCGCGGACCTGTGCGGTCAGATATCCAGCCGAAGACGGGTTGAGTCAGTGCCGATGCCCAAATGTAAATGGTGGAGAATAAAGCGATTTGCGATTCGCTCAAACCAAGATATGTCAACAAAACGGGGCGGCTGGCGTTGAACACATCCACCATAAAGTGCGAGAGGGAGATGAAGGAGAAAATGGGGTCAAGGAAAATGGGCATATTTATACTCAAAGGTGATAGTCACCTTAATTAACGATAGAGTTGATGACTTTCAATATAGTCATACACTTCGGGTGTGACGTAATAGCGGTACATCTCCCCCGCTGCAACGCGTCGGCGCAACTCGCGGGAGGATACGGGCTGCAACAAAGCGTTCATGAAATGTGCCTTTTCAGTGATGCCGGGAAGCTTCACTTCAAGGGCGGCGAGGTTCGCTGAGTCGCTTGGGCGGTGCATCACGCCGATTTTGGAAACAGCAGCTACGAGGTCAGCGGCGAGGCGCCAGGTTGGCAGGTCATTCAAAGAGTCTTCGCCGATCAGTAGAAAGAGTTCCGCATCTGGCTGTTGGCTGGCGAGCAAGCGGACTGTATCCAGCGTGTAGTGCGGACCCGGTCGGTCAATTTCGAGCCTGGATAATTCGAACTTTGGGTTGTGCGCGATCATGCTTTGAAGCATGGGCAGGCGATGTTTCAACGGGGTGATGGGATTTTCCTGTTTGTGAGGCGGGTCTGGGGTGAGCACCCAGAGCAGGCGGTCGAGTTGAAATTGAGAAACAGCTTCGCCTGCAAGAATCAGGTGACCGATATGAGGCGGGTCGAAGGTACCACCAAATAAACCAATACGATTTTTCATGAGTAAAAGTATATCGCAGTACGGCGATGGAATTCTTGGTGGTATACTGCGAATATGTCACAACCGACTGTTATTAGTTCGACATCTCCCCTAAAGAGGATCATGCACGCTGTTCGTGCCATTGAACGCGGCGATTACGATTCGATACTTCTGAAAGAGTTCTTAAAAGAGTCGGGGGATCTTGGTCAGTTGGCGCAGTTGTTGGATCAGATGGCAACCAATATCCTTCAGCGCAACACTCAATTGGTGCTGCTCAACAAGGTCATTCCCATTGGTGTATCCCTTTCAGCCGAAAAAGACTTCAACCGCCTGCTCGAGTCGCTAGTGGTGGAGGCGCAGAACTTTACGAATGCCGATGCCGGTTCGTTGTATCTTGTAGAGGAAGACAAACTTCGGTTTGTGATCTTGCGCAACACGTCGTTGAACATGAAGATGGGCGGCACCAGCGGGATGCCGATCGCCTTCTATCCGGTGCGTATGTATAACGATGATGGGAGTGAGAACCGCTCCAATGTGGTTTCTTATGCCGCGTTGACCCATAAACGCATCAACATTGCTGATGCCTACGAAGCCGAAGGATTCGACTTCTCTGGCACGAAATCTTTCGACGAAAAGACCCGCTATCGTTCTCAATCCTTCCTCACCATCCCGCTTGAAAACAAAGACAATAAGGTGATCGGCGTCCTGCAATTGATCAACGCCAAGGATCCAAAGACCGGCGAGATCGTGCCCTTCAAGGACGATAACGTGCTGGAGGCGTTGATCCTGCTCGCCACTGCCGCGCTGGATGGTTACATCCGCGAGGCTGCCCTGCGAAAAGAGATCGCCCAACTGCGCATCGAGATCGACCAGTCCCGCCGTGCTAAACAGGTGGATGAGATCACCGAGACCCAGTTCTTCCGCGACCTGAAGACCAAAGCAGAAAAAATGCGCACAAAAGGACCTACTGAATAGATTTATTTGAATAACCAGCCGTCTTTGTCGTGAAATATTCAACCTGGGGGTTTGCAAAACTGTCATTTTTTTCAGACCTTTTTGATAACCCTTTTAGGGGATAAATACACACTAAGAATACAGAACGTTCAATAAAATAGGATGAAAGTCCTATTCAACCAAAAGGCAGCCCGTAGGGCAGGAAATTAATGACACCTTTCAATAAAAAACAGCTCAATTTTCTAAGTTATGCGGGCATCGTCGGCTTCGCTGCACTAACTCTCAGCGCCTGTGGCAGCGGCAACATCGATCTATCCGGCGCCGCCGGTGCTCCTGCCCAAACCGAAGCCCCCGTCACCACAGAAGAAGTACCCGCCACCGAGGTTCCCCCAACCCCCATTCCGCCCGCTACCGGACGGATTATTTTTGCCTCCAACCGAGATGGTGTCAATGATCTGTACATCACTTCGCCCGATGGCATTGAAATCACCCGCCTCACCGCCAACGCCTCCATAGATAGCAGCAGCACGCCGCGCCTCTCGCCAGATGGCACCCTGGTCGCTTTTTCGTCCACAATTAACGGCAACACCGACATCTACCTTCTTGAAATTGCCAGCGGTGCCATCCGCCGTATCACAGATGCTGCCGAAAAAGACTCTTCACCTTCGTGGTCGCCCAATGGGCAGCAACTTGCCTTCGAATCCTTCCGCGACGGGAACCTTGAGATTTACATCGTCAATGTAGATGGCTCCAACCCCACCCGCCTGACCAATGACTCTGCAGGGGATAGCACCCCCGTCTGGTCGCCTGTTGCCAACGAGATCGTCTTCGTCAGTAACCGCTTCGGAAACGCCGACCTGTTCCTGCTCGGTCTCAACGGAAGTGTTTCTTTGCTGACAACGAATCCTGCCCCCGATAGCACCCCAGCCTGGTCGCCGGATGGAAGCACGATCGCCTATGCAGCCTTTACCGGCGAGCTCTCCGATATTTGTTTGATCGGGCGTGATGGTTTGAATCAAACTTGTATAACCCAGGGGTCTGCCATATACAGCACCCCCGTCTGGTCGCAAACTGGCGAATGGATCGCAGTCAGTGACCCGACCAGTATCCACGTCTACAACATCAACAATAAGAGCCTCGTACAGTTATCCCAACCGGGCATTGAGCCGCACGGCATCCCAGCCTGGTCACCCGATGGGCTGCGGCTGGTCTTCCAGGCAGAATCAGGCGGCGACATGGAGCTTTATCATGCGCACATCCTGACCAATGAATTCGTCAGGGTCACTTCCATCTCTGGGTATGATGGCAGACCGCTCTGGGCATCCAGATAAAGAAAAAACTTGGGATGAAAAACAGCCTCGAACACAGAGTTCGAGGCTGTTTTTTTATCCGCAAGGCGCACTATACTCTTCTTTTTTCCTGCCAGACTATCATTTCAAGTATAATTTGATTCATGCTCCCTGAGTCACCACTTACAACGATTGAAAGCCGCTTGCGATATTTGCTGCCATCGGAAATGTATGTTTCCATGTGGGGAAACCCATCGGTGGAGATCATGATCCAGGTCCACAACCATTTGCGGACTCTTCAAAGAATTTTGCATGATTACACCTCCAGGCAGATCGATATTACAAAACTCAAGCCGGGTGATGTAAAGACTGAGTGGAAGTACGGCACGATGATGTTCACCGACCTGGCTGGTTTCACTAAGTTAATGGAAGCCAACGCATCCAAAGGGCGGGATGGCGCAGAGAATTTGCTCAAGGAACTGACAAAATATTTTTCAACGATGATCTCGATCATCAGCAAGTCGGGCGGTGAGTTAGTCGAATTTACCGGAGATGCCATGCTGGTGGTCTTCGCGAAAAAAAATGACCGAAGCGACGATGCCAGCCGTGCCATTCGTGCCGGGTTGCGAATGCAGCGGGCAATGAAAGATTTCGCAGAGATCCAGACTCCCTCGGGAATCGTCAACTTAAAAATGCGCATTGGCATTCATAGCGGCAAATTCCTTACGGCTGAGATCGGCACTCCGCGCCGCATGGAGCACGTTTTGCTTGGTAAAGATGTGCAAAAAGCCAAGTTAACCGAAAGCAACGGGTTCAACGAGCGTGTGAACGTTTCACAAAGCGCGTATGATCTGGCAAAAGATGCCTTCCGTTTTGAAGATGGAAACCCTGAATATCACCTGGTCATCGATGACTTGACCGCTGAAAACCTCGGCGATTATGAGATCACCCCAGTAGGTCGCCGCATGGCAAGCAGTATCCTCCTTGACCTCAAAGACAAAAAAGAAGTTCTGAATAATATTATCGAACTGCTTAACTCGATCGAGCCGCTCGCCAGTTACATCCCAGATCCCGTTCTCTCCATGTTGGTGGAAAGTGCGGCAGACCGCCGAATTCCACCTGATTTCCCCAGCCCAACCATCATGTTCGTCAACTTCATTGGGTTGCCCGAATCAGCAGACCGCGCCCTGCCTGGCGAAGAACGCAAACTGGCGGCAAGTTTTTCGAAAGCATTCTCGCTGATCAACGCCGTAGTGGAAGCGCGCGGCGGCGTCTTGAAAAAGGTCACCTACCACCTTTCAGGTTCAGATATTGTGATCTATTTCGGCGTTCCCAACGCGCATACCAACAACGAGATGCGCGCCGCTTCGGCAGCAGTCGCCATCCGCGAAGTTGTGGAAAACATCAATGCCAAGGCACCCACGATCGGCGGCATCAAGCCTGAGGTCTACTGTCAGATCGGCATCAATATGGGACCGGCATTCGTGGCAGAGGTCGGTGATCCACGCGGACGCCGTGAATTCAATGTGCTGGGCGATACGGTAAATACAGCAGCGCGTTTGATGAACCGTGCGCAGAAAAATCAGATCATCGTCTCTGACCCCGTAAAGCAGGCGATTGAGATTAAATACGAGTGCGTCTCACTCGGTGAGATTCAGCTAAAGGGCAAGAGCAAGCCCATGAGCTTGTATGAGATAACTAAGAAAAAGCCAAAAGAATAAATAACAAAAACGCCGCGACCTGCGGCGTTTTTGTTTCTTGTTTTTTATCTTTTAAGTTTTGCATCCAGCGAAGACCATATCCCCGCCATTAAAGTACTTCCCGTCTTGCGGCGTAAATTAACTTTATAGATCGCCTTTTCTTTTTCGCCGATCCGAATCAGCCACATTTGCTCGGTCAGAGATGCCAGAGTTTCATCCAATTCTGCACGCGTGAGGCGGTCTTGTTCGGGCATGGTATCAACCACTTCGCACATCCGCGGGTAGCTCGCCTGAAGTTCACGCAACATTACACGCATGATCTTTCGCATGGCAGGCGGAAGTTTGGCAATATCCAAAGGAGAGATCCCATCTTTCTTTTGGTTGTCTTTGATTTCTTTATCAAGGCGATCAAAAAGACCAGGCATGGTTCCCTCGCTTAATACAACTCAGGCATACTGATCGGTTCTGGCTGCGGCTCACATTCACCACACCAGATGACGTTGGCGACTGCCAATCCTTTTGGGGTATTGTTCGCACCAACAAACATAGTAATAAAGGTGGACATGGTTGCCGCATGATCCTTACACACAAATCGTCCACAAAAAGCGCACGAAGCCCGAGGTTCTTCTTCACAATGCCAGCATTTCATGAGTCGCTCCTATGTTGCAGCCAGCACGGCTTCAACAACATTCATCAATCCTTTAGACCATGGATGATCGGGATAACGCAGTGAAAAAAGATCCTTGCTCGCGTTTTCAGCCATATCAAAGGTCAAGGGCAAAACCCCAGCGACAGTTGCCTGGAACTCGCCTTCGATATTTTTCTTAATCTCGGCAAAATCATATTTCGGCAGGGCTTTATTGACCATCAACAACAGATTCGGAACATCCAGGCTGCGTGCCACATCCACCGTCACAGACGTTCCCTGAATATCCTGATTGTCGGGGCGAAGGATAATAATAAGGATATCCGAGGTGGCAATGGAAAGCAACGTCTCTTCGTTCAACCCGGGATGTGTATCAATGAATAAATAATCGAGTTCGAATTCGTTTATGGCTGATTGCAAGCCTTCATTCAAACGGTTGAAATCGATCCCCTCTTGAAGGATCTGGCTGATCTCACTGCTCTTGATGCTGGATGGGAAAAGCCATAAATTCGTGCCAGCAAGTTTTGCGCGTCCTTCCTCCTCGCTCTTTACACCGCCCACAAGATACCCCACCTCACGAATGGAGGCTTTGCCGTGTAAATAATCGTTCATGGTCTTACCCATTTTCTGCTCATCCAACCCGAACAGAACGTGAATACCGGGCGACTGGATATCGGTATCCACCACGCCTACCCGCTTGCCGGTCATGGCGACCTGCGAAGCCAGGTTTGCAGTGGTGTTCGACTTGCCCGTTCCCCCGCGAAATGAATGGATCGATACGATCTTGCCAGCCATATTTCCTCCGTACTATTTTTTTAACCTGAATGACGCTTCTGACGCAGGGTCTTCGCCTGTTCCTTCAGCTTGGAATAGAACTCCGTGCCAGTGATCTCTTCAAATTCCTTCTTGCGGCGTTCCTGGTCGATCTCAAAAGACAGCCGCTCCAACTCCTGCTTCAAGCCTTCTTCACGTGCCTTTACTTTTCGTACCATCGAATAGAATGTAGAAAGCAATTGCGCTGCCTTGTCATCGTCTGTCCCTGCTTTGTTGGTGAGGGGCTGGGTATACTCCAAAAAGGAATAGTCACCTTCCGCGGTCTTCTGAGACCAGTCGATCACCTTTTCAATATAGGTTGTCGAAAAACGCAGCCGGTTCGAAAACCCGCGCAGGATGCCAAGTGCCACATCCAATCGTTGATCGAGGAGTTCAAAAAAGGCATCGCGTGTCAGTTCCAGGGCTTCCACTTCGTCCAACGCCACCGCTCCCGCAGACCGAGGCAGTGCATCCACCAGCGCAAGTTCACCAATGGTCTCTCCGGGTCCCACCTTGTTTATGATGATCTCCTCGCCGCGCGCATCTGTAGTGACGATCTTTAGATGCCCCTCAAGAATCAGATAAAAAGAATCAGCCGGATCGCCTTTGCGCATCATGACAACGCCCGAGTCAAGTCTACGCACCGTTGTCTTTGCGGCTACAGCTGCCAGCGCATCGTCTGAAAGCTCTTTAAAAAGCTCCGTCTTATGCATCTTTTGTAAAACATCGTTACTCATTAATGGTCTTCCTGTGAGGATGAATCTTTCAATCGCTCCGAGACGCGGTTCCACAAGCCGCCTCCCTTTTGACCCAAGCCTGCGGTAGCGATACGGGCATTTAGCAAATTCCAGATCTGCAGATCCTGACTCAGATAGACCTCTCGCACCATCATCATGCAATATGTACCGATTTGGTTTCGCAAGAGATTGATATCTATTACCAAGTCATCTATGATCTTGTGTATTTCGGCTTTGCGATTTTCATTCGCTGCGGTTTCAAGCAATTTACGCTTGATGCCGATCTCTGCCTGTTTATAGATCAAACTGCGCACGAGGGCAGCTTTTTCGGCGCCAAACCTCGCTTCCACCGGAGAAAGGACTTCATGCACAGTTTCGATATTGCTAACCACACGGGTTTCTTCCTGTGTAACACGGTCTGCCATGCCAAGTTTTTCTGCCACCCAATTCTTTTGCACGGTCAAACCGCGCTTGATAATGTACCAGATCAAGGCTGCCCCCGTCACACCGATCGTAATAGCGAAAATAAGAACGACCAGGTTCCCCCCCGAGCTGACCAGGATATTAAACCCCATGTGAATCATGATGGAAATGAGATATCCGGCGGCAATTGCCAGCCTTCCGCGCATGGATGAATCGCCGCGCTGGTATGCCAGGGCTGTGCCGATCAATCCGCTGCTGGTGGCATGCATCAGGTTGGTGGAGAAAACACGCGCGATCGCAATTGTCAGGGCAGCTTCAGAGTTGCGCATGACATATTCATAATTCTCAATTACCGCAAAACCAATACCGGCTCCAAACCCATACAACGCACCATCCACGACATAGTTAAAATCTGCGCGCCGAACAAGGTAAATAAGGATAACGGCTTTGAGAATCTCCTCGATGATCGGGGCAATGAATCGCACCACCTGCTCCCACGAAGCCCAGCCCGCATTTACCACCGCTGGGTTGATCTGGGCTGCCAGATAATAGGCAACCAACCCGCCCAATAAGGTGAGTATATTGAAGTAGGGTTTGCCCGTATTAAAGAGATCGAACCGGTTAAGGAGGATGAGAAATACAATAGGGATGGTAAAAGCGATTAGGAGAGCGACCACAACCATGACAAAATCATACCTTATCTAGAAACGAGCTGCAAGGAAAAACCATTACAAGTGTTAACTGATCTGTAGCAATTAAGAAGCTACGCCCTTGAAATTCCTTTCAAGAGCGTAGTTTTGTTTCTTTCGGGAAATGAATAATTCCGTTATTTGCGGCGTGAGACCCAATATAAGACCAAAAAGATGCCAACCACTGCTGCCAATGCCGGGAAAAAACCGGAACCGGAAAAAGCGGTTCCAGATACAGCAGCGCCGGGTGTTTGAAGCAACGGCAGGCTGACAATTGCCACGACCAACACCGCTACAACCGCCATCAGTAAGCCTGCCTGTGGGTTCGATTGAAGATCGAAGAGCCGCTTCCAAAAGGAGGTTTGGGGCATTTCTTCCAACTTTTCGCGACGGGCACGTGCTTTTAACCGCACCAATATTTGTTTGGCGCGGGCATCTTCCAAAGAAGGTGGAGGGAAGGCACGGTTCAGGCGTAGAATCGTTTTTTCGAGTTCGACCAGTTCCTCGTCGGCGTTTGAATCGATCTCGTCCAGTTTTGAATTTAATAAACGGTCGGTATAATCCGCAAGTTCGTTGTCTTTTTCGAAGTTTTCGGTGAATTGAGGCATGGCTATTTTTCCAATTGAACACGAAGGGCTGCGATGGCTCGCCGGAACAGGGATTTGGTAGATTCAAGGTTTTGTTTCGTCAGATCTGCAATCTCATTGAACTGCAACTCTTCGGCAAAACGAAGCAGGATGATCTCACGGTAGTTTTCAGGCAGTTCCCGCAGCGCCCGTTGAAGAAAAATGCGTTCCTCCATGGATTGAGAGGTGCTGCCCGTAACCTGTGCAAGCGCATCAGAAAGCGGGGCAAGCAACGGCTCCTGTTTGCGCGTGCGCTTGCGATAAAACTCGGCGACCTTATGGTTGGTTAGGGTACGCAACCAAGTGCCGAATTGGGCATCCCCCCGGAAAGAAGCAAGGGATTTCAATGCGGCAATAAAGATTTCCTGCGTTACATCCTCAACATCGTTCTCAGGAACCACATATCGTACTCGTTTGTAGACCCGGGGAAGGTGCCGGTGGTACAGCATATCAAAGGCTTCCTTGCTCCCATCCTTATATTTTTGGATGAGAAGTTCGTCGCTGGCATCCTGTGGAGGTGTCGAGGTGTTTTGCATATAATTTGTCGTCATGGGAGGTGAAAATGGGTCGTTTTAACTTTCGTTTTTAGGAATTTACTATAACATAAACAGAGCTGGAAAAGTAGGGATTTGATTTTCAATCTAGTTAGGCTATAATGAACGCAATTAACGTAATATAACGTATAACGGGAGACGGTGCATGGCTAAAATCATTTCAGTTCATTCTTTCCGGGGTGGTACGGGCAAATCCAATACCACTGCTAATATTGCCGCGCTTTTGGCAATGGATGGCGCACGTGTCGGCGTGGTGGACACTGATATTGCCTCCCCTGGGATTCATGTCCTCTTTAATTTAGATGAAGCCGATATGGAACATTCGCTCAACGACTATCTGTGGGGCAAATGCACGATCGAGCAGGCAGCGCAAGATGTAACTGGTCACATCGGTGCGGAAGTGAAGGGACAGATTTTCCTGATCCCCTCCAGCATTAAAGCCGGTGAGATCGCCCGCATTCTGCGCGAAGGTTATGACGTGGGTCTGTTGAACGACGGCTTCCGCGACGTGATCGAACGACTAAAGCTGGACTATCTTCTGATCGACACACATCCGGGTCTAAATGAAGAGACCTTGCTTTCCATAGCGATTTCCAATGCATTGATCATCATCATGCGCCCAGACAGCCAGGATTATCAAGGCACCGCCGTCACGGTGGATGTTGCCAAGAAATTGGATGTGCCGAAGTTGTTCATTCTCGTGAACAAGGCTCCCATGAATTTAGATTTCGAAGAGGTTCGCAACCGTGTGGAACAGACCTATGAAGCCAAAGTGGGTGCCATTCTCCCCCATTCCGATGAAATGATGATGCTCGCAAGCTCTGGTCTTTTCACCGTTCACTACCCCGATAATGTAGTGACCAAGGGCTTACGCAGTTTGGTCGATCAAATTAAAGCCTAGGAATTGCCGGGTCTAAATTTTTTAAAGGTGATAGAAAGGCGTTATGAGCAATCCACTCTTTGAAACTGCGATCAAGGAATTGGAAGAACGGCAAGAGGATCTACGTCCTTCAGATGTGGTCTTGTTATCCGAGCCGCTGCGCTCTGCCGTCAATTTTGTCGTCCGGCTGGGTCGTTTTAGCCTGACGGAATTTGCTGAGAAGCTTCCAGAATTTTCAAGAGAGGAAGTCAAGCGCATCGCAGACCTGCTCATCAAGCGCCACCTGTTTGACCTCTCGCGCTTTGCAACTGAAGCAGAACCTTATTACGAAGCCCGCCTTTCTGCTATGACCCGTCCGCTTTCGCGCCCGCCTTCGGATATTTGGAAAAAAATAGATTAACCCTTAACCGCCTGTAAAACGCAGGCGGTTTTTATTTTAGTGTGTCATACCCGCGGGTATAATTACCTCATGGCAGATAAACTTCTTTCACGGTATGAAGAACTTAAAGCGCAGATCAACTTCCACAATTATCGGTATCACGTGTTGGATGCGCCCATTATCAGTGACCTGGAATACGATCGCCTGTTAAATGAACTAAAAAAGATCGAGGCAGATCATGCAGACTGGATCACGCCTGATTCCCCCACGCAACGAGCCGGAGCAAAAGTCTCAGAAAAATTTGAGAAGGTGCGCCACCCGGCGCCCATCCTTTCCCTTGCCAATGCCTTCGGCGGGGATGATGCCCGCGCCTGGTTCGAACGCGTCAAAAAATTAGATGACCGTGTTGAGAAAGCCAAGTTCGTGGTTGAGCCAAAGATCGATGGTCTTTCTGTCGTGCTTCATTATCGTGACGGCATGTTCGTGCAGGGAGCCACGCGTGGCGATGGCGAAGTAGGCGAAGATATCACCAGCAACTTGCGCACCATCAAAGCCATTCCGCTAAAAATTCCGGTGGAAGGGAAAAAGTCAAAGGTCAAGGTTCCTTCCTATCTTGTCGTTCGCGGCGAAGCGTTTATTCCCATTCAAGATTTTGAAGCATTGAACAAACGGCTTGAAGAAGCCGGTGAGAAGACCTATCTCAATCCGCGCAACACAGCGGCAGGATCATTACGTCAGCTTGACCCGGTGTTGACCGCTTCGCGTCCCATCACTTTGCTTGTGTATCAGATCGTCTATTCTGAAGGCGGTGATGTGCCCACCTCGCAATGGGAGATTCTAGAATATCTCAAATCATTGGGCTTTCCTGTTACGGATATTTCCAAACGCTTCAATGACTTGGAACCTGCCATCGCCTACACCGAAACCTTTGACAAAGGACGTGACGCGCTTCCTTACGAAGCCGATGGCATGGTCATAAAAATCGACGACTTATCCCTCGCCGCAGACTTGGGCTTCGTAGGCAAGGATCCGCGCGGAGCTATCGCCTTCAAGTTCCCCGCCCGCGAAGTGACCACGTCCCTGCTCGGCATTGACGTGGAAGTAGGGCGCACGGGTGTCTTGACTCCACGTGCGCAATTGGAGCCGGTTGAAATCGGCGGCGTGGTCGTCCGTAATGCGACTTTGCATAACTTCGATTACATCGAAGAGAAAGACATCCGCATCGGGGATCGGGTCTTGGTCAAACGTGCAGGGGAAGTCATTCCGTATGTCATCGGTCCGGTCGTGGATGCGCGCTCGGGCAAAGAGAAAAAATTCAAGCCGCCTACAAAATGTCCCGCCTGTGGTCAAGATGTGGAGCACATCGAAGGCGAAGTGGCGTGGTACTGCGTCAACGCCGCCTGCCCAGCGCAGTTGGTCCGCAACGTGGAGCATTTCGTCTCACGCGGCGCAATGGATATTGTGGGTCTTGGCATAAAAATAGTAGAGCAACTCATTGAAGCGGGTTTCGTCAAAGATGTAGCAGACTTGTTTACATTGAAAAAGAAAGACCTGCTTGAGTTGGAAGGCTTTGCTGAGAAAAAGGCGGAGAATCTGCTCGGGTCGATTGAGCAGGCAAAGGGTCAGAGTTTGAACCGTTTGATCGCGGCTATTGGAATCCATGGTGTGGGCGAAGTCATGGCAGGCGATCTGGCGCGGACGTACGGCAACCTATCCGCGTTATCAAAGACCACAGCCGATGAACTTCAGCAAATCGAAGGTGTGGGTCCGAACATCGCCGAGTCCATCGTCGATTGGTTTGTGCGCCCGGCGAATCAAAAGTTGTTGAAGAAGTTGAAAGCAGCAGGTGTTGACCCGCAAATGCAGAAAGATGAGAAGAAAAAAGAAGGCGCGTTCACAGGACTAACTTTTGTTGTAACGGGCACACTTCCAAACTTCTCACGCGATGATGCCAAAGAGTTCATCGAAAACAACGGCGGCAAAGTAACCGATAGTGTCAGCAAGAAAACCAGCTATTTGGTGCTCGGCGAAAACCCCGGCTCGAAATTCGATAAAGCAAAATCGCTAGGCGTGAAGATCATCGACGAAGCCGAGTTGAAGAGGCTAGCTGGGTAAACTATGACACCCCTTCGGGGTTAATTTTCCACAAAACAAAATCTATAATCATTTCATCCCTTCGGGATTGGCTCGCTGAAAAGATGCGCTAAAAAAATCTTAAATCAATAACCCCGAAGGGGTGGCAGGATTATAGAAATAGAAAGATCAAAAAATAAAAATCCCGAAGGGATGACATAGCATGGCCGGGACATTTTCACAGATCTACATTCAAGTGGTATTCGCTGTACAAGGCAGGCAAAACCTTCTGAAAAAAGAATGGCGGCAGGAGGTTTTTAAATATATGGCGGGGATCATCAAGAACAAAGGGCAGAAGCCGATCATCATCAATGGTGTGGAAGACCATGTACATGTTTTCGTAGGGTTGAAACCCTCCATAGCATTATCAGACCTGGTTCGTGATATCAAAAACAACTCTACAAATTTCATTAACGACCACAAATGGGTTGCAGGGAAATTCAACTGGCAGGAGGGCTACGGTGCATTTTCATACAGTCACTCACAGATAGAAGCCGTATACAACTATATCGAACATCAAGAACAACACCACTCCCGCCAAACCTTCAAAGACGAATACCTAGACCTGCTCAAAAAGTTCGAGATCGAGCACGACCCAAGATATCTATTCGAATGGCTGGAATAGCCATTTCCCTTTAATCATTCCTCACTGGACAATCCCCCTTCCCTCGGCTAAACTTGCGCCATTCCCTTTCGGAGGAACTCAATGGATTTTCACAGTGTAGACAATAACAGCACCCGGCGTATCGCTGCGCTCAAACAGCGCGTGGACGAGATACGAAAACACGATTTTTATTTCTATAACCAGGCAGTCGAAGAAATGCTGCCTGACGCAAAAGTGCGCGTCAATGGACGTGTAATGGGCATGTACGCCTCCTATTCGTACCTGGGCTTGGTCGGTCACCCACGTATTAATGAAGCCGCCAAACGCGCCGTAGACAAATTCGGCACCGGCACCAACGGCGTGCGCACCCTAGCGGGCACCCTCACCATCCACAATGAACTCGAAGAAACCATCTCCAATTTCAAACACACCGAAGCCGCCATCACCTACACCTCCGGCTATGTGACCAACCTGACCACCATCTCTTCCTTGATGGGGCGCGGCGACTACGTCTTCTCAGACAAGATCAACCACGCCTCCATTGTGGACGGTTGTCTGATGTCCGGCGCAGAATTTCGCCGCTTCCGTCATAACGACATGGAGCACCTCGAAGGCTTGCTCAAAAACGCGCCTGCTGATGTCTCCAAACTCGTCATCGCGGACTCGGTCTTCAGCATGGACGGCGACATCATCGACCTGCCCAAGATCGTGGAGCTCAGCAAAAAATACAATGCCTGGCTCATGATCGACGAAGCACACTCCGTTGGCGTGCTTGGCAAGACCGGCACCGGCATCGAAGAACATTTCGGCATGGGTGATGTGATCGACATCAAGATGGGCACGCTCAGCAAAACCATCCCCTCCGTTGGCGGATACGTGGCAGGCAAAAAAGAGCTGATCGACTTCCTGCGCCACGGCAGCCGTGCCTACATTTTCTCTGCGGCGCTGCCCCCGGCTCAAGCGGCTGCTGCCAACGAAGCCTTCAAGATCATCCTCGATGAACCCGAACGTTTGGACAGATTGAACGCCAACACCCAGCAATTCATCGGCGGACTCAAGAGCATGGGCTTCGACACCTTACTCACTGAAACCGCCATCGTGCCCGTTTTGTGCGGCACCGACGAAAAAGCCTTCGAGTTGACCAAACGCTGCCAGGAACAGGATGTATTCGTGTTACCCGTCGTTTCCCCGGCGGTGCAAGAAGGTCTCTCGCGCTTGCGTGCCACCGTCACCGCGGCGCACAACCCTGCCGATATCGAACACGCCATGGATGTGATTTACCAAGCAGGCAAAGCCATGGGAATGGTGAAGTAAAAAGCAGAAAATAGTAAAGAGTAAAATCGCCCATCAATACTGATGGGCGATTTTTTTATCAGTGTAACTAAAGCTTTGGGAGGCAGAGCAAGCCCGAGCGGAGTCTGAGGCTGGGATTTTCATCCTGATAGTTCTTGATAGAATATTTATAACATTTTTCTAACAAATTCCTTGTACAATGCCGTCAATAGTACAAGGAGCAAACTATGAAATGGCAATGGAAATTTGGAACATTTGCAGGAATTGATGTCTACATCCATGCCACCTTTTTACTTTTGATCGGGTGGGTTGGGTTTAGTCATTGGCTGGAAAATAATAGCTGGCTCGAAGTGTTGAGCGGCATTGGGTTTATTCTCGTTCTGTTCTTGTGTGTGCTTTTGCATGAGTATGGGCACGCGCTCACCGCCCGCAAGTATGGAATCAAAACCCGCGACATCACACTCTACCCGATTGGCGGCGTGGCACGTTTGGAACGCATGCCAGAAAAACCGATCGAGGAATTGTGGGTCGCGCTGATGGGACCCGCCGTGAATGTGGTGATCGCTGCGATTCTTTTCGCGGCTCTTTTCTTGACCGGCAACCTGGTGCCGCTGACCGAACTTGGGGTGGCATCTGGAAGTTTTCTTGAGCGCGTGATGGTGGTGAACGTTTCGTTGGTGTTGTTTAACCTCATCCCCGCCTTCCCCATGGATGGTGGACGTGTGCTGCGGGCGTTACTCGCCATGCGCATTGACTATGTGCGTGCCACACAGATCGCGGCGAGTATTGGTCAGGGATTGGCGTTGTTATTCGGGTTGGTTGGTTTGTTTGGCAATGCCACCTTGTTATTCATCGCCTTCTTTATCTGGATCGGCGCTTCACAAGAAGCCAGCGCCATGCAAATGAAGAACGTCATCAGCGGCATTCCGGTAGGACGTGCCATGCTGACCGATTACAAAAGCCTCTCGCCACGCGATACGCTCTCACGCATGTCACAGTTGGTGTTGGCAGGCTCACAGCACGACTTTCCCGTAGTCGATGATGCAGAGCGCATCGTGGGTGTAGTGACTCGCGACGACTTCCTCGCCGCCCTCACCCAGCACGGACAGAACATCGCCGTCTCGGCAGTGATGCGCAACAATCCGCCCGAAGTGGATTCGTACGACATGGTTGAAGTGGCGCTCATGCGCATTCAGGAATCAGGCTTCCCGACCCTGCCCGTCACCCATAGCGGACAGTTGGTAGGCATCATTACTGCCGAGAACATCACCGAATATTTGATGATCCGTACGGCATTGCGTACCTCACAGGTGATTACAGTATCGTGATCGAGATAAACTCAAATTAGAGTTCTCTTAACCACGGAAATCGATTCGTACATATACTTGGCATCAACTCCGATGGGGAGTAGCCGCCCGTATTGGGTAGCACAGTCGTCAATACGGAAATTTTTCCCGGCTGTTCTGAAAAGGCAAGACCATCACCCATAATATGGACGATGGTCTTTTTATTTATCCGAAAGCCCTCAAACAGTATGAGGCATGAATGTTCGAGCAATTTGAAACAACGATCCTTTCTGCATTACAAAGTCTCTTCGACCAGTTCGGCTGGGCGGGCGTCTTTGGGTTAATGATCTTTGAGAATGCCACCGGCATTACCCCCAACGAGCTCATTCTAACCTTTGCCGGTTGGATGTTGATCGAGCGCCACGGCATCTCGCCTGCCTTCATTCCACTTGGCGGATTGTACGCCGGGCTTGGCAGCGCGATCGGTGCATCGATCGTCTACTGGGTGGCGCGCCTCGGCGGACGCCCCATGGTGGATCGCTTCACAAAATTCTTCCGCATCAACCCTGCTCTCATTACCAAAGCCGAAGAACAGATGCATCGCTGGGGTTCGGGGTTGGTCTTGATCGGGCGCGTCATCCCGGGCATTCGCATGCTGATCAGCATTCCCGCCGGGCTGGCAAAGATCTCTTTTTTGAAGTTTTTCATCGCGACCTTTATCGGCGCATATGTATGGTGTACGGTTCTGATCGGCGTGGGGTATGTTCTCGGGCATGAATGGATGTTGATCAGCAACTACATTAAGACCCATTTGCCGCTGGTCGGCTCGCTTGTGGTGGTCGCGGGTCTTGGTTATTTGGGGTATCATTTCCGCGAGCCGCTGAAAGCCTTTATTGCGACCAAGTTACCCAAAAGAACGGAAAGAAAATAATTAATGAATTGGCATACCATCGAAACAAACACAGCTCTTCAAGAGCTCGCCTCGTCCTCTGAAACAGGGCTCAATGCTGCACAGGTAAATGCGTACAAGGCAAAATACGGCATAAATGAACTGATCGAACGCGGTGGGCGTACTCCTTTACAAATCTTATGGGAACAGCTCACTGCCACGATGGTACTCATCCTCATCGCAGCAGCAGTCATCGCAGGGCTATTAGGTGATACCAAGAACACCATCGCTATTTTGTCGATCGTGGCGTTGTATGCCCTGTTGGGCTTTGTACAGGAATATCGCGCCGAGCAAGCCATTGCTGCGCTCAAGAAAATGTCTGTGCCGAATGTGCGCGTATTGCGCGATGGCAAATTGCAAGAGACCTCCGCGCGTGACCTCGTACCCGGCGATATCCTTCAACTCGAAACCGGTAACGTCATCCCTGCAGATCTGCGTTTGATCGAAGCCGTCAACCTCAGAATTCAAGAAGCCGCACTCACTGGCGAATCCGAAGCCATTGAAAAACATACAGCCGCGATCTCTACCGAAGAACTTCCACTGGGCGACCGCCGCAACATGGCATACATGGGCACGATCATCACCCAGGGGCGCGGACTTGCTCTCGTGGTTGCCACAAGCATGCAGACCGAACTCGGCAAGATCGCAGACATGATCCAAGCCGTAAAGCAGGAACAAACCCCACTGCAACGTCGCCTCGATGCGCTTGGTAAAAACCTCGCACTCATCGGCGTTGCGATCGCAGTGCTCATCTTCATCATGGGCATTCTGCGCGGCGATGAACTTCGTCACATGCTGCTCACGGCTGTCAGTGTTGCTGTTGCCATCGTGCCCGAAGGTCTGCCCGCCGTCGTCACCATCACACTCGCACTCGGCGCGCAACGCATGTTGCAGCGTCAGGCGCTTATTCGTAAACTTCCCGCCGTTGAAACTCTCGGCTCTGTTACCGTCATCTGTTCAGATAAAACCGGAACACTCACCGAAAACCGGATGACCGTCGTCATGTTGGATGTGGCGGAACATGCCATTGACCTAACCGGTGACGTCGCCCGCGACGGTTCGCTTCATGCCACCCGTGGGCTTGGTTCGCCCGTCCAATCCTCTCTCTCGCTGACAGCCATCGGTGGCGCATTGTGCAACGATGCGAAATTGATAGACGAAGGCGATGACCGCTTCCACACCATGGGCGACCCCACCGAAGGCGCGCTCGTTGTCGCTGCGGCAAAGATGGGCTATTGGAAATCTTCACTCGACTCATCCTTCCCGCGCGCGGCAGAACTGCCCTTCGACTCAGAACGCAAGCGCATGACCACAGTTCATCATCTCGCAAATTACGACCCAACCGTGCTCTCCGGTTTGGAGATCGGCGATAAGCGTTACATTGCCTTCACCAAAGGCGGCATCGACGGTTTGCTCGACATCACCAGCCATGTCTGGGCAAATGGAAAGTCGGTTGCCATCGATGATGAGTGGAAGATGCGCATCGAAGCGGCGAATGAACGTCTCGCTAAAAAAGGGATGCGCGTTCTTGGGGTTGGGTTCCGTCTCATGAATTCCATCCCTGAGATCATTCAAACCGACCTTGAACAAAATATCACCCTCGTTGGCTTGTTCGGCATGATCGATCCGCCGCGCGGCGAAGTGCAAGATGCCGTTGCAGTCGCAAAAGCCGCAGGCATCCGCCCGATCATGATCACCGGCGACCATCCATTGACCGCGATCGAAATTGCACGTCAGTTGGGCATCACCGAAAACGGACGCGCCCTGGCTGGTGTTGAGATCGAAAACCTGACTCCCGAAGAATTGAAAAGCGTTGTGGACGAAGTCAGTGTCTTTACCCGCGTTGCGCCAGAACATAAACTGCGCATCGTGCAGGCATTGCAAGAAAAGGGTCATATCGTTTCGATGACCGGTGACGGCGTGAACGATGCGCCCGCCCTGCGCAAAGCCGATATCGGTGTCGCAATGGGCATCACCGGCACAGACGTTTCCAAAGAAGCCTCTGACCTTGTTCTGCTCGATGATAACTTTGCCACCATCGTCGCAGCTGTCAAAGAAGGACGTACGATCTATGACAATATCCGCAAGTTCGTGCGCTTTAGTGTGGCAGGCAATATTGGTAAAGTGCTGGTGATGTTGATCGCTCCGTTTTTGGGCAAACCATTGCCATTGTTGCCTTTGCAATTACTTTGGTTAAATCTGCTAACAGACGGTTTGCTCGGCTTGGGAATGGGTGTTGAAAACCCTGAACCCGATACAATGAAGCGCAAACCCTATTCCCCCACCGAAGGCGTATTCTCCCGCGGAGCAGGGACACAGACCGTATGGGTCGGCGTCATGATCGGCGCCCTCGCCCTCGGACTCGGCTCATGGTATTTCTTCACCGACCGCCCCGAATGGCAGACGATGATCTTCACCTCGCTGGCATTCATGCAAGTCTTTCAGGCGCTGGCAACCCGCTCGGCAAAAGAGTCCTTGCTCAAACAAGGCTTGTTGAGCAACCCTCTGCTGGCAGGTATGGCATTGCTGGTGCTGGTCTTACAACTTGCAGTCATCTACATCCCGTTCCTCTCAAACTTCTTTGAGGTGGTTCCGCTCAGCTTATGCGACCTGTCCATTGCTGCGGCGACGGGGGTGATCGTATTCGTGGTTATGGAAGTGAGTAAGAAGTTTAGTAAGTAAAAAGTGAATAGTGAATAGTGAATAGAAAAGAACCCGTCTCATGCGAGGCGGGTTCTTTTTTTAGATAAGGATCGGGCTATTGCCGCGCAAATGATTGGGGCGCGTAAGCAGCCACAAGACCCACTCAGCGACATCGTTTGTGGTCAGGTTGGGTTTGCCTTCTGCATCGAAAGGCGCGGAGACTGCCAGCCCCGGAGAAAGAATGTGAGCGCGGATTCCAAACTCGGCATTTTCTGCGCGGATGAGTTCCATCAACGTGGTCAGTCCGTGCATGGCAACGGCGTAAGCGCCATCTTGAGGGTAAATGCCCATGGCTGAATCGGAGCCGATCGCCATCACTTCGCCATGTTTCTGTTCACGCAAGATCGGCAGCGCCGCACGCGACATCAGGAATGGTTCGCGCAAATTTGCATCCATCACCAGATCCCATGTCTTAACATTGTGACTATGGATCAGGCCCCCGCTCCAAAATGGGGAGATGAGGATCAGGATATCCAAACCACCAAACGCAGATTTGGTTTGATTCACTACCTCTTGCGCCTCTTCCAACGACCCGAGGCTTGATTCTACAAAGAAAGCTTTGCCACCCGTTTGCTTGATCTTCTCTGCAGAGATCGCCAACAAATCTGCCTGCCTGCCGCATAGACAGATATTTACACCCGCTTGTGCCAATGCCAAAGCTACTGTTCCAGCCAGTTCAGTCGAGCCGCCGGTGATGATTGCTGTTTTACCTTGAAGAGGATTTTTCATTGAATAACTCCGAAGGAGTGAAATGATTCTAGAATTGTGATTTTGAAAAAACAACCCCGGAGGGGTGACATACTTTTCGTTCCATGTTATCCCTTCGGGATTTGAAAACCTTCGTTGCGCTTCTATAATCCTGCCATCCCTTCGGGATTATTTTTTATCTTGCGGCAGCATAATGTTTGTTCCGGCGACGGCATCACTAACGGCATCCCCGATCAAATTGATGGAAAGCACGGCAAGGAAAATTCCAAAGCCGGGGAAGAAGGTGAGCCACCATGCATGGCGGACGTATTTCATGCCTGCATTGAGCATGGCACCCCATTCCGCAGTGGGCGGCTCGGCACCAAGACCAAGAAAGTTAAGCGCCGCCCCTGCAAGGATAGACGAACCGATTCCCAATGTGATGAGAACCAGCAAGGTGCGGATCGAATTCGGCAAAATATGCGTGATTAATATCCGCGCATTGGAGCTGCCCAAGGCTTTGGCGGCTTCTACATAGGTCATCTCGCGCAAAGAAAGGACACTGCTGCGCGTCAGCCGCATGAAGGATGGCACGAAAGCAATGCCAATAGCAAGCATGGCATTGCGAATGCCGGGTCCAAGAATGGCGATGATCGCAAGTGCCAAAAGAATATCGGGGAACGCCATCAACACGTCTGTGAACCAGGAGATGAAGGCATCGAGCCAGCCGCCAAAATAACCAGAAATCAGCCCAAGCGTGATACCGATCAACGCGCCAATGGTGATGCCTACCAGACCCACTCGTAGAGATAACTGTCCGCCATAGAGAAAGCGAGTGAAGGTATCACGCCCAACATGATCTGTTCCCATGAGGTGTTCAGCACTAGGTCGTTGCAAGGCTTGAGAAGGCGCGTTCTTATTTGGGTCGAAGTCTGTGAAAAGCGATGCAGAATAAGACATGAAGACCAATATCAACAACAAAATGCCGCCAAATTGCGCACTGCGATTGCGCAATATCTGCCGGAGCATGCGAACGCCTGGAGAGTGTGAAGGGCTAATGGACGGAGTCAGGT
>JAFLCF010000049.1 GCA_017303735.1 Anaerolineae bacterium
TCGGGTATCCATTTGATGGTGATTTTTTCTTATTATACCGTCTGGAATTTTTCAGAACGACTTTTCCCCTTTCAAAAACATAGCCTGCCCAGACAACTTACCACTCCCCAAAATTAGACTTGATACTATTTTCGCCGTACTTCATCAATAGAGTTCGATGCAGAGAGTAAAAATTCTCGGGCAACTCATGTATCGGAAAAGCACGCATCTCCGCGATCTCTGCATCCGAATTGCCAACAAATTTAAAGTCTTTGCAAAGAAAAACAGATGTATGATCCGTTTTCCACTGAGCATAACTGGTAAATACACCCAAGAGCGAGATCTCTCCCAACTCTGCGCCAGTTTCTTCACGCGCTTCACGGCGCGCGGCTTGCTCAAGCGATTCCCATTTTTTCAATCCGCCGCCGGGTAGGTACCAACCCGGCATATACGTATGCCTTACCAACCACGCCTTGCCATCTTCAAGCATCGCCACCCGCACCCCCATGCGGATGGGACGAAAGATGAAGCAATAAATTTTGAAGCCAAGATACAAGAAACGATAGAACATTATGAATGACCCAACACAGGGTGCGGTTGATACAACTCCTCAAGGCGGTGGACTTCTTCGTCTGTGAGTTTGATCTCCAACGCAGCCATTGCCTGATCCAAATGCGCCCCTTTGCTGGACCCGATAATGGGGGAGGCGATATAAGGCTTCGATAACACCCAAGCTAATGCAATTTGAGAGGATGTCACGCCGCGTTCTTTGGCGATCTCTTCTGCGCGGTTTGCAACCTTGAAATCATCTTCACGACCATATAGCTCTTTAAAGAAGCCATCGGTTTTATAGCGGGTGGTTTCATTTCCACTTTTGCTGTTGCGGGCAAAGAATCCGCGTGCCATTGGGCTCCACGGAATCAGACCCACGCCCGTTTCCACACAATGTGGAATCATCTCGCGCTCTTCTTCGCGATAGACCAGGTTGTAGTGATTCTGCATCGAGACGAACTTCGTCCAGCCGTTCATATCGGCAACGTGTTGCGCCTTCATGAACTGCCGCACGAACATAGACGATGCCCCGATATATCTCGCCTTCCCCGCGCGGACGATGTCATTCAGCGTTTCCATCGTCTCTTCGATGGGCGTGTTGTAATCCCAACGGTGGATCTGGTACAAGTCCACATAATCCATTTGCAGGCGTTTGAGCGAATTGTCGATGCCGTCCATGATGTGCTTGCGGGAGAGTCCGCGGTCGTTGACATCGTTGCTCAATTCGCCGTTTACTTTCGTAGCGATGATCACATTCTGACGATTTACCCCGAAGTGACGCATGAGGTTGCCCGTGATGCGTTCACTTTCACCGATGGAATACACATCGGCAGTATCAAAGAAGTTGATGCCTGCGTCTAACGCCTTCTTTACGAAAGGCTTAGCTTCTTCTTCCGTCAACACCCATTCACGCCAAGTCTTCGAACCATACGTCATCATGCCGAGGCACAGACGTGATACTTTCAATCCGGTTTTGCCGAGGTTTACGTATTGCATGGTTCTCCTTCGGATGACGATGGACCATGGATGATAGACGATGGATTGTCCATGGTCTGTGGTCTATCGTCCATCGTCTAAATGATTTTCAAATTCGCTAAACTTGCGGCGAGACGTTTGATGCCCACCGACTCAAAGACCACGTCAATGATCTCATCGCCGTCTTGCATACGTGAGTCGAGGACGATGCCATCACCCCACATGGCGTGGCGGACACGAGTCCCGGCTTTGTATAAGGCTTGGGTGACAGGAGCAGATGTCGGCGGAGTCGGAAGCGACCACTTAATGTCGGAGGGAGCGCCGCGCATCGAGCGTCCGGTTCGTGTGCGACCGACGAGCATGTCTGCGGGGATGTCATCCATGAAGCGCGAGGGGAAGGTTTCTTCTGCCATGCCACGCCCGCCGCGTTGAATGGCGCGCAAAAGATAGAGGCGGTCTTTGGCACGCGTGATGCCGACGTAGAAGAGGCGGCGTTCTTCTTCCATTTGTTGTACTTCATCGAACGAGCGGCTGTGTGGAATGATGCCGTCATCAAGACCGACGATAAAGACCGCGCCATATTCGAGACCCTTGGCAGCGTGGAGCGTGAGCAGGGTGGGGGCGTTGGCGTCGGTGAGCGTGTCTTGATCGGCGATGAGCGCCACGTTCTCAAGGAAGTCGTCGATGGTGCGGGTATCGTATTCGAGCGCGAGACGCTTGAGTTCTTGCACGTTCTCCCAACGGTCGGCGCTTTCTTCGGAGTCATCTTCGACGATATGTTCTTTGTAATTAATGTCGCGCACGATTTTGTCGAAGAGTTCGGCAACGGTTGCAGTTTTGGAAAGTGAGTGCCAATTAGCTAACATGCCGCCGAAATCTGAGAGGGGCAGGGCTGCGCGACCCGTGAAGGATTTATAGAAATTTGACTCGGCGCCGTGAGCAAGGTTGAGCAACACAAATCCGGCGTTGGTATCGTTTTGCCGCGCCACTAAATGTAATGTAGTGAGAGTCTTTTCACCAATGCCGCGCGGCGGAACGTTGATAACGCGGCTGAGAGCAGCTTCGTCGGCGGGGTTATGGGCGAGACGAATGAAAGCGATGATGTCCTTCACTTCGCGGCGACCATAAAAGCGTTGTGCGCCGACCAATTTATAAGGAAGGCGCGCTTGCAAGAAGGCTTCTTCGATCAGGCGGGACATGGCGTTGGTGCGATACATGACCGCGCAGTCCTTCGGCTCAAACTCACCGGATGCGACGAGTTGCGCGATGGTGTCCACAACGAAAGAAGCTTCGCCGTAATCGTCACGCGCTTCGTAGAAGAAAATCTTCTCGCCCGCGCCGCGGTCACTGAACAGACGTTTCTTGCGGCGGTTGCTGGCACGGTCAATTACACCCATGGCGACATCGAGGATGTTTTGATGCGAACGATAATTCTGCTCGAGCAAAATCGTTTGTGAGTCGGGATAATCTTGCTCAAAGCGTTGAATGTTGCGATAGTCCGCGCCGCGCCAGGCGTAGATGGATTGATCGGGATCACCCACGCAGAAAATATTCTTATGATAGGAAGCGAGATTCTTTACTAAAGCATACTGCGCGAGGTTGGTGTCTTGGAATTCATCCACTAGCACATGCCGAAAGCGTTGAGCATATTTCTCGCGCACGGCGGGGTTGGTTTCCATCAACTGCGTGGCGTACACGAGGATGTCGTCAAAGTCCACGGCGTTACTGGCGATGAGTCGTTTTTGATATTCGGTGTACACACGCTTCACTACTTCGTCGCGGTAGGTGTTGATCGGGTAGTCGTCGGGCAAAATCAATTCGTTCTTGGCGCGCGAGATCGAAGCATGCACACTGTTGGCGCGATACAACTTCTCATTCAAATTCATTTCGCGGATGATCGACTTGACCAAACTCTGTTGGTCGTCGGCATCGAAGATGACAAAGTTTTGCGCCACGGGCAGGTGCTCGGCTTCGCGCCGCAAAATCCGCGCACAGATTGAGTGGAAGGTTCCAAGCATCATGCCTTCGGTCGCTTGCTCGTTCAAAATCGCTTTGACGCGTTCGTCCATTTCTTTGGCGGCTTTGTTGGTGAAGGTGACGGCAAGGATCTGCCACGGGCGGACGCCTTCGTGGGCAATGAGATAAGCAATGCGTTGAGTCAATACGCGCGTCTTCCCGGACCCGGGACCTGCCACGACCATTACAGGTCCATCCGCCGCTGTGACCGCGCTGCGCTGCTGAGGGTTGAGTTTGTTGATGAAATCTAAATTCATGGTGCCGACATTATACCTGTGCGTTAAATGCTCTGGCGGGGGCTTAGCCCCCGCCAGAGCGGTGTTTAGATGAAGCTACTCTTACGCTTTCAATTCAGAGGTGCAGTTCGGGCAGCGCGTGGCTTTGATAGAAATGGTGCTGATGCAGTGTGGGCATTCCTTGGTGGTGGGGTCTGCTGGGGGAGGGGCTTTCTTCATCTTGTTTGCTGATTTGACAATGAGGAAGATGACAAAGGCGATGATGAGGAAATCCACTACGGTTTGAAGGAAGAGTCCCCACATGATGGTGGCACTGCCAACTGTGACGGACAGTTCGCTGAAGTTGACTCCGCCCATAAGCAAGCCGACCAAGGGCATGAGGATGTCATTGACGAGTGAGCCGACGATCTTACCGAATGCGCCGCCGATGATGACGCCTACTGCCATATCGAGCACGTTTCCGCGCATGACGAACTCTTTGAATTCTTTGAGCATGATGATTTCTCCTGAATGAAGTGATAAATAAATTGTATGGCAGGGGAGGGGGATTGTCAACGCGGAGCGGGAAAGGTTGCGGCGATTGAAAAGTCAAATGGGGAGACTCAGGAATCAGGTTCGATTTGAGGCGGTTTTGTCGTCATTTTCTTGTCACAAAAATTATAGGGAATTTATCAGGTTGTGTTAAAAAAACAGTCCTACAGTAGGGTGTTCAAAAGCTACTAAAGTGTGGTTTAAGGCGTGAAAATGACTATACATGCCCATACTATGTCATCGCGGTTGACTCGCCTCTAGAATTAGGTATAATTCTCTTTGTCCTATCGGTTTGTAAAAACCTTTTATATTGTATAGAAGGAGGTGGTTCAGCAAGAGATAAAAATGTAACTTTTGCATGTTGTGTCTGTACTTCAAACCCCTAAATTTTCTTCTTGGAGGAGAAAAACAAATGTTACGAAACCGATTGTTTGCTTTGCTTGGTTTGTTGGTGATCGCCAGCATGGTGCTTGCTGCGTGCGGTGCTCCTGCTGCCACCGAAGAATCTGCCCCTGCTGCTACTGAAGAAGCTGCTCCTGCTGCTACTGAAGAAGCTGCTCCTGCTGAGCCCAAAGTGATGGTTGCTTGTTTGGCTCAGGAACCTTCCACCTTGTATCTGTACAGTGAATCTGCGTTGGTCAAGACCTTCGTTCTCGAAGCTCTCTATGACAACACCTTCGATGCCCGCACCTACGACTATCAGGGCGTGCTCTATGGTCTTTCCACCTTCGATGATACCGCCACGAGCGAAACCATTGAAGTTGGTGTCGGCGATGTCGTTTATGATGGCGCTCAGGATGCGGCTGTGACCCTCGAAGTGGGCACCGTTATCTCCCTGAACCAGGCTGAAGGCGCTCCCGTCGAAGTCACCGTTGAAGAAGGTCAGAAGTACCCGACCGTTCAGATTGTGACCACCTTCACTCTCGCTGAAGGCGCAACCTGGGAAGATGGCACTCCTGTAACCACCAAGGATATCGAATTCTCCTACAACGTCGGCGCTCACCCCGATACCCCCAGCTCCAAGTACTTCTATGAGACCCAGACTCAGAAGATCGAGATCGTGGATGACTCAACCTACAAGTACTACTTCATGCCGAGCTACACCAGCGGTACCTACTTCGTTGACGGTATGATCACCCCGCTTCCTGCACATGTGTATGGCGAAGGTGGCTCCAGCCCGATGACCCCCGCTGAAATGCTTGCTGACGAAACCGTGAACCGCGATCCGCTCGCTTTCGGTCCGTTCAAACTGACCGAATGGGTTGCTGGTGATCACCTGACCGTTGAGAAGAACGAAACCTACTGGCGCGCTGGCGAAGGCCTGCCCAAGATCGACACCCTGATCTACCGCTTCATCCCCGACACCAACCAGCTCATTGCTCAGTTGGCTTCCGGTGAATGTGATTTCGGTACCCAGGACGCTGCCTTCGAAGGTTCCCTGCCCCTCATCCGCCAATTTGAATCTGAAGGTTTGATGATTCCTCAGGTTGTGGCTGGTACCGTGTTTGAACACCTCGATTTCAACACCAAGCCGGTTGAAGGCTACTCTGGACCTGCTGCAACCCTCGAGGCTGCTGATGGCTCCTTGCTCTTCCAAAACGTTGCCTTCCGCCAGGCGATTGCCTACTGTCTCGACCGTCAGGCGATCGTTGACGGCGCGACCAACGGCGCTGCTGTTGTTCAGCACACCTACACCGCGTCTGATCACCCGCTTTACGCTGGTGATGACAATGTCACCATCTACGAATTCGATGCTGAAAAGGGTAAGTCCATGCTTGCGGAACTCGGCTGGACCGATACTGATGGCGATGGCATCCTCGATGACGGCCAAGGCAACAAGCTCGCCTTCGTTCACAGCACCCGCGTGAACCCGCTGCGCGAAAAAGTAACCCAGATCGTTCAGGGTCAGCTTAAGGACAACTGCGGTATCGAAACCACCATTGAACTTCAGGGTGGCGAATTCTTTGCCGATGGTCCCGATGGTATCGTCTTCGGACGCGCCTATGATTTGGGCGAATTTGCCTGGTTGACCGGCGTTGAGCCCCCATGCACCCTGTACATCTCTTCGCAGTTGCCCAGCGCTGAACTTGGTTGGGGTAACTCCAACAACGTTGGTTTCGAGAATGCCGAATTTGATGCTGCATGCAATGCTGCGACTCAGGCTCTCGACGAAGCCACCAAGGCTTCAGAACATGCCAAGGCTCAGGCGATCTTCACCGAAAACCTGCCCAGCCTGCCCTTGTTCGCCCGCGCCAAGATCCTCGTGACCCGCCCGAACGTTGTGGGTGTGTTGATGGACCCGACCGCCAACAGCGAATTCTGGAACGTTGAGAACTTCGACTTCGAGCAATAAGATCGTAAAGTAAGTAAAGTGGAGGATGGTGGGGAACCACCATCCTCCATTCTGGTTTTATTAGAAGTTGTCATTATTTTTCTTTTTATTGTATGCCTTGAAATAAAACTCAATCCCCTGAAATTTAGAAAGGGCAGCAAAGAACATGACTAATTACTTAATTCGACGATTTTTCCAGATGAGTTTGGTGATTATCGCCGCTTCAATGGCGATCTATTTTATTTTGTGGCTTGCGCCGGGTGGACCGTTGGATGAATTAAGACAAGCCGGCCGGGGTGGGCGCGCAAACCAAGGGTTTAACGATGAACAGATCGCCCGCATTGCTGAATATTTAGGTTTGCATCGTGGTCCATTTTGGGGCTATCTTGCCTGGTTGACTGGCGAAGATTGGTTTGACAATATTGGGAGAGCCGAGCTTCAAACCTCCACTTGCCGCTCCGTCGAATCCACCTGCACTTTGGGTGTTATCCGTGGCGATTTTGGAACCTCATGGAATGTGGCGCGCGGTTCACCCGTGGGAGATGTTTTACTCTCTCGTTTACGCAACACCTTGATCCTAATGGTTTCTGCCACAGTTGTTTCACTGGTCATTGCCATTCCGATCGGCATCTTTTCCGCCGTCAAGCAGTATTCACGCCTTGATTATTTTGTCACTTCATTCTCCTTTTTTGGCACCGCCATGCCGGTATTCTGGTTCGGCTTGATGATGATCATCTTGTTTGGGGGGAATCAATCGCCGCTTTATAAAGCATTCGGATTCCCTTATTTACCAACTGGAAATGTAGTTCTTGTGCGGGCGCCTCTTCCTGGTAGCCTGCTTGAATTGCTGAATGCAACCCCTGGGTCTGCATTGGATATTGCGGTTCATGCCTTGCTGCCGACCATTGTCTTGTCCCTTCTGTATATGGCAGGCTGGAGCCGTTTCATGCGCACCGCCATGCTTGAGGTTTTGCGCCAAGATTACGTCCGCACTGCCCGTGCAAAAGGTTTGAAGGAACGTGTTGTCATTATGAAACATGCCATGCGCAACGGGTTGATCCCACTAATTACGATCGTGGTATTCCAGATCCCTGGCATCTTTGGTGGTGCAACAATTACCGAGACGGTTTTCAACTGGCCTGGTATGGGGTTCCTCTATGTGTATGCCCTGGCTGCAAATGACTATCCCGTAGCCATGGCGTTCCTGTTTGTTAGCGCGGTTTTGGTTGTGATCGCTTCCCTTATCGGGGATATTCTTTATACTGTTGTAGACCCTCGCATACGCCTGGGTTAACCTTTCTGGATCGGAGATATTCATACATGGCAGTTGCTCAACTGAATTCAGAAACACTCTCAACCATCAAGGAAGAGAAATGGTACGTCGTTATTGGACGACGCTTCCTAAAACATAAATTGGCAGTGGTTGGGATGGTGATCGTTGTAATTTTTGTATTTCTGGCGGTCTTTGCCAATACTCTTGCCCCCTACGACCCCTATAAACAGAATCTGGCACCTTCTTATTCAAACCCTTCTTCGGAGCATATTCTTGGCACCGATGAACTTGGACGGGATGTCTTCAGCCGCTTGTTGTATGCCGCACGTATCTCATTGTTTGTGACGGTGCTCGTAAATTTTGTGGGCGAAACCATCGGTGTTATTGTAGGTGCGGTTTCAGGGTATTTTGGCAAGTGGGTCGATGCACTTATTCAACGTATTGTTGAATTTCTACTGACGCTTCCCACTCTTCCTCTTCTATTGTTCTTTTCCGCCATGCTGCGCGGTATGACGATCCCCGGGCTGCCAGATGAATGGTCCAAGGCGGTCATCATTTCCCTTGTATTGATCGCCTTTGGCTGGCTGGGTGCCACCCGCCTTGTGCGCGGCATGGTGTTGGGCTTACGCGAGTTGGATTTTGTACAAGCTGCCCGTGCAATGGGATCCAGCGACTGGCGAATCATCACAAAACATATGATCCCGAATTCGCTTGCTCCGGTCATCGTCAACCTTACCCTTGGGCTTGGCGGCGTGATCGTTTTGGAAGCGGCTTTGTCCTTCCTCGGCTTTGGGATCACCCCTCCTGTACCAACCTGGGGCAATATGCTGCAGAACGTTCAAGAACGTATGTGGCAGCAACCCTGGCTTGCTTTTTATCCCGGATTGTGCATTTTCCTGATGTCTCTATCCTTTAACTATATAGGTGATGGGTTACGCGATGCGCTTGATCCGCGCCTCAAACTTTAATTCTTATTGTGGAGAGCAGGAATGAAAAAAATAACTTTTGTATTAATTTTGATAATGATAACCGTATTGGGTTTGACCGGCTGCGGACGACCAGCAGCCGTAGCAGATAAAACAGACGATGAGATCATAGCTGCTACAGCAACTGTGCAAGCCAACCTTGATTCCCTCCCAGCCGATGTCCCCATTCACCCTGAAGCTGAGACGTTGAAGTTTGCCGCAGCGAACACGAGCATCTCATACATTGTTACGGGTGATGTGGATACAATCACAAATTACTACCGATCCGAGCTGGAAGCCCTGGAATGGACGAAACGTGGGAATAGCCCTGAAAGTCCCATTGGCGGCGCAATCACGATCTTGCGCGTCAAGCCAGACAAGAATATCTCTGTTACAATTCAGTCAATTCCGGAAAGTGATCAAGTCCGGGTTTTGATTACACTCATCCTCAAGTAGTTATTAGAGCATAGAGTGAACGAAACCCATCGGCAAAGTACAGGCAAGACTGCCTCAGTCTTGAACTTCATATTGACAATTTTTCTGTCGATCATGATGTGCATTTATCTGAGCTTGGCTGCCTACACCAAAGACGCACTCTGGTTTTATCCCGTTTTTGAGGCACAACCAGCATTTGGTATCGTGCGTTGTTATGGTGATGAGGTCGTTTTACAGGATGGCTCTGAACAACTTGCCGCGATTACAGTGATGGTAAACGAGCAGATCTCCGGTGACAAACGCTGGGATGAGTTGAACCTGACCGACGAAACGTTCAACTATTATCAAACCAGTGGGCAGATGGTGATTCTTGAATTGCATTACGACCAGCCTCAGCGAATCCATTCCTTCAGCCCGTTCTTTTCGAACTTTGATACCTTGCTGATCCCGTTGGATGGACGTCATGCGGAGAAGAATATAATTTTTAGCTTGGTAAAGGAAAAACCCTCGGGCGGTTCCTTCCACTTGGAAACCTTCGCCCCTGTGCTTTCCTATATTGAAAGTAAAGACTTGTGTACGTTGAAATAAAACACATATCAAATTCCAAGGAGATCTGGTAAACCGTGTCTGAGATCAATCAACCCCTTTTGGAAGTAAAAAACCTTAAAACCTACTTCTATACCGAAGACGGCGTTGTACATGCCGTGGACGGTGTAGACTTCTCGATTTACCCTGGCGAAGTTCTTGGCATTGTGGGCGAATCTGGTTGTGGGAAAAGTGTCACCTCCCTGTCGATCATGCGTCTCATCAGTGCCCCCGGCAAGATCGTGGAAGGTGAGATCAACTTTGACGGAAAGAACCTAGTCACTGCAAAAGAAGAAGAGATGATGCAGGTGCGCGGCAATCGCATCTCCATGATCTTTCAACAGCCGCAGTCTGCGCTTAATCCTGTATTTCGTGCCGGTGACCAGATTTCTGAAGTTTTGAACATTCACCAGGATTTTGGTAAAGAAGCCGGACGCGAACGCGCCGTCGAATTGCTGAAACTGGTTGGTATCCCTGAGCCCGAGCGACGGGCTGATGCGTTCCCCCATGAACTTTCCGGCGGTATGTCTCAGCGTGTCATGATCGCGATGGCGCTTGCATGTGTACCTGACCTTCTCATTGCCGATGAACCCACCACTGCGCTGGATGTGACCATTCAGGCTCAGATCCTCGACCTGATGCGCGACATGAAAAATCAACTCGGCTCCGCCATGATGCTCATCACCCATGACTTGGGCGTGATCGCAGAAATGGCGAACCGCGTCGTCGTGATGTATGCCGGTGAGATCGTTGAAGAATCTCCGGTGGCAACCCTCTTTGATAAACCGCTTCACCCCTACACCCAGGGCTTGATCGGCTCCATCCCGGTTCTCGGTGAGATCCGTGAGCGTTTGGATGTCATTCCCGGCAGTGTTCCCAACCTCATCAATTTGCCGCAAGGTTGCCGTTTTGCTCCGCGTTGCCGCGCCCGTGTAGACCATAACCTCACCGTCTGTACTGATCAGCACCCAGGTCTGGTTGAAGTCTCTGAAGGTCACAAGGTTCGCTGTTGGTTGTATCAAGATGCTAACGGGCATACCGCCCCATTGAAATCTGGAAAATAAAAGGAATCATGCACTTATGAATACAATGAACAAACAGGAACAACCAGATATCTTGGTGGTGGATAAACTTGTAAAATATTTCCCCGTCCGTTCGGGGTTGCTTCAACGCGTAACCGCCTGGGTACAGGCAGTGGACAAAGTCAGTTTTGCTGTCAAAAAAGGTGAGACTCTCGGCATGGTGGGGGAATCTGGCTGTGGTAAAACGACGGTCGGGCGTACCCTTCTGCGCCTTGTTGAACCCACTTCAGGCGAAGTCACATTCGAAGGCAAGAACATTCTAAAAATGGGACAACGCGAACTGAAACCCCTGCGCCGCGATATGCAGATCATCTTTCAGGACCCCTACGCCTCCCTAAACCCGCGTATGCCGATCGGCGAATCCGTCATGGAAGGCTTGCAGATTCACAATGTTGGGCGCCCGAAAGAACGCTGGGAGATCGCCATTAACATGCTTAAGAAGGTGGGCTTGGAGGAATACCATGCCCGACGTTACCCGCATGAGTTCTCAGGCGGTCAACGTCAACGTATCGGCATTGCCCGCGCTCTGGCGTTGAATCCCAAATTCATCGTCTGTGATGAGCCGGTCTCTGCTCTTGATGTTTCCATTCAATCCCAGGTTTTGAATATCCTCAAGGATCTTCAAAATGAATTTGGGCTTACGTATCTCTTCATCGCGCATAACCTCAGCGTGGTCGAACATATTTCAGACCGAGTTGCCGTGATGTACCTCGGCAAGATGGTGGAGTTGACCGACCGCGAATCGCTCTACCGCGAACCCTTGCACCCGTACACCAAGGCTCTCCTTTCCGCCATTCCGGTACCGCATCCGAACGTCAAGCGAGAACGCACCATTCTCAAAGGCGATGTGCCCAGCCCGCTCAACCCGCCGAAGGGTTGCCGTTTCCACACTCGCTGTCCTATTGCCGTTGCTCATTGCTCCCAACAGGAACCGGAGTTCAAGGAAGTTCGCCCGGGTCACTGGGTGGCTTGTTTCCTTGCAGAATAAAAGAACGATTTCAAAAGAGACCGTCACGACGGTCTCTTTTTTATTTTCAATGGGTATAATAATCTTATGACTACATCTGCACGGGCAGGGAACATGAAAAACAAACGACTTCTTTACATACTCCTCACTCTCCTTCTTGTAATTCCAGCATGTTTGACTGCCCCAACTCAAACCCTAACCCCAACCCTCGAACCTGAATCGGAAAACACACCTGATATCCCAGCGCCTTCACAGAACGTCCTCACGGTATGTTTGGGGCAGGAACCAAACAGCCTTTATCCCTTTGGAGAATTGAACGCCGCCGCGCGAAGCGTGTTAGCCGCGATCTATGATGGTCCCATTGACACCATTGGCTACGAATATCAACCAGCCATCCTGACACAGCTGCCATCATTTGATAATGGCGATGCCCAGGTCATCAAAACTACAGTGCAAGCTGGCGACACCCTGGTAGATGCAGCAGGCAACCTGACTCAATTAACGACTGGTTTGCGAGTGCGACCTGCAGAGTGTCGAAACGATGATTGTGCAATTACTTATGATGGCGTCACCCCGCTTGAAATGGACCAAATGGTCGTCACATACCGCTTGCGTTCTGACCTGACATGGTCTGACGGCACACCGCTCACCGCCGACGACTCGATCTACGCGTTCGAACTCCAACGCGAGGCAAACCTAAATCCTTACCTGATCGAACGCACACAAACTTATGAGGCTGCTGACGAAAACACCTTGCAATGGTTTGGCATTCCCGGTTTTATTGACCCAACCTATTTCATTAACATTTGGCAGCCTGCTCCAAAACATGCCTGGAGCGAATTCCCCGCATCACAACTACCCGATGTCGATATTTCTTCGCGCACACCCATTGGTTGGGGTCCCTTCGCCATTGCAGAATGGATTCCCGGCGAAAGCATTACCCTTGAAAAAAATTCAAACTATTATCGGATTCGAGATGGCTACCCCAAATTGGACGGAGTTCAATTCCGCTTCATTCCCGACCCCGACCTGGCTCTGTCCGAATTGATCGCTGGTCGCTGTGACCTGATCGACCCCACCATCAACCTGGAAGACCATGTTGGCTTGCTTCAGGAAATGCAGACTGCCGATCAGGCACAGATGTTCGTCACCACAGGCACAAGCATGGAATGGCTTGGCTTGGGAGTTGTTCCCGCCTCCTACGATAATGGATATGACATCCAAAAAGACAGGCAGAATTTCTTTGCCGATACATACACCCGGCAGGCGCTCGCTTATTGTCTTGACCGTCAAACGATCTCAACAAACATCCTGTATGGATTAACCGATGTCCCAACCTCCTATCTTCCATCCAATCACCCTGCCTTTGATTCAAACATCGCCGTCATTCCCCATGACCCTGAAATAGGCATCTCCCTGCTTGAGCAGGCAGGCTGGCTTGACTCAGACGATGACCCATCCACGCCGCGCCGCGCCATTTCCGTGCGGAATGTGGCATACAATACGCCGCTTGTTTTGAAATACCAGACCACATCTACAGCCCAACGCAGACAGGTTACAGCCATCATCGAAGCCTCTCTCGCAGAATGCGGCATTGGCTTGAACGTGGAATTCCTCACCCCGAATGAGCTTTACTCCCCGGGTCCGGCTGGGGCGCTCTTTGGGCGTCAATTCGATCTGGCACAATATGCTCTGGGGGTTGAAAGCATCGAACCTCCGTGCAGTTGGTTTACCAGTGCTTCGATACCCTCTGAAGCCAATTCGTGGGTGGGTGCAAATATCACGGGCTATGGTAATGAAGCCTATGATTCGGCTTGTCAAACCGCCCAGTCTTCTCTGCGCGAAGACCCGTCGTATCTGCCTTCCTATCGCGAAACCCAGATACTTCTTAGCGAGGATCTTCCAGCCATTCCGTTATATGCACGGTTGCGAATCGCTGCGGCACGCCCTGATCTGTGTGGTTTTGCACTCGACCCTACCGCCAATCCATTATCGAACATTGAGACCTTTGGCATCGGCGAGACCTGTCAAAACTGATTATTCTTCATATTGCGAATTTTGCTATAATTCGAACATTCTTACGGAATTTCACCGCGAAATTCGTGGCTCGAAAGAATTTATTTATTATCCCTTGCAGAGATTCTGCAAATGAGAGCAGGTGGCATGGTTCGAAATCTATTGCTTGTAGATGACCAACGAGATATTCTTCGGCTTTTGCGCGCCACATTGGATACGCTAAAGAACAAGGATATTCAGATCTACGAAGCCCAATCTGGCGAGGAGGCGATGCTTGAATCGTCCCGCCACAAGATCGATATGCTGGTTTCCGATTACAAACTCCCCGGCATAAGCGGGGTTGAATTGATGCATAAGGTTCGAGCGCGCCACCCTGAGGTGAAGGTGATCTTCATCACCGGTATGACCGAAAAGAAGATGCGCGACGAAATGCTCAATAGCGGTGCATTTTCGATCTTCGATAAACCCATTCCCATGGCTGATTTTTTAGATTCGGTCGAGCGTGGGCTTGGGCTCGTGCAAACCATTTTTCCACCCGAACACAACTCTGGTGCGACAGGCAGTGGCGAACCTCAGCAAACCCGTCTTTCAGACCTGCTCGCCAACTTTCGGCAGGATTTCAACGCGGATGCGGTGTTCTTGCTCAATGAGCGCGGTCTGATCAATGCCCGCACCGGCAACTTGCACGACCCCAGCATGGAAGTTTCTCTCATCTCCACATTGATGGCGATCCATGGCACCAGCATGAAAGTGGCACGCCACAATCATCAGGAAAGTATCGAGTCGTATCATGTGTTTAGCGGTGGAGATCATGATCTATTGTTCATTCCAGTGACGCCGCTCTATGCCCTGCTTGTTGCGGGGAAAGGACTTGCAACCGAGGACCAGATCCTTGAATCGGTCCGTGGTTTGGTTGCCTTGCGTGGGCAGGTGGAAAAAGCTCTTGCCTCCATTGGGGCAACCGGCGAACTGAAGTTCAAAACTGCACCCGCTGCAGCCCCTCCCACTCCCAAAAGACAAACAGATCAACTGGCAAAAGCCACCCCTGCACCAGAAATGGAAGCGTTGCTGAAACAAGGGGCGGTAGAGAAGCCAAAGGAAAAATCGACGGATGATTTTTGGGAATCAGCGGCGCAGGACCTGGGTCGGAAGTCATTGAACCCTGAAGTGATCTCGCTTGAAGAAGCAAAAAAAATGGGACTTGTCCCTGGTAGTGAATAGAATTGTGATACAATTTCGCCCGCACTGGGGCATGGTGCAATGGCAGCACACCAGCCTTTGGAGCTGTGGATCTTGGTTCGAATCCAGGTGCCCCAGCCAGACACGTCCGCTGCGGCGGACGAATTTCTCAAACGGGATTTGTAGCGGAGCAAGGTTATCCCCGCACAAATCCTGTTTTTATTATGAGGTGACTGAATGAAAATTACGGCTGTTCTCCTTGCCGCAGGGCAGGGCACACGTATGAAATCTTCCCTGCCGAAGGTGTTGCATCCGGTGGCTGGGAAACCCATGATCTGGCATGCATTACGTGCCATTCAAGCATCGACAACTGAAAAGCCTATCGTGGTTGTGGGGCATGGCGCAGAAGAGGTGACCAAGTATCTTGGCGATTCTGCACAGACCGTTTTGCAGTCACCGCAATTGGGAACTGGGCATGCTGTGATGCAGGCAGAGGCATTACTCAAGGGGAAAACGGATCTGGTTGTTGTGTGCTATGCAGATATGCCTCTTCTGCGTGGTGAGACTCTCCAAAAATTGGTGGATACTCAAAAGCAAAACTCAGGTCCACTTTCGATGCTGACGGTGATTGCAGACGACCCTCGTGGGTTTGGACGCATCATCCGCAAGGAAGATGGAACGGTAACTGCCATCGTGGAAGAATATGTTGCGACGCCAGACCAGTTACAGGTCAAAGAATTGAACGTGGGCGGGTATTGCTTCGACGCCAACTGGTTGTGGGATGCCCTGTCCCGCATCCCCAAAAATCCCAAGAAGGGTGAATATTATCTAACCGATATCGTTGAGCTTGCATCCAAAGACGGATTGTCGGTACATGCCACTCTTATGGATGACCTCGAAGAGACCATTGGTGTTAATACCCGCGTGCATCTCTCTGAAGTGGAAGCTGCAATGCGCAGACGTATCAATGAGACACACATGCTGAATGGCGTGACGATGATCGACCCCACCTCTGCATATATCGAAGCTGACGTGAAGATCGGCAAAGATACGGTTGTGATGCCCAATACTTTTATCTACGGAAAAACAGAGATCGGCGAAGGGAATGTGATCGGTCCAAATACGATTGTCCGTGATACAAAGATCGGAGATGGTTGTAAGATCCTTTCTTCGTCACTTGAAGGGGCTGTGCTCGAAAATGATGTGGATATGGGACCTTTTGCGCGGCTAAGAAAAGGAGCGCACCTGGGCAACCATGTTCATATGGGAAATTTTGGTGAAGTCAAAGATTCATACCTTGCCGATGGTGTGAAGATGGGGCACTTCTCTTATATTGGTAATGCACAGATCGGTGCAAACACAAATATTGGGGCTGGAACGATAACCTGTAATTATGATGGCGAGAAAAAGCACGCTACAGAAATTGGTGAGGACGTATTTATTGGCTCAGATACGATGCTGGTAGCCCCTGTAAAACTTGGAGATGGCGCTCGAACAGGGGCAGGAGCTATCGTGACGAAAAATGTTCCGGAAGATACGCTGGTGGTCGGTATGCCTGCTAGGGCGATCCGAAAACTTGAGCGAAAACCCAAAAAGAAATAAATAGGTTTTACTATGTCCCTAACAAATGAAGAGAAAAAATCCCTGATCGACCTTGCAAATGAAGCGCGCCGCCGGGCATATGTTCCTTATTCAAATTATCCTGTCGGGGCAGCGTTGCGGACGAAAAGTGGGCGCATCTATACCGGTGTGAATGTTGAAAATGCCGCGTATCCGCAGACCATGTGTGCTGAGCGGGTTGCCATTTTCAAGGCAGTGTCTGAAGGGGAGCAGGAGTTTGAGGTGATCGCGGTGGTTACCAATAATGGCGGCTCTCCATGCGGCGGATGCAGACAGGTAATGGCAGAATTTGGTTTGAATGCGGTTGTTCTGTTCGGAAATGGGGCGGGTGAGTTGGTTAAAGAAACCACCGTTAACCAACTTCTCCCCGAAGCGTTTACGCCAAAACATTTGGTGATTGATAATAATCAATAACTATTCACAACTCACTTCATGACCGACTTCCGTTCTTTTCGTGCTGCTGCTGTTGTCCTTCGTCATGCCGATTGGGGCGAAGCTGACCGCCTGCTTACCTTGTATACCCGCGACCACGGTATTGTCCGCGCACTTGCCAAGGGAGCACGCAAGATCACCTCACGAAAGGCGGGTCATTTACAACCTTTTACTCACATTACCGTGCAACTTGCCAAAGGACGTGACTTGCTGATCGTGACACAAGTTGAAACGGTGAATGCCTTTCTACCTTTGCATGATGACCTGATCAAGACCGGCTTTGCTGCTTATGTCATTGAATTGTTGATGAGATTTTCGTATGAAGAAGAAGGCGCAAACCCTTCGCTCTTTCGCCTGTTGGTAGAAACGCTCGACCGCTTGGAGAAAGAAACAGATGCATGGGTGCCGATCCGTTACTATGAAATGCGCCTGCTGGATGCTGTTGGATTTCGACCGCAGTTGTTTGAATGTGCAAATTGCGGACGTGAAATATTGGCGGAAGATCAATATTTTTCCTTTACAGCGGGTGGAGCGATCTGTCCGCGTTGTGGGGAAGGGCTGAACAACCTGGCACGAATTTCGCTGGAAACGCTCAAGTATTTGCGGCACTTCCAACGTTCGAGCTATAAAGACGCCTCACGCGCCAGACCTGGGCTTGAGGTCCAGAAAGAGGCGGAAACACTCATGCAGGGATATTTCACTTATCTGTTGGAACGTGAATTGAATACGCCTGGTTTTCTGAAAAAGGTCAGGCTATAAGTAAGTCTACTCAAACGGGTCAGTTTATTTACTGGCCCGTTTCTTTTTAAGTTTGATGATGGTGGAATTGCTGATCTGTTGGGTATTGATGGGTGTGGATGCTGAACGTGTATCTGAAGCATAGCCAAACCGGCGCATGGTAATTCGGCGCACCCAGCTCAAAACCGCCCGCGCGGAAGATTCCCCTTCATATGGCAGGGGGGTGGTTGTGTTGTTTTCCAAGGCAGTACGTAAGTCTCTTGCGGTGATGCCCGGAAAACTTGTGCGCCCGGCTCCTATCGCCCAATAAATATGCGCATCGCTCGAAGCGATCTTTGCCAATGGCAGGTAGACGGAAAGCTTTTGAACAACCCGGTCGAAGTTTTGCGTGCCCATATTGTGTGTTTCAATCCCTCTCAAAATACCCCTTACACGCGGATCGGTGAGTGCGCCAAGCACGGCTTCCATGGAGAGGCTGTGCGGCAGGTTATTGAAGGGATGTGGGGCAATCGCAATGCTGCCCTGCATGCCAATATTAATCAGCGTATCGTTCATGCTCATGCCTGCAGGCGGCTGTTTGTTGATGAACAATGCTACCAAATGCCCATCCTGCGTACTAACTTCAACGCCAGGGACGACTTCAATGCCGTATTGCGGCGCGAGTTGCTGCGCTTCAAGTGAACCGCGAAATTCATCATGGTCGGTAATGGCAATGACATTAAGCCCGACATCTGCCGCTTGTTTTAAGATGGCTCGTACTGTGGTGGTTGCATCGAGTGAGTAAATGGAGTGGATATGGAGGTCTGCGGTGCCCATTTGCTTTACTTTCTTTTTTATCCCTGAGAATAATACACATTCTTTTACCCCAGATTGGATTAAATGTCTACGCTAGTTTAAAAGAAGACTTATCTCTTTTCGCTTCTCTTCGCGCGGATACCTGACTCTGCAAGTTAGAATTTTCTTCGCTGGTAATAAAAAACTCGAAGCGGATCAGCTTCGAGTTCGAAGGGAAATGGCTGATTCTTTATACTCTAATCGGCAGCCGCTGGGGTTTGGATGGGCTCGATCGTTCGTCTCCAAAAGAATGACCAGTACATGAAGACAGAGATCGTATAAAGCGTGATCGTTCCCACAAATGCAGGACCAAACCCGTATTTAACTTGCAGCCATCCGCTGATAGTGGGGCTGAATGCCCAGCCGAAATTCCATGCCATGCTGGTTAAGCTGGCTACCGTGGCGCGCCCTGACGGGTCGACATGTTCCATTACAAATGCCTGGTAGACCGGGCTGCTCATGTTCATCAGCGCGAGACGGATGTAATAACTGGCAGCGCCCACCCAAAAGATCGGGGAAAAACCAAGCAGTATCAGGAAAGGAATCGAGAGAGCTTGTGTGATCACAACCAGCTGGATCTTGCCAGTGCGATCTGCAAGCGGGGGGGCGATCAGAAGCCCGATGCCCATTGCCAACGAGCCCCAGGCAAATAAGGTGCCAATAACGGGGTCGGGTTGGTGATGGACGACCCGGAAGAAAACGTTCATGAATGGCATGATCAGCCCTGCACCAAGGGAAGTAAGCAGCATAGGCAGGACGAATTTGGTGAGCAAGCCTGGGTGACTTGACGCGTACTGGAAAGGTGCAAACACAGCCCGCTGACTGCGCGTAATATTCGGTGTTTTGATGAACAAAAGCGGCACAATGGCAATGACCGCGCCAATGCCTGCAATAAAAATGGAATTGCCATAAGCGATGCTGCTGGTAGCAGAAACGTTCTGCGTCTGACCGATCCAGGTGGGTAGGTAGCCGCCGATCCAGTTGCCGACGGATGCCATCGTCATTGTCAGTCCCTGACCGAAACTGAAGAGGTAGGTGCGTTCCTTCTCATCGCTGTTTTCCATCAGGAAGGGCGACATGGTCACACCTGCCAGGCTTTGCGCCAGACCAGAGAGGGCATTCATGATGTAAAAGATTTCTTCCGTTTGCCAGAGTGACATGGCGATCACAGAGGTTGCCAATAATGCACTGGAGATGATGAGTGAGTTTTTACGTCCGATCGTATCTGCGAGGTAGCCCATGGGCAGGGCGGCGATCAGAGCGACAAAACTGCTGGCGGTGATGAGGCTGCCGAGCAGAGCTTCGTCGAAGCCGAGGCTGAGAGCGTAGAAATTGAAGATGAGGCGGAAGATGCCCATCACCGAGCCGGTGATGATGACATTAAAAAGATATAACCGCGCATTCGGTTTGAATGCGCGGATGTGGGAGCTGTATTCTCCCAGAATGCGGAATGGGTTGGGGGATGAGTTATTTTGGGCGTTCATGCGATTTGTTTAGTTTGTTCACCTTGTAGGAAGGCATTCAGGTTTTCATAGACTGCGTTGAGCGCTTGTTTGCGGATGGTGTAACGGTTTTCTTCATGCATCAGCGAAAGCTCCACCAGCCCGGCAAGGCGCAGTTCTTTGAGGTGATGAGTCACTGTGGGTGGGCGCAGTTGAAGCTTGCGTGCGATTTCTGATGGCGTGAGGCTTTCATTGGTGAGGTAGCGCAAAATTTTCAATCGGGTGGGGTCGGCAAGGGCTTTGAGCGAACGGACGAGCGCATCGGGTACGATCTCGCCGGGAACGACAGACATATCTGCTGGGCGCGCGCCAAATGTGAGGAGCATGGTATTCGCATCGTATTTTTCGAAGAAGACCAGAGGCGTTGTCCAAAAGGCTGGGGCGATGATGAAGTTTGCGGCGTTGAATTCATCGCCAAGTTGGAGCCCCTGCGAAAGCTCTGTGAATAGCTCTTCAAAGCTGACAGTGGCGGCAAGTGCCTGGGCACGTTCCAACCCAGCCCGAAGTGCGGGTTCGATGCGTTTTTCTTCCTCCTCAAAAAATGCCTGATAGTAGGACTGAAGGGCTGTTAGAAATGCATCACCAAGGTCAGAGGGTCGGCTCCACCACTCCAAGACAGACTCGGCGGCTTCGCGTTTGAAGTTGCCATGTTTTTTTGTAAATATCTTATGAAAGAAGTCAACATCAGCAGAGGTCCACTTTCCTTCTGCGGCAATGCGCAAAAGGGTGGTTTTGTAACCTTTGTGTTTTTCCTCTTCTTCAGGGTTGTTACCTTCGTAAGGGTCTTCTGTACGGTACAGTTCGATCATACGGCGTGCAGGTGGAATTTGCTTGAGTGCCCACAACGCACTAATGGCGTCTTTAGGAGCAGGCAGGCTGTGTATCCATTTGAGCGGAACGCCAAGGATGGGGTACAACTCCTCCAACAGTTTTCGTTCTGCCACTGGGATGCGTGCCCGGACACTGGCAGCATAGGATGGGCGGATGCCGAAATATTCCGGCTCAAGCAGCACATGCAAACTGATGAACAATTCGTAGGCTGTGCCAAAATCCCAAACGATGGAAGGGGAGGAGTTGTGACTTGTCATGATCGGTTATGAAGTTAGCGATTCCTTTTCAATTTTTTACCAATGGAGATCAACGTTTCACTGGTGGATCTGTCGATACTTTCATTGAATGGCGGCACATGTTTGAACAGGTTGCCGAGCGTGATCAAGGCTTGCCCGGTTTGGCGGGTGAAAATGTTGCGGGCTGTCGCTTCTGCTGATGGGGCATCGGAAGCGACCATCGTTTCTTGTTTTTCCAATGGTTCATCAAGCGTCGTTATCGACATGGCATCCTCTCTCTCCTAAAGGGGGGCGGTTAGGTAAATACCTGTGTTAGGCAAACGTCTAATTAGATAATAGCCTAACTTAGACGGCTTGTCAAGCATGGAATGAGCGAAAATCACCTTTTTTTGCGAATTTCTGCCAATATTTCTTCAAATAGGAGATTAGGGGCACTCCTTACTGAGAGGAAATTTGGGCGGCAGGGTTATTATCTATGCACGATTTCCATATTTCTATTGAAAATGGATCGCTGACGACAGACCGTAGTCAACAGTCATGATAAAACCTAAGCCATATCCCTGAAAGGATGGTATCAATGAAACGAAAAATCGCAGCAGGTATTTTGATCGGACTCGGTTCTTTGATCTTTCTGGCGAGCCTGGTTGGGATGGTTTTAGCCTGGGTATACAACGAGCCGTTGACCCTTGAAGCCACAACCCGCTTGGAAGAAGTAGAGACGCAACTATCTCAGATCCAGATCGACTTACGCAAAGCGAAGTCTGAGGTGGAGCGTGCCTTGCGCATTATTCAATCTGCCGAAGATGCTTTGCTCTCGCTGACCCAGCAAACAGCCGATGCAAAAGAAGTCCTGGAGCAGGTCAACCAAACTCTGGATGATGAACTGATCCCCGGGTTGGATAGTACACGCACCCGCATCAGCGAAGTTCGCACCGTGTTGGAAGATCTGCGCGGCTCGCTGGAACAGTTGAATTCGCTGCCTTTCATTGAATTGAATGTCCCCGGTGATGAATTGCTATCCAATCTTATTTCCGAGGTCGATTCGCTGGATTCGGAGATCGCCAATGTGCAAGACCTTGCCCAACGTGCCTCGGTCTTCATCAGTGACACATCCTATTTGCTGGGCGGTGATTTCCAATCGACCAAAAAGAATCTACAAGACCTTTTGGAAGTGCTGGAAGGCTACGACGGAAAATTAACCGGCTGGCTAGATCAGGTTGCGATGTTAAAAGAATCAGCCCCGGGCTGGATAGATAACGCCTCCATCTCGCTGACAGTTGTCCTGTTCTGGTTTGCCTTTTCCCAGCTCGGGCTTATCTTGCATGGACTGAGCATCTGGCACGGAGAGAATCCGCTGGCAGTGTTGAGTAAGCTACGCAAGCCGACGGTAGGTGAGACATTGCCTTGAAACTATCCAAAAGCCAGGTGTTCAGTTGTATAATAAATAAAAAAATCCACATAAAAACTGAACACTTGGCGGATAGCAATGAACAGTCAAAAACCCGGAACAACGAAGCACGGATCATCCTCTGAAGAAAACCAGGGAATAGGTGGCAATTTAACAGAAAGTGTCAACATTCATGGAGATGGCAATACGGTCTATGTCACTAAGCAGGATAGACATGAGGGTGGCACTAGGGATGGAAAGAACACAGCAAAGTTAAAAAGAAAAAAAGGTGGTAGTAAGAAACCTCAAAAACCGAATTACCCGATCATTGCGGCGTGGATCGGTTTTGCGGCTGTTATTTTAGGCGCAGTGATCACAGGGGTAATGGGTTGGTTTCCTTTTGCATCTGTTGATCCCAGCCCGACAGCCTTTATAGCAATAGCAACAGAAACTTCACTGCCTCCAACAACAACCGATACCGCAACGCTTGAACCAACGTTTACCCCAACTCCTGTAGATACGGCGACTGCCACACCTTTACCTACGGATACCCCTGTGCCCCCGATTGCAATAGGGGAAGATTGGCTGCAAGGTTGTATCAGCCAATCTTGGCGGGGATATCCTCCGATTGATCTGGAGGCGAAGGGGAATGGATGTTGGCAGGAGCCGGTTTATGTATTTTCTGCGCGCGATGGGAGTTTGTCTTTTTTGTCAGAGCGAAATGGTGGAGAGGATGCCGAGATTTATGGGTTGTTTACTCTCCTGCCTGAAAGCGGGAAAGTAACGTTCACCATCCAAATGGAAGCCCTTGAGAATGCCGACGTTTTGATGGGTGTCTTCCCTCAGCCAGATGTGAACTCACAAGGTTTATTGATGGTCATCCCAAATGGGGATGTGGAGCGCAATATAATCCTGCAAAAAGACCCGAATACCTATGAAACTATGTTGGGAACAGTGGCACTTTATCAGGGCGACGGGTTTTCACTTTCATTCATTTTTGATACGCTTTCAGTCACCAGCAAAGTCAACCCGAATATTTTTGTGACGAATCAGGTGCCCATGAATGCCCCGCAAAAGTGGTTATTCTTTGGCTATAAAGGATTGCGCGGCAGTTATCGGATCGAAGGGGCGTTTTTTGACTTTCAAATTGAAGAGTAAATTTAAGAACACAGGCGCATGGATGTGAGTCCATGCGCCTGAATGATTCTTAAAATGGGTTATTCGCCGGATTCGTTACTAATTTCTTCTTCGGCAGTTTCTTCTCCTGCTTCTTCGACAACAACTTCCTGTTCGATTTCGTCGTCATCGGGATCGATGATAAACATGTTGTTCATGGATGCTCTCCTTTCTTTTTGGATTTGATTCTAG
>JAFLCF010000005.1 GCA_017303735.1 Anaerolineae bacterium
GGCGACGTGCCTGTCGTATTCAAAGAAAATCTAACTCTGTTCGAGAGCGCTTATGTTTCAAGCGTAAGTTTCAAGTGAGGTTACAGTGAAAATTTCAGTAGATAACATTTTACTCAATCCAGAACAGCCCCGAAAAACATTCAACGAGCAGGAGCTACATGAACTCGCCGGTTCCATCAAAGACATTGGGCTGGTCACGCCCATTACCGTCGAAGACAACGGCGATGGCACCTACACCCTGGTAGACGGAGAACGCCGCCTGCGAGCCTGCAACCTCAATAAAATGCGCGAGATTGACGCCCATATCCAGGAGCGCAGCAATCACAACGGTCGCGAGCTGCTTATCAAAGCCACAGCCGCCAACGTCTCACGCGCCGACATGAACGCCGTCGAAGAAGCCCGAGCCTATCAACGGCTTGTCGATGCCGAAGTAAGCGTTCGTGACATCGCCAAAAAAGTTGGCACCAGCACGACCAATATTTACTACCACCTCAAGATCATGAGGTTCACCCCTGAAGAACAAACCCTGATGGAAGAGGGACGCCTGCCCATGACTCGAGAAGCCCTCGATGCACTCTTGTCTATTCCAGACGTCGCCGACCGTGTCGCAATGTGCCGCAAACTTGCTGAAAAGAAACCCAGCGGAGCCGTCGTCGTTCGTGCCTGCGCCCAGTTCGTTACTTTCAAACGCGAGACTCAAGCGAAAAAGTCAAGAGCTCGTAACGAAAAGCGGATCCGCAGCGAAGAGACCCCGGCGACTGAGAAAGTGCGCGGCTCCGAACTCCCGGAATGGGATGCCCTCTACCAGGTCGGCAAAGTCCCACCCTGGCAGGTTTTCACCGAAGCCGTCATGGCAACCTGCGACAAATGCTCTCTGCGGTCGGCAGCATCCCAAGAAACCTGCGGCATGTGTCCATTGGTAGACATGGTCCAAAACACATTGGAAGGAGCCCGCCGTGTCCGTTAGTCTGATTGATCTCGCAGTGAACCAAGCCATCGCAAACAGCGGCATGGAGCGCAGCCACATCGCCGCCCGTTCCACCATGCCGCTTATTGTAAAAAACGAGCAGAAGGAAAAGCCAACAAAAGCCGGAGGTTGGACACCCGAAGAAGATGCCTTCGTCCGTAAAAATCTCGGTTGGCTGTCCGAAAAAGAAATGGCAAAGAAAATGGGGCGCACACAAATCGCCGTTCGCCTGCGCTGGAAGCGAGATCTACTGCTCACGCCTCCAAGCAAGAACCCCAGCATTATCACCGCCAACCAGGCTGCCAAATTGATCAACGTCGAGATCCACGCCTTTTGCTGGTGGTGCGATCACGGTCTCGTTCCTGCCCGCGTTCTCCCTGGCGAACGTACCATTCGCGTCATTGACCGCACTGCTTTCAAGTTGTGGGTGATCGATCCCATGAACTGGATTTACTTCGACTGGAAGCGCATCAAAGACCCAACCCTGTACAAGCTCTGTGAATACCGCGCCAAACACTGGGGCGATGAATGGTGGACGTCGCGCCAGGTCGCGGATTATCACGATGTTGACATTCGCAATGTGAACATGCAGATCAAGCGCAAAACGCTTCCCGCTGTAAAGACAAAGATTTCCCGTGGCGGTCGCCATAAGAACCGCGCCTGGACGTACTGGTTTATTTTGAAGTCAGACGCCATCAACGCCCGCTTTATCAAAGGCAAAGGCTTTGCCGGATGGCAGCCCACCGACCGCGCCATCCAGTGGGTCAAGAAAGCCCGCGCAATGGGCTGGGGTTGGACGGCGATCAAACGCTCCATGAAATCCCATCTCACGCCAACGGCATTGAAGAATAACTTTTCCAAACGCTTTGGCAAAGACGTTTAGTTCTTATTTTCTAACCCATTAAGTAGTTAAGCGGACACTAGCGGAGAGACCTTCGCGTCCGACCAGGTTGTCGGCTTCCATCGTGTTAGCCAAACTCCTTTTGGCTGGTAGGAAGAGCTTACAACCGAAGCCAAGTCGTGTGCTCACTGTCCCGAGCAGTTTTCTGTAAGACGTGCAGGTCGCCTGCGCGAAGAGTTCAATCGACTTTCGGACTTAGGGTCTTCCGAGCGACTTGGCTAACTTTTACAAACGAATACAAATGAATACAAAGGAGTGCCTGGCACTAAAAAAGCAAACTTCCTCGAAAGAGGCGAATTGTCCAGGGACGCAGCAAAGATCGTGCTGAAGTTTGGATCACTCCTTTCTTGAATGTTACGGGAGCGGCGCAAGCCGTGAACCTGAGCAGTCTGGACAAACGTTGTTTCCAGCCTCCCGTTCATAGTCCTGTCAATCCGTAATTCCTGCCCGTAGAACTGGTAGCAACATCGCCAAACGTAGGCGGGGTGGAGCGGCAGGCAGCCCACCCGGAAGGCTTGCCGTCGCCGACGGTTGAGACCGGGTGGGTTCCAAAGGCAAGCACCGATTTTGACCAGGCAAGCCTGGCAGTCGGATACGCTTCAAGATCAACGCACAAAACTTTTTATCGGTAAGTGCGACGATCCCCCGCAGGGTGCTCCCTTCACTCTGCGGGACACGGGCTGGTTGAGTATGGCGGCTCACTGGTTTTCTCCAGAAACGCAGGTTCAAATCCTGCCCAGTCCATTCGCTGTGAAGCGACATTCTGTTCTCCTCCCTCCACCCCGTTCCCCTGGAAGCATGCAGGTCGGCAATCACCGACCTGCATGCGGGACGGATCCACCAGCCTAAGTCAAAATCAGAAAGAACAATGCCGAAAGCAAAATGAACAAACACCTGTACGTCGCACTCCTCGCTCTCTTCGTCACCTCCTGCGGGCTCATGCAGGGGCAGCCGTCGGCGCGCGAACGCAACACCTCGCAAGCCACAGCCCCCGCGCAAACACCGTCACCGCTTCCCGAGCCGACGGTTGACTACGAAGCCACACGGGTATCACTCGCCTCCACACAGCAAGCGGTCAAGGAAGAAATGATCCAGACCACCGCTGAATACGAAGAGCGCATCCAGGAACAATTCCGCTGGACACAGCAAGCCGACATGCTCACCGCCACCCCCGCAGCGCTCACTCAGCAATCCGGCGCGTCCACGTCCACCGCCTGGCTTACCGTCGCACCTGGCACCATGACCGCTCAACCCATGCAAGCTACCAGCACCGAAAAAGCAGCACAAGACCGGCGGGCTGATCGAACCGCAACAGCCTACGCACCCACCAAAATGATCGAGGATGAAAACTCCCGCCTCTACGTGAAATATGCCGAAGGCGTCGAACGCACAAAAATCTTTCTCATGATCGCGATTGGCATTTTTATTCTCGCCCTAGCGTCGTTCCTGTTTGTCAATACGACCATCACCTACAAGCGCCACGAAGAAGAGACAGCCGAAGAGGAAACCGAACCCGAATTCGACCCGCTGCACCCGATGGTCAAGAAGACCTACGAAGGCGGCGAGATCTGGCTGGACGCGACCGTGCCATGTACGAAAACTCAGCTTTTCGAGCTTGCCGACGGTGTCATCAACAGGCGTATCCCCCTAAGCTACGGCATGTGGGAAGGCACAGAGGTTCACAAATCCTTGAAGAAGGTCAGAGAGTTTTTTGAGTATCAAAAGTTTGTAAAGTTGGTCAAGAACAGCAACGGTCAACTGGACCTCCTCGCAGAAGGGGAGTCCTTCTTGCGTTACGTGTCAGAACACGGCGAGCCGCCCGCCCCATTCGTGTGCTTGCCGGAAAAGAAATAACCCAGCCTCATAAAGGAGCTTCACCGCTATGGAAAAATTCATGAGAAACGCCCCGACCCTCGCGGTCTTTATCGCAATGGCAATTCAGGTTCCGCGCGTCAGTCAATTCGGCGCGGAGATTGGAGCCGGTATTCTTGCGCCAGTCTTCGCTATATTTCTTGGTCTCTCGATCTACGTTCTTGCGTATTGGCACGGTCGCACGATCTATAAGGTTTCAGCGAATGCTGAAACTGAAAAAGCCAAGCATGCTCAACAGACCCGCATGAAAGTAATGTACGACGATCTGCGCAGCCTGGTCGGCTTTTGGTTGACCTTGTTTGTAATTATCGAAGGCTTACTCAATCTCGCAGAGACATTGACGAACATCAGCGAAGCTGTCTCGTTTTTATCGTGGCAATGGTTCGGTGCGTTCGCATACGGAATTTTCCCGACCCTCGCAGCTTTTGGCATGGGTTCCATCCAGGCAAAGCTCGACCGCATCCCGCACGGAGTTGCGAACGCATCCTCTATGGAGGTCATGTTCAACGCCGTACTGCGTCGCATTACGTCGCTGCTCGACGAACAAGAAACGCAGGCTGCGCCTGGTGCGACGCAGAGCCAGCCTTCTGCGTCGCACGGTTCGCAGAATAGCAGGAATGCGAGCGCATATCCGCAGCCATGCCCGCTTGGGTGCGGCGCATCCCTGCAAAATGCGAACGCACTTTCCGCACATTATCGCTATTGCCCGAATAAAAAACCGCAGATAGCACCCGCAGATCAGTTCTTAATTCCAACTAGTAAAGACGGCAATTCTCACGCGAAAAACGAAAAAACAGAGTAATTGATCATTCCCCACTCCCCCACCTGGTGGGGGAGTCCCAAAACAGTGCAATATCATCTCATGACCATGAGAAAAAAGACTAAAAAATTATCTACATAAAGGAATACTACCAGTGTACATCAGACAAAACACCCCCGTATTTATGCTTGGCTGGTTCTTCGTCGCCGTCGGCATCCTGCTCATGTTCACCCGCGAAGAGCGCAGCGAAGTCACGACCGTCCTCACAGACGCCCTGAAAGCTCTGGACGCGCAGCGCGGCACGGTCGCTCTTGATCTTCAATCCGCCGTCGAAAAGGAAAAAGCCTATGTGGCAGAGTAACGGCAATTACTACCACTTCGTGCGCCGCGCCAAAGCTGGGATGTCAGAAATGCTCTGCGGCGAGTCCTACGCCACCGGGCAGCAGGTTCCGTGGGTGAGAGACGGCGACAAAGTCTGCTCGACCTGCAATGACGTGTCCCGCCTGATCCATTCCACCGTCGGCGACCTGAAAACCTCCCTGCATTATGTCAACGACCTGGCGCACCTTCGCCGCGCACACAAGCTCGCCAAAGGCAAGACTATCAAGAAGATGATCCAGGCGAAGATTACCCGCCTGGCAAAGTACAGTAGTTTACCTACAGGCGTCTAACCTATTAAGTAGATATAGCAAAAGGAGTGCAATGAGCCAATTACTTGATACGATCCGGCAGACAGTCAGGCGAAAGAACTACAGCCCACGGACGGCTGAAACCTATGTCAAGTGGGCGTATCAGTTCATCCTATTCAACAAGAAACGTCACCCCAGCGAGATGGGGAAGCCAGAGATCGAAGCGTATCTGTCCTATCTTGCAAATACGTGTCACCTTAGCGCTTCCTCGCGAAACCAATGCCATTATGCCCTCAAGTTTATGTATAACGATGTGCTTGGCATCCAGATCGACGGCATTCAGGGTTTGGCGGCAAAAGAGTCAAAGCGCCTGCCGACTGTCCTCAACCGCGAAGACACTGCTAAAGTTTTGAACTTGGTTGACAATGACCCCTTCAATCTGATGGCTCGGATGCTTTACGGTTGCGGTTTGCGCCTCAAAGAATGTCAGAACATGCGTATCAAAGATATTGATTTTTGGCTGATGACAGTCACAATCCGAGCTGGAAAAGGCAATAAGGACCGCACCGTTCCTCTTCCGCGCAGCCTGGTCAAACCACTAATGGATCAGATGGCGATTGCTCGTCATTTACACGAGATCGACCTTCAGCGTGGAATGCCTGGCGTTTATGTTCCAAATGCGCTTGATAGGAAATACCCGAACATCGGCTGTGATTGGGGTTGGTTTTGGGTCTTCCCCGCGAGAAACTACAGCGTCGATCCTGAAAGCAAAATACGCCGACGACATCACCAGCACGAAAGCGAACTTCAACGCGCGATCCGCTCGGCTTCCATCCGGGCAGGCATTACCAAACGAGTAAGTCCGCACACCTTTCGTCATTGTTACGCCACACATCTACTTCAAGCAGGTTACGACATTCGCACCGTGGCTGAGTTGATGGGTCACAATGATGTGAAGACAACCATGATCTATTTGCATATTCTCCAGCCTGGTGGCAAGGGCGTGGAAAGTCCGCTGGATAAATTGGAGTTAAATCAGTGGAATATTATCAGTCAGTAGACTGATAAGGATAGTTAGGCGTTTATTATGCACAACGAAAAAAGTCATAAATGTGTAAATTGTGGCAAAGTTCTTTGGTTAGGAGTTTTCTTTGATGGTTATTTTCTTTGCGAACTTTGCCACCAAAACGCCGCGTATATTATTTTCAGGCTCAGGAAACGCCTAACAAAGCGTTCACCTGACGCGCCGAAGCGTGGCGCAAAAGTTGTCAAATCCAAAACAAAAAAGGTTGCGAAGCCTGCGCGCAGGTAACGCAAACCGTTCTACGGCTCTTTGCATGAAAGGATGTTATGTATAAAGTTTTGTTCAATTCGTGTCACGCTCCCGTTGAAATAGAAAAATGGCTCAACGATGAACTTGCTCTTGGTAATAAGTTCATTGCCTGCAATGGTGATTTCTATATCTTTGAAGCCGTAGAACACCGCTTGCACGCTGACGGGGCTAACGTCTGCCACGTCGTTGAGCATGTGTTTATTGATGATACTTGCGCAATGTGTGGGTTTCCTAAGCCCCGCCCCGCAGGTAAAGCATAACCGTTAGGCAGATAGGAGTAAATGATGTCATTACAAGAAAAGGTTATAAAAGAATTGGGGTTCGGCATGAATATGCCAAATGAACCAGATGTGGCTTTTGTTGCAATCTGGCTATCACGAAAACAAAACGGGCATTTATCGCCAACATTCTGCGCGATGTACGAAGAGCCTGTACCAGATGAAATCAAAGCTAAAATTGCGGATGTGCTGAAATATTACGCAGAGCGTATTCTTGAAAGTGACCCGCCAATTGTAAAATGAAAAAATGTTGCTTTTGCGGTAATGAAAAAGAAAACGAGTTGCACGCTGAAAAGGGCTATGGCGGAAGTTATGCGTATTGGTGCGCAAATATTGAAGACTGCTGGAGGCGCATCCAAAACAATAAATCTGCCCAACACCGCGTGCACCTGACCGCCTTGCGGCGTGGGCTGGCGTTGTTGATTTTATTCAATGTTATCTTGCTGGTGGTGGTTCTTGTTACCATCGGCGGCAGGTAACGCAAGTCCGTTATGCCCCTTCTTGAAAGGAGATGTCATGGGCAGAGAAATTAGGCGAGTTCCCGCCAATTGGGAACATCCAAAAAACGAAACAGGTCAATATCAGCCAATGTATGACAACGATTTTGATACTCGGCTTGCTGAGTGGCTTGCAGGTTATGAACTCTGGAAAAAGGGAGAGCATCCCGACCAGAAAGACGGAGCAACCGAAGGTTTTAAGTATTGGGATTGGGAAGGCTCGCCGCCCGATCCTGAATACTATCATCCAAAATGGGAACAGGCTGATTGGTATCAAATGTACGAAACAGTCAGCGAAGGCACTCCTGTTAGTCCACCGTTTGCCACAAAGGAAGAGTTGGTCGATTACCTAGTCCAATATGGTGATTTTTGGGATCAGCATCGCGGGCATGGTGGATGGGATAGAGCAAACGCTGAACGTTTTGTTCAAGCAGAATGGGCTCCATCTGGAATCTTTATTGTCTCGCCTGAAGGTAAGGGCGAGTACAAAGCTCCCCGTGATGGGGCATAACAATGCGTGCAGCAGACGTGGGGCAGGCTGGGCAATTTTTGGACAGTCGGTTATGCCCCACGCTGCTAACGCTTGCCGTTAGCGGGCTTCCTTACATGGCTAAAACTCGGTCAAAATTCATCCCTTCCAACCCTTGACACCGTTGTACAACGGTAGTACAATACTGGTATCAATAAACAAGGAGATGAAACAATGGCTATTACAAAGAACGTAACAATCAACGGCAGAAACTATATCGAAATCGAAATGATGGAAAGCGGTTTACCCAAGCAGGAAAATCAGGTAGTTATCGAAAATGCTGGTTGCCCAATTCCTCCCCGCAAGCAAGAAAAGAAAATGGTCGAAGTCGTTACTTGGAATGAGAAATGGGAACCCGTTATCGTACTGGTTGAGAAAATGGAGTTCAACTTCTAATGTCAACCAAAAAACAAGATAAACCAGAGAAACACGATTACACCATCACAAAGCGCAGTCAGAAGCGCACGGAGCAAGATAACCTTTGGGCTTATACAGTAAGTCGTGGCAAATACAACACGCTCCGAAAACTTATGACAGCGATAAACAAGGGCGAAATTATCCTTGTGGCAGTTGATAAAGGTAACGCCCGCTAACAAAGCGTGCACTGGACTGGTGGGTACGGTGCGCCTCACAAGCATTATCTACACTCAAAATTTGGTTGCGCTCACTGGCTTTATCTCCACCCTCCCACCAGCCAGTAACGCAAACCGTTGGGCAGACCTCGAAGGAGTTATTATGTTTGTGAGAATATTAGAATGGTCAACGTGTAATGTTTGCATGGAAATCCATGAGCAAATTGTTTTCTATCAATCACCAGATGGTCTAGAGTTTTCAATTTGCCGTTCATGTTTACAGGCTGCCCAACAAATGTTTGCACCTGACCCGCCTTCGGCTTGCCCTGATTGCGGCTCAGTCGATGAACATATCCATTATGCAAATTGTCCGCTTGCTAAAACGGCGGGCGGGTAAGGCAAACCGTTGGGCGTTTCCGTGCAAAACCGGAAGGTGTGATGGCAACGAAAGACCTGTCAAACTCCGCTTCGTGGAAAGGGTGGCTCGGAGCGACACGCCCAGCAACAAGGGCGGGGTTGTCGAAGGGTGACGTTATGCGTCATCTACGGAGGCAAGTAGGCAACTCCGCCAACAAGGAAGATTATGGATATTCAATACACACGCGATGATGTAGATTTTGAAACTTGGTACTCGTCTTGGATGAAACAACTTGCAAAATTATTTACAGTTGAAGAGCTTGAGTCGAAACTATACGGCGCAAAAAAAGAAGCAAATAAATCATCGCGCTCACATCTTCGCGCTATCGAGCGCACGCATTCAATGGGTAGTAATTCTCAGGCTAGAGCGCACGCAAGGAATGTAACCGCCGCCGCTGGTGATTATGCAATCGCTTTGCGTGGGGCAATTGAAATACATAAGTTATTTCCAGAATATGCAAAACGCCCAACAAAGCCTGCACCTGACGCTTGGGAGTCTGCGCCTCTCAAACCTTTATCCACTCTCGAAGTTGATTCTGACTTAGAGAAAGTACCTACGCCCACCAAGCGCAGGTAAGGCAGTCCGTTAGGCGCCCCAAGCCCCCGACCTCGCCTCGGGGGCTTTAGTTTTTCCCATCTAACCCATTAAGTAGATAAGAAAATACTATTGGAGCAAACAGATGGCAGTCGTAGAAACTACCACCCGCAAACAAAATCTAGCCCTCGTCGCCGGCATTGACGAGAACCGCGTCATGACCGTCCAAATGCAGCTCGACGTCCTCCGCGATCAAGGTCTGCTTATTGACCTCAACATCAGCGGAACCGGCATGTTCACCAAGTCGGCATCCTTCGACGAAGTCGGCTTCGCCCGCGACGGCGAAAAAGACGCCCGCTACGAATGGATCAAACCCGGCACAAAGTTTGTCATCCCCGAAGCTCCCGTCCGCCGACTGAAATCCATCGAAAGCCGCATGCGCCAGTTGCTCGACAAACGCACCCGCAAGGTCACCGGCTTCTATCCATACCGCTGGCTCCCGTTCACCGCTTACGAAACCTTCAAAGAAGACTGGCTCCAAGCCCGCTCCGACTTCTACGAACTCAAGATCGAGATCATCGCAGATCGAGATAACTATGTAGACATCGTCGCCGACGAATACAGCCGCGTCGCACATTCGGCATGGGCAAGCATCAAAGCCCAGGGCTACAAGTGGGCAATCATCGACGGCAAGCGCATGTCACAAGATGACTTCATTGACTACATCGTAGAGAAAGCCGTCGCCCTCGTTCCATCCGTGGAAGACATCGAAGAGAAACTACATGCCGACTACGTCACCGCCCTGGTCTATGGACAGGAAGACGTCGCGCTGGATGAAGCCCGCGCCGCCGAGATCCGCGAAGGCATCCGACTTAACCGTGAGCTGTCTCAGATCGAAGTCAGTCTCGCCGCTGAAAACGCCCGCGCCACAGCCTGGAAGATCCAAGCCGACCAGACCGAACGCGAACTCAAGATCGAAGCCATGATGCAAGCCGAACTCGAACACGCCCGCGAAAAACTAAAGACCATCACGTCACCCTTTGAAGAGATCTTCACAACGCTGCGCTCCCAGTTCGCCGACGACGCGGCAGCCATCCTCGAGAATGTCCGCAAGAACGGCTTCGTGCGCGGCAAGGTCGCCGAGAAGGGGCGCGGGTTGATCGACCTGTTCGACCTCATGTGTACCCACGACGACCGTGAGCTTCGCGCCAAACTCGCAACCCTGAAACTCGAACTCGGCGAGCCGGGTACAAAGCAGAACGATGCCGACCGCGACGTGGAACGCATCACCCGCACACTGACAGAGATCATCGACCTATCGAATAACATCACCGCCGACCTGGTCTCCCTTCCGAACCGCTTCACTCAATTGGATGTGTAACCATGAATGTCATCAAATATCAAATCAAGCCGACCGGCAAACTCTCCAAGCGTGAGTTTGTCGAAGTCTGGGGCGCACGCTCCGAAAGCCGTGAAGACAAGATCTACACGGTTGCGCTCGATAAAAAAGGAAAATGGTCATGTTCCTGCCCGCGCTGGACACAGAACGCGAGTCGACCGGAGTGCAAGCATATCAAGTTTATCAAGGCATTCAGGGTCACTGGCTTTAAACGCGGCGAGGAAGTAGCCGCGCCTGAACAGGTAGTGAATACAATCTCACGCTTTTCCAATATCGAGGTGTAGTGTGCGCTTAAGAGAACTGACTATCTATAAACAATATTTCCGATACCTTATAGAAGACAAGAAATTAGTTTCTGTCTTATACGACAACGAGCGTCAGACAGTTAGTTGTACTTGTGCTTCAAACAGTGATTCGTGTGAACACAAGGTTTTCATCCACGAAATGATGGATAGAGAAAAAGACAGCGTCCTCGCAAGTTTCTTGAATGATTGTCGAGAAGACTCCGCGCAAACCATCACCACTGAAACCATCAACCGTCTTCGAGGCGCATTCGCCAGGGAGTACAACATTGCCAAAGGCGTTGTGCAAACACCAGAGCGACGCCAACCCCTTGGCTGGCAGGGAGACGTGCCTGGCTCATCAAATCGCATGCGCGTTGTCCAGCGCACACCTGCCACGTTTATGGTTTACGAACTCGGTAGCGATACCTGGAAGCTGGTCTCCGGCATCACTGATCCGACCTGTGAAGGAGGAAAGTGCCGCCGAGGATGTAAACACGAGAAAGCTGTAAAAATAGCCATCCGCACCTGGCGCGAACAAGGCTTATTGCAGTCTGGGTTCTCAGGCAAATCCGCCGACCCCGTGATTACAGATGACTTCACGATGGTAGAAAGGGCAGAGCCCGTTTCAAGGACTGGAACGATAACGGGCAGTTGGCTTACTCTCCCGCCCGACTTCAATGGCAATTACAAAATCACTATGCCTGGACTAGATACACTTGCAAGAACTGCTCGCGAACAAATGGAACAAGCTGCCCGAGAAGAAGTGCGTAGATCTCTTCAAAACATCATGTGGAACGAGCCGTCAAACAATACCACCGCCTCCGCCGACATCACTTTCGACTTTGCAAAATTTGAAGAGGATATGAACAAAGCCAAAAAACTTCTCGAAAAGAAAGAGAAGCCCAAGCCAGAAAAGCCCGCCAAGCCTCGCACCCGTTTTACAGATCTCGAACTATAAGGACACACCATGAACAAACTTTTCAAACTCATCACCGGCGAGCTGCTCGCCCTCGCAAACCGCGAATTCCGCACCGGCTCATTCTATTCCCTCAAAGACCGCATCCTGTCAGCCAACGGCACACCCGCCGGTCACGATGCCCAACACGTTGTCAAGAAGTGCTATCGTTGCGAGAATGGCAAGATTGAAACAGTCGTCATGTTATACGGCGAGCCCTGGCGCACCAAAAAAGAAACCTGTCGCCATTGCGGCGGCACGGGTGTCTATGATGAATTCTGGGTCTCCCTCGAGGTCTACAGACTGGGTCGGCACGAATTCCACAAACCCGTCTACCGCGCCCACGATCGCGAACTCTTTGAAGTCACTCTCAAAGAAAAAGGCATCATCCCACGCATTCACTTTGAAGGACTAATCCGGCACGAGTCCCCGCGCTTCCGGATTGGCTACGAGGCGGGTTGGTGGCTGGTGCTCCTATTTGCCCCTAAAGACATGCGCTCCTACTGGTTCGGCATGACGTGGATCACCGGCGCATTCCTGCCCCTGTTGCTGGTCAATAACCTGATCTTCTTTTGGAACGACTCCATTGCCCCTTGCCTGAAAACCGTCCGCCGTCGGCTCTGCTGGCACGAATTCGACACCGACGTCTGGGCGTTTACCGCCTATGACACCTGCAAGAAATGCGGCGCAGAACGCTGGCAGATTGACGGCGACGATAGTCCATACCCGTTGTAGAGTAGTAAAATTCAACCATGACCACGCTCAAACTTTATCCCATTTATCACGCCCTCTGTGGTGAGATTGCGTTTTACACAACCAGGCTTCTTGTGCCAAATATGGACAGTATCATTCCGAATGAAGTATATTTCCCAAACGGAACTCAGCCGATGGACGGCGACTACATCGTCTGCGGGCATTGCCACAACAACACAATGGATGACTACTTCGGAGAGCCATTCAGCTACAAAGACGACCAGCCCGTGGAAGTCACCTTCGACCAGGTCAAGACATGAGCCGACGTAAAGTAAAGCGCAGCGCATCCCAGGGCGGCATCCTGTGGACCGTCGGCGGCTTGCTGCTGATCCTGGCATGTCTCGTCGGCGTCCTGCAAGCTATTCTCAAGTGGTAACACAGAGATCTATATTCACACTCACAAAGCCCCGCTCATCCGGGGCTTTAGTTTTTTGCATCTAACCCATTAAGTAGATAAGAAAATACTGACAAGGAGAACAGATGCAAAACACATCCAGCCAAATCTTAGACCGTTACATCCGCGCCCGCTACCCGCTCATCTTCATTGTGTCCCACGAAGAGAGCCGCGTCATGGCGTCGATCCAGAACGTCGCCAAAGAAATGAAGCTCTCGAACAGCAAGAAAGCCCCGCGCATCGTGGTCGAGTGGTCGTTCACAAAAGGACTGAATATCCTCACCGAAGGCAAAACAGTAGACGGTCTTCGCGACCCCAAAGAATACTCCGACCCGAACAGCGCCATGAGCTTTGTTGCATCCTTCGACCAAACCGGCGAACATGCGCCTGTCCTATTCGTCTTCAAAGACCTTCACCGCATCATGGCACAAGACCTGATGACCGTCCGCTACCTGCGCGACATCTTTGCCAACTTTGAGACCCGCAAGCACAACGTCATTATGCTTTCGCCAGAACTCACCATCCCCGCCGACATCGAAAAGCAGGTAGCCGTCATCGACTGGGCATTGCCCGGCGTTCCTGAGCTCGAGGGCATTCTCCGACAGGCAGAGACCGAACTGGACGCCGACTTGATCGCGCTCAATGGCAGCCGCGACATGGTCGTTCAAGCCATGCGCGGACTCACCGACGGCGAAGCCGCGAACGCGCTCAAGGCGGGTATCATCGCCTCCGGCAAACTGGATGACAGCGTTGTGCAATTCATCCTCAACGAGAAAAAGCAGATCATTCGCAAATCCGGTGTCCTGGAATACTTTGAAGCGAACGTCACCATGTCCGACGTCGGCGGCTTCGATGGTCTCAAGAGTTATGCCGCCATGAAGCGCAACGCCATGACCCAGAAAGCCCGCGAAGCTGGCGTCGATGCCCCCAAAGGTGTCCTGTTGGTTGGTCCTCCCGGAACCGGTAAGTCGCTCTCCGCGAAGGCTATCGCCGGTGGTGTTTATCCGCTCCTGCGGTTGGACATGGGCAAGCTGCTGGGCGGTGGGCGAGTGGGTGAAGCCGAGAATAACATCATGTCGGCTCTCAAAGTCGCCGAAGCCGTTGCACCTTGCGTTTTGTGGATGGATGAAGTCGAGAAGGCTCTCGCTGACAATGGCGGCGCATCCGACGGCGGCGTGGTCATGCGCGTGACCGCTTCCGTGCTGACGTGGATGCAAGAAACGACCGCTCCCGTCTACACCGTGGCGACCGCGAACAGCGCCAACCTTCGCCCCGAATTGCTTTCCCGCTTCGACGATGTCATGTTCGTTGATCTGCCCGACGCAAAGAGCCGCGAAGAGATCCTCAAGGTGCATCTCGCAAAGCGCAACGTCAAGAATTTCAAGGATATCAAAGACGTGGTCGCCGCCACTTGGGGGTTCTCCGGTCGCGAGATCGAGAAGGTTGTGAAGTTCGCCGTGGAACGCGCTTTCTTTGAAGAGAAGCCGGTCTCTGCCAAACACCTGCTCACCGCCGCCGAAGGCATCGTGCCGACCAGTGAGACGAAGAAGGACGAGATCGCCGCCCTCCGCAAATGGGCAGACGGCAAAGCCATCCCCGCCGGTCGTCCGCTCGAAGCCAAGCCCGCCGGTGTTCAGTCGTCGTCAAGTAAGTTGGAGTTGTAATGTCGGAATATTATTAGTCAATAGACTGATAAGGATAGTTCGGCGGCTCTTGCAAAAGGATAAAGTATGGCAAATATTGATTATGAAGGATGTAGAAAAATTGGTGACAGCATCCATATTCAATTTACTAATGGAGAAAGTTGGCTTATTCCGCTAGATGATATTGTTGGAGATATAGAAGAACAACGTCAAATAGCAAAACTTGAAATTATGCTGGATGTTTGCAAGCGCGATAAAGACGCATTGCGTTATCAGTTGGAAGAAGCCAAGCGAAAAGCCGCCGAACAAAGCGTGCACCTGACCGCCTTGCGGCGTGGGCTGGCGTTGTCGATTTTATTCAATGTTATCTTGCTGGTGGTGGTTCTTGTTACCATCGGCGGCAGGTAACGCAAGCCGTTAGGCGCTTCGCAGCATGAAAAAGAGGAATTATGGCTAATAAACTTGAGTTTGAATTGAAACTTAACGTAAACATGAAGGTTGAAGAGGTTCGTTTGATTCTTGAAAAAACCTTCAAAATGCCTGTATCAGTAAGTGATGCTCAAATCGTGCTAGAACGGCTTTTGATAGCAAAGTCGACAGCGAAAGAAGATATAAGATTTATATGCCCTTCATGTAAGGAAACTTTTATTCATGCTTGGCTAACATGCCCAAATTGTAAAGATAGCAAAATCGTTCCAGTTTGCGAAAAATGCAAAGGTAGCGGAGTTGATCCAGATAATACAGAATTGTATTGCGAAGACTGCGGAGGCGACGGCAAATTGCCCATGCGCCCATATGCCGCAGTAAAACAGATGAGCGCAATATACAAGCTTTGGAAGAAAGGAGAATTGCCAAATGGAAAAAAATGACTTCGATTTTACGATAGAGGGTTTTTGTAAGTGTGGAATGTCGCTGGATCGTCATACTGGGGTTGGTTGCTTATTCCGCCCTGCCTCGCCAATAAAGTATGAACCGATTGATGTTTGTGATGTTGTGCGTCATGTGCCCAGTGGTGAAAATTGGGTTGTCGCCTGCGTTGATGGTGATAGGTTGTATTGGGCTGGCTATCCTTACGGTGGCTCTGCCGCTTTATCGGATTGCCAGCTAGTTACTAAAGCATCCAGCGAAGATCGGCAAAAACTACTGGTGAAGCTGGCGGAACTCACAGGCTTTGATGTGCCCACTTTACGGGCAAGAGCGCGCCTAACAAAGCGTGCACTTGACTCGGCTACGCCTTGCCCTGATTGCGGCTCTAAGAAGTTAGGCATCCATTCCATAAAGTGCTCGCGCTATCGTCCGCCGAGCAAGTAACGCAAACCGTTGGCAAGCCCCTTGCATGGGCAGAAAGGTTCTAAAATGGGCGTTGATTTGAGATTGTTTCCGTATTATGGCACTGGCGAACACGTTGATTTTTCGCATGATATTCTTGACGTTGAACGCCGCCGCGATTTGTGGACACCTATCAGCGAAATTGAAAAAGAGCACGGTAGAGATGTCCCCGAAAATTTCGCCACGTTCTGCGGGCGTTCTGATGATTACGATGACACCTGCTACGGCGCGACGAAAGATACACCTTATGGCACGCCGCTTAAGTATGTGCTTGCTGTTCATCTGAAACCGCTTGCCAATCATCCAGCGGTAACAGATAACTACAAAAATCGTGCGGTCTGGGCGTTCATCCGTGAATGTCCCGATAACCTCAAGATTGCACTCTATTGGCATTAAGGCTTGCCAACACCGCGTGCACTGGATTTGCGGGAGTCTGCGCGGTTCACAATTATTTTTCTGGCTTCGGGTTTTTCCTGCTCTCAGGCATTTACCCAGCCCGCCCACAAACCAGTAACGCAAACCGTTGGGCGGAAGCCCTGCAAACAGAAAGGAATATAAGCAATGGTCAATTGCCCGTTTTGTAATAGTCCACGAATTATCTCCGCCCGCCATGATAGTGATTGGGGTGGTGGAAACTCCATTGGTACAGTAAATTCAGATGAAGTTTACGCCGAAGGTGATTTGACAGAGGAAGGTGATGTTTATTCCTTTGGCGACATTGATATTCTTGTTTGTCTCGGTTGCGATTACACGTGGCAAAGATACGGTAATTTCCGCCCAACATCGCTTGCACCCGACACGGCTACGCCGTCCGAAACTGGCGGGCAATCGTAATCAAATCATTGGTTGGCTTTATCTCGTGGCATAAATCGCCGTGCGGGTAAAGCCAACCATTAGAACCCCAAGCCCCCGACCTCACCTCGGGGGCTTTAGTTTTCCCCATCTAACCCATTAAGTAGATAAGACAATACTAGCCACAACAAAAGGAGTTCTTATGCCCTGTTGGACAACCATCAAAACCACCCTCATCGTACTGGCGACCATCGAAGAAGCCGCGAAAGCTCTCGGCATCACGCTGGAAAAACGCAACGCCAATTCGTACACCCTGCGTAAGGGACGCGAACACGTCACCATTGAGCGCGAGAATGCCGACCAGCCCTTCAACGTCCGCGCCCTCTCCGGCTCCAATAGCTTCGACACCGAGATCCTGCAACCGCTCACGGTCAAATACACCGAAGAGTCGGTCAAGAAGTATTACCGCTCGCAGGGGTACACCGTCACCGCCGGTCAGAAGCCTGGCGAATTCGTCTTCACCAAATACAGCTAGGAGCGCACAATGGCAAAGCGACAGATCAAAGTCACGATAGATCCCAAGACCGGCGTAATCACGGTCGACAACAGCGTGAACCCGAACGAACAACAGATCCTCCGCGAGCTGAGTGACCTTGCCAAGATCCTGAACGGCGATAAAGCCGGCTTCAAGGTCGAGGAACACAAGCACACCCACGGCGGACATACCCACACCCACATTCATTCCAATGGAGGCAAGTCATGACCCTTGCAACTCAACCCCGCTCGAAATCCAAAGTCACTTCCGGCATCGCCTTTTATCTGACCATCGACGAAGAAGCCAAAGGCAGTCTGGAAATGGTTACAGCTCTCCGCGCCGAACCCAAAGTGATCAGCCTTGAACGCACCGGCAAGGGCTTTTATTTCATCGTCGGCACCGAGTCCGCGATCTCCAAGATCTGCGATCAGCACCCCGGCTGCCTGATGAAGATGGAAACGGTGCTGTAATGGCAGAAGAATTTATTGACTACGAAGAGATCTCCTCTCGCGAAGAGTTGATTGACCTGCTTGAAGAAGCAACAGAGCGGCTCGAAGAGAAGTCGGCACTTATCAGCGATTTAAAAACGAGACTGGCTAAACAAGAGGGGGAGCACGTAATTAATCGTTTTGCTTTTCTTGCCGCACTCGGCGATGCAATTCCTGCTGATTACGATGGAAAGTTAACAGACGGTACCGAGCCAGTCAATTACCTTGCGCGGCATCTTAATTTTGAAATGACGGTGCTGAAAGAAAAGAACGAAGGTTTAATGCTCAGTAACACAAAAAACATCGAGTGGATTGAGCACCTAATGCAATCCGGCTTACACGATGATTGCCGAATTTGCAATGACATTGAAGACTTTTTGGAATTAAAGAGCCGACAAAAGCCATGACCGACAACTCCATCCTCATCACCGCCGGATACGGCGGGAACACCAAGCGCCCCTTTGTCATGCTCGAAAACGAAGCCCTCGACCGCCCCTTGCAACTATCGCCCGCCGAAGCTCGCGATCTTGCCAGTAATCTTTTTCAAGCCGCCGAGGCAGCCGAAGGCGATCAGTTGATCGTCGAGTTCGCCACCGACACCCTCGGCATGGAAATGCCAGTAGCCGCGCAGCTCCTTGTCCATCTGCGAGAGCTGCGCGGGAAGAACAGGAAGCCATGACCGCGCCCACCATCAAACACAGCGGACTCATGTTCAAACCCGACATGATCCTTGCCTACCTCAACGAACGCAAGAACCAGACCCGTCGGACGAAGAACTTACAGGTCATCAACGAAGCCCCCGACGCCTGGGACTTGATCTTCACACCGCATAAACCCGGCACGCGCTTTGTATCCTTCGGTCACAAGACCGACCGCGCCAATATCAAACATATCAAAATGCCCTATGGCGGCATCGGTGACCAGTTGTACTTCAAAGAGACCTGGCGCGCCTGGGAAGACCCCAGAAACGGGGAAGACTTCATCCAGTATCGCGCCGACAATGAAATTATCAGCCCTGTCAAATTCGGCTGGGACACCACCAAGCGCGACGACTGGGATTACCTGGTCGGCAAGTTCGACAACTGGCAATCGTCCATGTTCATGCCGCTCAAGGTCGCCCGCATTCGTAGCGTGCCGATCCTGAATGTGCGCGTCGAACGCCTGCAAGACCTCACCGAAGCCGACGCCCAGAACGAAGGGTGTCCGGTCGCCACGCTGTCACCGCATGCCTGGTACGCAAACCTCTGGAACTCCATCAACGGCAAAACTCTGCCCTGGTCAAAAAACCCGTGGGTCTGGGTCTACGAATTTCCGTTCTATCAAAAGGAAGGCAACTAACATGGCAAAACGCGATAACCGAGCAACAAAAGCGCAACTCCCCGCCGGCGCATTCCGCACCAGGCTTGAAGACGGAAGCCGTGTGTGGGTGGTCGATGGCAGGAACTTCGACAGCATCAAGGAATACATCCAGTATCGACGCGACCTGGCTCTTATGGAAAAACTCGAAGTAAAATCGACGGTTGACGACAAAGAGACGGTCGTTGTGCAGCCAACGCAAGCCGACGCAACCGGCGAGACCGACGATGGCTTTACAGGGAAAGCCGTAGAGCTCAAGTCCACTACTGGCGATTAGAATTGTAAATTTGGATCAAGATATGACGCCTCGTACATCGAAGACGCCATCAAAATATGTCACAATATTGTTTGTGTAGTATGCGGTGATGAGTTCAATTTAATCGTCTCTCCAATTGTAAAAGCCGAAAAAGCACCCGTGCGAGGTCGGGGTGGAGAGATTTGAACTCTCGACCTCACGGACCTGAACCGTGACCCTTCATTTAAAGAGTATAAAATTATTCACATAATTTTATAGAATTTTTGTGCTAAAATAGACTTAATCAGCCGCCCCCGGTACGGACGCTTTAGACGCAGCTTTCACGGGTTCGGAAATCAAACAGGACGCCGTGCTTTGCCGCCGGGCGTCCTGTTGTGTTTTAGAAATCCTCCCAGCCAGCCACTGGGAGGATCTGCATTTATCAGGTATTTCTACCTGCAAATACCAAAGTTATTCTTTCAGTGACTTTGTAAGAAACTCAGTCACTTCCGCCTCGCGGTCGCGGGCTGTCCATGTCCGCCCGTTGTAGATCATCTTGCCGTCTTTGACAGCAATCGGGATGATGTTTTCCGAGTCTTCGGTGTATTCCACCACAGCCAACCCCTGCTGCCATTGCTGGTCGCTTTTCGAGCCTGGCACACTGCCGTCCGTCTTGCACGCGCACCCAGGGCAAAACGCCGAATGGATGATGTCGCCGCTATGGGTTTTGATACGGCGGGTCACAAACTCACGCCGGTGGATGTGTCCAAAGATGGTGGTATATGCGGTTTTGTTGACGATGGCTTTTGCCGTGTCACCTGGCCCGCTGCGCACTGTATCGCCGTGGGTCACAAATACATTATTGTTTAACCAGTAACCGACGTCAGGATACCCGCCGAGATATTCAATGTCCAATGTGTGCAGAGCCAGCAACTTCGGGAAGCTCAGGGCAGGGGGCAGCTCCATTTCGTCCACTGCCTTTAGCTTATACGCCTGGCGCATATTGGCAATGATCAACGTCTGCATGCGCAAGTCATGGTTTCCTTCAAGCATGCGCATCTTCGCGCCGGGCTTTGCCAGACGGAGCTGTGTCAGCCACCATGAGATTTCCAGCAAGGCAGGCTGTGTCGTCCAGTAGAACTCCGGCTCCGGCTGCCAGCGGCTTGACCACTCGCTCAGATCTCCCCAATCACCACCCAGCCCCATGCTATCAATCTGTTCTTCCTGGCATATTTGCAACGCCAGGTCTAGCACTCTACGGTCATGGAATGGGTATAGCTCTGTGCCGTGCAGTCGGCGCCGAAAACCGATCTGCGGGTCGAAGATCATCAACTCACGCCGAATGCCGTTCTTGTCCGGCTTTGGTGCTTTGGGTAGTTTTTGCAGGTCGATCTGTATTGGAGAAACGACCGGTTCAAAGGCTATCGGGCTAATCCGACGTAAGGGGGCTTCGATGTAGATGGACGGAACTACCTTGACGATCTCCCTGTCCTTGCTTTCTTTCACCTTCAGCGCAACGTCCCATTTTTTGACCTTCGGGTTATGAACAAAGAATTCCTTATCCGCCCCGGTCAATTTCAGGAGTTGCTCAACGGTCTTAATCTGCCCTTCGACAATGACCGAACGGATCACGCCTTCGTTGCCGTCTATGTCGAATTCAACCTCATCGCCATACTCGGGTCCGATCAGGTTTAGATTGTCCTGGTTTTTTCCGTCTTCAATCTTCGGTCGCGCCTTCATGATACCGTCGTAATCAATAATGCCGAAGTTGCGCTCCAATAGGCTCATAAGCGAAGAGCGCTGAATTTTTAAATTCCTTGCCAGGTCGGCGATGCTTTTCGCCTTCCCAGAAGAAATAAGCTCCTGCGCCTTTTTGAGTAGTTCGTTATAGTCCGACCGTTGTTTTACAGGCATACTACGTCCCGTCCAGGTTCGCAACAACCGTGAAAACAGTCACCGGGATGGTATGTCCTTCATACGTGCCTTTCTCATAGTATGCCTGGGCAAGCCAGTCCCCGATGGTATCAATGCGGGTGGCGTTGTTTTTTATTTCGTTTATTGCGGCGTCGAGAACATCGTCGTGTGTAAATTTGCCCATGAGGGACTCCTTTTCTTTTTACCTAAAAACCTGCGTATGGGTTTTGTAGCGCACGCCCATCCCGCATCACGAACGGATTTGGCACCGACTCACCAGCTTCAAGCAATCGCCCGCGGAATTTTGGCAGCCTGTTCACAAAGCCGGTCACGGTTGCCCTCGCATCTGGAATAAAGCCAAACACTGGCACGCGCATCTTCTCGCCAAAGAAGTGCATCGGTTCCTGGTACCAGGTCTCGTACCCGGTCACATATTCCTTTGCATCTTTGAGCTGCTTCCGTGCCGACAAAGTCGGCGTGAAGAATAGCCAGGGATGAGACGCGGGATGAAACAATGTGTAGTCATTAAAGACCGGGTTGATCGCCTCGACCAGCCAATCCTTTGCTGTCTCGCCAATATATCGCCATAGCCCGCCGCCGGTCATCATCGGCTGCACCTGTAAGAAGTCTGGCATGCCATTTTCATTGATGCAGTCATGCCGCGTCCACGTGCCTGAGTTATTGCTCATCCACACGTTGTCTCGAAAGCAGCTCGCCCAGTCGGCTTTTGCCCGCTCAAGTGTCGGCGCTTTGATCTTGTTCATGTCAAAGAGCCACCACTGCAAATGGCACGGCATCAAAACCGGTTGATCGTCACTGAAACGAGCTGTTGCCGGCACAGCCTGCCCTGCCGGCGCGTCGTATCCTGTCCCCTGCGGCTTTAATGCCAGGATCTCGTTACGGCTGTTCCTGTCCAATTTGGTGATCGTGCGCATGACGCCGTTTTTATCTTGCTCCGTCCAGGTGGTGTCATAGTCAGACTTCACCACGCCGAACCTCATCCCAGCCGGTCGCGAGAGTTTTGGAAGCGGGTCGGCTTGATACTGCTGCCCGCTTGCGGTCGTGAAGATAAGAGACATCATAAGAGGCATCAGCAGCCTACAGTTTGACCATGTTATAGCGATGGACTTGTCCGCTTGCGGTCGTGACTTCTGCACTCACGAACGGATCGTCCGCGCTCGGCTCTTCCGTCGGGGGAGTGGTCACCACGACCGTGGAATTCACCACCCACGAAGCCACGTACTGCGCGCCGGTCACAGGTACACCTTTCACGGTTACCAGCTTGATCCACTTCTCACCATTGCTTATCACGATCTCGCCGGTGAAGGTTTCGTCTTTGTATAGCTTCGCGACTCTATTAGTCGGGACTGTGTCCACCACCTTTGGAGCCGAACGCACGTTCGTGGTCTGGTATGCACTTCCAGTAACTTTATCCATAACTAGGTTCTCCTTGTAAATTGCGGTCAAGCACCAGGGCGTACTGCTTCGCCGCGATCAATCTCGATTTGAGATACCGTTCCAGCAGGTCGTAATCAATTTCGCCTCGATGCTGAATGGTCTCGTTTTCCAGGTCTTTGCAATACTTCTCCTGCTCTTGCACATCTTGCAGGAGCTTTCTGATCTGCTCGTTCACGGCAGGCTTTCAACCTTTCCAGATCTGCGGGTGAAGCGCACCGATTTGACCAGGTCAACCGTCGGCGTGGGTTCTGGCGGTGTTACGACCGGAACGCTTCCCGCGAATTTGGCAAACGCTTCCTCGTCGCCGTTGAAGTAATTGAGGTCAATGTTTTTGCTCTCTACACCGTAGAGTGTTCCATCGCCATTATCGGTATATTGCCAGAGTGTCCAGTCTGTCCACGGGACAGGCACAAGCGGCACCTTCACGCCATAATTCGCGATCCAAAGCGGATATTGCTTGAAGTATTCAAGGGATGCCTTCGGGATGCTTTTGCCGACAGTGCGCTCGAGCCAGTAGTAATAGCCGGTGTATATTCCCAGCTTTATCCCAGGGCTCAGTCTCTTTAGCTCTTCGAGAAAGTCATACCAATCCTGCCAGCGTCCATAGGGTCCGCCGTATTTGTCCTCGAAGTCGGCGAAGAGCGGCAGCTCTCCCATGTCATTCGGGTCATTGAAGCAAGATATATATTTCTTCGCCTGGCGTTTCGGGTCTACCCGGCTATCATAGAAATAATACGACCCGCGCGGAAGTTGACCATTTGAGTTCTTCCACGAGACATCAAAAACGCTGTCTTCCCACAAGTTCTGTCCAGCGCGAATAATGGCAAATTGTGCGCCGCCCTCAACCATTTTCTCGAAGTTGATCCCCTGCGGGGTGTACTTGTTATCTTGATAAAACGATACATCCGGTCCTATGATCTTATTCATGGCATCGGCACCAGGCAGACCTTATAAGCCGGCACACATACCGTCGGCAGCGCCGTTGCCGTTCGTGTCACAGGTACGGGCGTCAAGGTGACAGGAGCTGGCGTGCGCGTCGGTGTGAGGGATGGAACAACCGTAGGCGTCCGTGTAAACGTAGCCGACGCCGTTGCAGGTAAAGCCATGACTGTCTTAGTCGCCGTCGCAGGAATAGACGTCACTGTGCTCATTGTTGGGACTGTGGTATTTGTCGGCGAATTCGTAACCGCCACTCCACCCGTCGGGGTGATGGCGGGTAGGTTGAAAATCATGTTGTCGCGAATGATCACACCAGAAGAAGCCGAGTACACCGTGCGAAACAGTCTATTGTTTTCAATGACTACATTCGACGGAGAAACGCCGCCGGCTACAATAATGCTCCAACGGTACCCAAGTGTCACCGTGTTACCAGCCACATACGCATTTGTCAGGGCTGGGTTTACAGCACCCGATTCATGTGGCCACAAACTGATCCCATCGCGGCAACCCTGAATGGTGTTATTGAGGATGCGCAAACCGTCACGACCTGCATTCCAGCCAGAATAATATTCGTACCCGCTGGCAATCGCAAAGCTCTCACGCCCGCCCACATATTGGGCTTCGCAGGTCACAAGGTTGTTTTGGATGAGGGTTCGAGGGGAAGCGTCTGAATAGATTGCCACTGCCCAAGACTTGTACACCAGGTTGTTCTCAACCGTGGCATCCGGTGACATGGTGACGGCAATTGCCTCACCGCACACGTCATGTACTACGTTTCCCCGAATGGTGACAAACGCACTACCCTTTTCTGCCTTTATGCCCGAGCCCCACGCGCCCGAACCGCAGTTCGGGAATGTACCATTCTCAAGGACGGCGTTTTGCACCACGTTATTTTCAATAAGGACGTGATGGGCAAGAGCTGCATTAGGGTTCCCGTACTGGTTTCCCACTCGGATGGAGTGAGAGGTGCTTCCCACCACCGTGCAATCATGCAGGCGCACGTAGGATCCCAGGATCAGAACTGACTTGACCGGAGCCGAGCAAGTCACGTCAAAATAATCCTCCGCCGTCCCAGACTGTGCCACCGTAGCGTTTCCGCCAGAGAGGATCAGATCGGGTGCAAGGGTAGATACAACCGCAAACGCCAGAGCCGCGCCGCCTGCCAATAACAAATAACGTAGATTTTTTTTCATGAAATTGTTTTCCTTTATAACTGCTCAATGACAGCAAGTGTCGGGTAATAAGTGGTGTCGGTGTTTTGAGACGCACCCTCGTTGTGATAAATATACAGCTCGAAATAATCCCCAGCAGAATACGTACCACGAGCGATAGCCTCGGGCGAGGCAAACAAATTACTGGACGCAGTTGCCACGTAATCGCGCTTGAACTTGAAAAGCGAACCATTCTTGTATAGTTCCGCTTCCAGGAATTCTTGGTTATCCAAAACAGAACCAATTGATGCGAAACCAGACACTACATAAAAATTGCTTCTGCGAATATTGACCCTGTCGTTTGTAGCAATATCGCCCATATTGCCGCGATTTGTAGGTGCGGCATCGAAGGCAATTTTTGTGGCTGTTGTGTTAGCTATAGATTGCGCTGCCTGCCGTTCAAGCACAGCAATGCAGGGAATGCGCCCGTCGTTGATTACGTTCCAATTACTTGAGGATGTTGCAACAAAGCGCACGGTCTCGTTGGTGATAAATAAACGACTCCATTCGGTTGCGGCACTTCCGCCATTAATACTGATGCCAGTATCGCCTATCAATATCAAAGCATAAGTATCATCCCCAACAGAAATATTGACCTCGATCTCTTGCCCAGCCACACCAGCAGGCAGAACAAAGTTTCGATTGGCGGTCATTCCCGAAACATCTAAAATATGCCTTCTGCCTGCAACACCAGTCACATTGGAAGTGGTCACAGAGGAGGCGCTATTCGTCAAACCGCCGACAGCGCCACCCACCACGCGCCAGCGGCTCGAAGCTCCATCATAATAAAACAGCACACTTGCGTTGCTCTTCAGCTCAAAATCCGCATTGATTGCCAGCCGGTTCGCCGCCACTGAAGACGCGCTTTCGTTTTTTAACGTGATCGTATACGAGCCGTGGTTGATCAGCAAAAAGGTTTTTCCCTGGGCAGGGAACCCAAACCCAGTAATATCTCGTGCCGCATCACTATAAACGCGGATCACATCCGAATATTCCGCAGCCGATGGAAACCAGTCATTCTGGTTTGCGGTGATCTGTCCTGTAGTGAGCGGACGGGTGAAAATGCGGTTCAACACCACCCAATCGCCGCTGCCATCCGGGAAGATCAAAGCAAATTCGCCGCGTGGCAGAACGCAATACGTGGTTGATCCGCCGTTGTTTTGGATGGTTAGGTTGTAATTGGCAAGTACCGTTTCGTTTTTGATCAGAAATGGATGGTTTTCATCCGTGTCCACCAAAGGCAACTTTACGATCCGAGCCGCCCCATTACAATCAAACCGCTGGATGGGTGTGTCCACATCCAGTAGAGGGCGGGTTGCCGCTAGCGTCTCAACGTTTTGATATTCAGAGCGAAACGAGGCTGCAATCAAGTTGTTCACATGTGCCGCCATCACATGGTCAAATCCGTCTGTTTTATTTAAGTCATTCAATGTCGTCATAATATGTCCTATTCAGGGATGGCAAACGCCATCAAGAAAGCGCGGTCACACACAACTGCGTCGGCGGCGTTGTCGGTTTTGTACATCAACTTAACCGTTTGCGAACCAGCCGCCACACTGGCGCGTCGGAAGGCACACGAAAATGGCAGATTGCTCGAACTACTGAGTTTCACCTGAAGATTTGTGTCGATTGCCACGCCATCGATCTGAATAGCAAAATATCCCGGATGCGTGCCACTCGCTTTTCCTCCAACCCCAAAGGCAAATGCCAAAATCGCACTTGTGTATGCCAACGAGATGGTCGTGGAAACCGTGGTGGAGGCAAACGAGGTGCTGGTGCTGTTTACGCCAGAGTCCATGAATGCCGACCCAAACACAGTCAACGCGCCAGGGAACTGCGCCACAGGTAGCCAATCCGGCGCACCCGTGCCGCTTGCCTTCCTCAGCAAAGACGTTGCCGAAGGCGTAGCCAGCCACGCCGGCGCACTCGCCCCGCCATACATCACACCGCCTGGCACAAGCGCAAGCCGCGCCGCTGCACTCGCGCCTGTGGCATAGAGCATGTCGCCAGCCGTAGTCAGAACCCAGATCCCGTTGATATTGTCGCGCACGTGCGTGTTGAAATTGGCAGCACTATACGTCTGCCCGGTCACAACCGAAGGAACAACTGTGATTGCCATTAGGCACCTTCCTTAAGTTGGGCCAGCGCCCATTTGGCAACAGCTTCATTCTCGCGCATCAGGTCGTCCACACTTTCGTTCGGGTTCCACGAGCGCGTCAAGGGTAGGTGTTGCCCGTCTTCTTTCTCAAGGTAGATCACCGCCCGCGAGTTATACGCACGGTCGCAATCGTCAGCGCCGCGCAGATCTTCCACCGGTCGCAACATCACCAGACGCACGATCTCAGCCCATACTTCAGGGGCAGGGAACTGCACAGGACGAAGAGCGCCGCCATGCAGCCGATTGAAACATTCCATGCAATAGAAGATCGGCTCCTCAATGGAAACGAACTCGCATCCGCCGCACTCGCAGTCTGCCACAACCGCCCCCAGCTCGATCCTCGCCTTTACCGGGCTCGGAGCCATCTTATTCATCTGAATGGCGATTGGCTGTTTGGCTTTTTTCTGCTTCTTCAAGTGCCAGCGTAAAATGCGCTCACGCACGGTTTTTACGCCCTCGCGTTCACAGTAATCATGCGCGGTGATCAATCGGTTAATACTTCCAGTGTTCATATCGTTAACCTGCTCCAAATACGGTGTCGGTCCCAAAGTCCTCAATGGGCCAAGTCCACGCATCCGTGGTCGCTAAATAAGGCTCAAGGTAGAATGTGGTTTCAATGTCCTGGCATGTATCGATCATGCTTTTATGCTCGATGCCGCCTACCCGAAAACTGCCGCCCACAAAACCAAGCTCTTCGAGGTCAAGGTTCGCCACGTTGAAAATGTCGGCAGCAAATTGAATGTCAGGTCTGCCACGAACTTTCACCACAGGGAATGGGTTTTGCCTATCAAGAAACTCGCCCAGCACCTGCGAATAATCAACCGCAACATTCACGCTTTGCTGCCACTTTAGGTCTTGCACAAATTCACTCGGGTCGTCCACGGTCGAAGGATCCTGGGGGTAGATCACATCATCCGAGTCTTCCTCATATAAAGGCTTTCCACGGATCTGCCTGGTGGTCACGTAAAAGTTTGTTGCCCCGGTGTTTTCAAAAACCACCTTTGCGTTATCGCCGAAGTCGGTCACGGTCATTGTGCAATCGGCGGTTTTGTCAGTACCAGAGCCATCGTCGTTGGTGTTAGCTAAATAATCAGTCGAAGCCACAGGGGTTTCAATATCCTGTGCCGGCACGCGCTGGTTGTTGTAGCTATAATTCGCCCACACCGTGCGCCTATCCCCAGCCTCCACCAAGATCGGGTCACCAACCACCGAATAGATCACGCTAGTCGTTCCCAACGTGCGTGGATGCACTTTCAAGCGCGTTACATTCCTGCGGTACTCGTAAGGCTGGGGGTTGTCAATGTCCTTCAGCAACACCGCTTGCGTCAGGTCAAGCACGCTGGCAGGCTCCGAGTTGCGGTCGATGAAGGTTGCTTTTCCATCTGCCGAGATGAAGAATAGACCGAGGAACGATTGCGCCACGTCCTCGCATTCACTCCACGCTTTCTTGTCACCGCTCGCCCAGTGATAGTTCATCGTCCCTGTGCTGCTGTCGATGCTCCTGCCCCAGTGAGTGGGCCAGTTCACATCGTTCAAGATTGCTTCAATTGCCTGCCCAGGGGTCAGCCCTGTCGAGAGTGGTGTACGCGCTCCATACTTGCGCAGATAGCGACTGCGGTCTTCAACCTTGATGGTCACATAGGCGTTCGCGCCGTAACCATAAGGACGAATGTCAACAATATTTCCAGCAAATACCGGATAAATTACATTCGTTGCCTGGTCCATCACCCGAATGCGCACCTCGGGTCCATACATCACGTAGGGGTAGAGCGGGCTGTCTTGGTTCCAGGCGTTATAGCGCCCGTCGTTGTTGCGAAGTTTGAAAACGCATGTCCCCGGTGGAATGGTCTGGAAGCCGGCGCCAGTAGACTTCAGCATCGTCTTCCGTCCACGGTTCACACTAATGTCAAACATCCGGCTCGACTCGTTGGTTCCATCAAAGATCAGATCCCGATTCCAATCGATCTCCACAGCCCAGCGGATATAGCCAGCAGGGTCAGATAGTCCATACAGCTCTTCCGAATACTTGAATTGACCGTATATCGCCATTACGAAAGATGTCCTTCCGCTTTAGCGCGATCAACCATCTGCACAAAGGCAGGGTAGAGCTGCTCGAGCATTTCGTTCTGGTTGCCAAACAAGTTCTGAATAGTCGGCGCGAACACCATCTGGACAGTTCCGCCGCCCATGCCGCCAGAAATAGGCGCAGCATTATCGCCAGCGGGGATGACCGCAAAGCGTTCACCGCTCTGCATCATGACCGGGTAGCTGTCATTTGGATACCCGGGCGGCACGGTCATCCAGCCATCGGTTCCTTCGGCGTACGCCTGTCCCCCACCAATAAGATTATTAGCAGATTGCTCTGTGTAGTTATGAATGGTGTTGCGAACCTCATTAAGAATCGCATCAACCGTGATCTGAATATTCTTGCCTTCAAGCCTTGCAATGGCATCTTTAAGCTCAATGGTTTTTTTAGCATACTCTTCCGGAGCAATTTTTCCATCTTCTAATTCCTTTCTGAGCGCCTGTTGAGCGCTCAGAGCGGCGTATGCCTCTTCGTCAATCTGCCCCGTGGCGCGCGCCAGGGCAAGCTGCGCCTCTGCATCTAAGCCGGCAGCAGCCGTGTTGAGTAACATCTGCTCAAGCGTGCCTTGCATGGCAGTGGTGACATCTTTTTGTTTTTGCTCGTTCTCTGCCAGTTTTTCGTTGACCGACTGGATCTTCTCGCTTTCGGGTCCCCAGCCCTGGTCAAGCAGCTCCTGCTTTTTCAAGAGCAATTCGTCATGGTCAAGCTGTAGATCAGAGAGCTTCATACCATAATCGTCATACGCCTCTTTGACCTTGATCGCACCCTTTACAGCGTCTTCATCAGCGCCGGCAATCGTGAAGAACGACTCAGCGACCGCCTCAGTGGCAGTCACGGTTTCGTACATCGAAGCCAGCCCTTCCCAACGGGCAGTGCTGGTTGCATTGATACGTTCTTCGAGTTCCTGTTGCTTCTCTACCTCGAGCTGCATCGCACCCAGGTAGATACGGCTGCGCTGGTCAGTGAAGCCAGTCGCTTCGGTTGCGCGATCCATCGCGTCAGACATATTCAAGAACGCTTCAATCGACGGGTTGATGGCTTCGTCTACCGCCATCGCGAGCGTAGCCTGATAGTTATCGATCCGAGCTTCAAGGCGCTCGTACTTGGCGGCATTGTCGTCCACCAGTCCGCCGGCATCTTCAAGCAGCTTATTGCCTTCGTTGATGACTTTATTCAGCAGGGCTTGGATCTTCTCGGAGCGCGTCAGTTCACTGGAACTCTTGCCAATGCTGTCGGCATACGCCCCATAGGTTCCCTCAGCATCTACCACGATACCGAGGTTATCCAGGATCATCGGCGACATACGACCGATACCGCGCACCATGTCGTCGAACGCCTGGGTGGTGGAGATGCCCATTGCACGACCGCGCAAGGCGGCAATCTCCATCAGGGAGGCAAGTTCTTCAGCCGAGCCGGATACCCCAAGCATCATGGCTTTGTTCGAGCTTTCGATGATGGACATATTCGAGACCGTGCCGAGCGACGCCTCGCTTACTTTTGCGATGATGTTATCCATCGAGTCGCCGTAGCTTCTGGCAAGATTGATCCCGCTTTCCATCAAGCGGGTATTCTGTGCGCCGATCTCCCCGAGGTTGTACGCACCGACCATGACCGTGACTGCGGTCGTAACCATGCCGATTGCGGTGGCATAGTTCATGGCGGTTATTTCCGCAGACTCCATCTCAGAGTTCATCCCCGAGGTTCCGCGAGAGGCTTGCGCGGCGCTGGTCTCCAAACCGCCAATATCGCTTGCCACCTGTTTGATGACAGGCGAAGCGTTATTGAGTGCAGTAATATCCAGTTGAACGCCGTTAACTACTATTGGCATGGAATTAACCTTCTTCGACCTGGTTGTCTTCTTGGAGCTTCCAGATCAACTGCATCGTCTTCATGATCTGCGGGTTGCGCTCAAAATATTGGCTGTTGGCTTCCGCAGAATATTGCGGGGCATTCCGATAGGCTTGGATCGCGTCGTATGTATTGAGAGCGATCCGCATGGCTCGCATCAGTGAGATCGGCTGGTCACGCAAGCCACCAGCGACCGGGGGGGTATGGAACTCACGCCAGTCCAAGCCGACCGACAACGCCAAAGGGATTGCCGTCGGCTTCTCTGGCGGCAGGCGGTAGACGTAATTTGCTACCGCCAGAGTTAGTTTGGGTCAGAGTCCACCGGCGGCTTCACCACGTTCGCGACGTGCTTCTTGATCTCGTCTGCCATCCAATCCACCACGTACGGCTTCAGGTTGTTTATTTCCTCAAGCGTTACGCCCGAAACGATCTTCAAGCGAATGGCAGTCCGCACCGTCACGCCGCGCACGTGTGATTGTGCGGTCACGCCTGATCCGTCCGATCCAAACTGAAAGAATGCAGCCTGTGCGGCTTTGACGGTCGTGAGCTGGTAATCCTCAAAGACGGATTGACCAAAGTCGTGCAAGCTCATCGTCACGCCATGCTTTGTTTTTGTATCCAAAATCGGCATATCAGCCATAAAACCTCTACGGGATGGAACTCAAAGCGACCACGTCCAGGATGTTCACGAACAGCGCCGCCGTGGAGTCATAGGCGCATTCAAAGACGATCTTGTTCGCATTGCTGCCTTCGTCTTCATCGTTCGGAGGACCAAAGGCGGTGTACAAACCAGCCATATCCACCCGGAAGGTTTCCTTCGAGTAGGTGGTGCCGGCAGTACCAAAGGTATTGCCTTCGATCAGCAAGCGGATCTGACGGGCGGTATCGCTGCGCCACTTCACGCGCTCCGCTGCGGTCGTGGAATTGTGAAGCAGGGTGAATTCAAAGGTAGCTTTTGCACCAATGAAATCAATAAAGCTGAAGTACAGATTTCCGTCACCGGTGAACTGCGCCTTCAGGCCTGTGGTGATCTTCAACTTTGCTTCAAGGAAGCCATTCGAGATTTGCGTAGCCCCGAGGGTTCCATCAACGTCGTCGATATACAGCCTCGAGCGGTTGAACAGCATTTCCGAAACCGTCGGCACAGACAGCGCGCCAGTGAACGAAGAAACCGTGGATTGCCGACCCTGCCAGTTTGCAGAAAGCATCCAGGCTTCGTTCTTCTTGCCAGAAAGCTCGAAGTCAACGACGAACGCGCCCTCCATCTCTTCAGCGACTTTGTTGTCACCGCCTTCGATGGTGTATGTCTTGATCGTGTTCTGGTCGCCGGATGGCAGGGGGTAGGAATAGATATAGCCGCTGCCTGTCCCGTCTTGAGACGGCGTGACTGTTTTGATGCCGCCTTCCAGAATGTGCAAGATCTGCTGGAAGGTCGCAGGCGTGGAAGGGAACGCCATGCTGGCAAGTTTCTTGGGCGTGTATTGGCGGGTCACCATCGAAGAGAAACCAATGTTCTCTTCCGGCATAACTTTTACCTGTTCATCCACGGGCATGATGGCAGGACCACGCCAAATGGTCGAAGCCGCCACAGAAGTCAATGCAGTCGACTCCCGTCCAAGCTGTACTTTGCGCAGATTTTTGATACCTGATGTCGTCATGGGTTACTCCTTATCCTTTTGGGACATTTCTTTCTTCTTGCCAGCCAGATCCGGTTCCTTGTACAAACCGCTTTTGATCAATTCTTCCCGGCTCATCGGCAGGTCTTTTAGGTCTTCGGCGGTCAAGTCGCGAGCCGGAATTCCCGGCAGCCAGCTTGTCCCGATATAGATCAATACAATGTCGTTTTTCATGGTTCTCCTAAGGCAAATACCGCTTGATCGAGGTATTGATTTCCTTGCGGATCTCTTCCGGCAGTACCTGCAACTCTTCGTCAATGGTCTTGCGGAAGTGCGTCCATCTGCCACGATGTATCTTTGACTGCGTTCCAAAGATGTCACCTGCGATGGGTCCAGCTTGTTTCTTTTCGTTCGCCACGCGGTACCCGATCTCGCCCAGGCTTGTCACCTTCCATGCCGCCTGGTACTCGCCGGTGCGTCGGTAGGGGATGCCCTTGCCGAAACCTTTTGTGGCGAAGAAGGCTTTGCGCTGCTTCTCGCTATCCCACTGAATGGGATAAGAAGGCGGCGCTCCTGGCACTTTCATGCGCTGTTGGATCGCCTGCGCTCTGCGGTAGATCACCAGTCGGCTGACTTTCGGGATGTCGTCCCCGATCATCTGCAAGCCGTGACGGACAAGCACGGCATTGACCTTGACTTGCAAATAAGGAGTATCTGCCATTAGTCACTGTGAAGCCTGAACTCCACCGGAATGATCTCGTGCAGGAATTCCCTGCCTCCAAGAATGACCGGGTCAAAGGAAGAAGATCCGTTGAAGGAAAGCTGCGCCCAGGTATCGTTCGTGTCGTTGTCCATGATCACGTCCGAGATCTTTTTCTCAAGCAGATCCAGCCGATCTTCTGCCTGGCGCTCTGTCCACCAGAATACATTCGGGGTCGTGTACCCATAGGTCAGGCTTGCCACCGTGATGGAAACGCCGCTCGAAACACCAGTGATCACGGCTTGTTCGCTGTGGCTTGCATCTTCCACGGTCACGGTGTCGCCGACCTCGAAATCAGTCGTGCTGGGGACAAGGATCGTCTTGCTGCTTCCAGCCGTCGGGCTGTTGGTTGCTACAACAGCGTCAGCCGCGTATAGAACAAATGTGTGAACTTCGAGCTGTACCAAACTTGATACACGGGTCACCTGCGCCTGCTTGCTGCGGCTCACCGGTGCCGACGTCACCACCACGACCGAATACCTGCCTCCAAAGTCGGAGACGCGGTACGGGTAAACCTTCTTCGCGGGCAAGCCCGAGCCGACGAGTGCGGTCTCAAGCAGGGCGGCGAAGGCGGCGCGGATGGTGCTTCGGTTCTGTACGGCTGCGGGCATTAGCGTTTGATGTCCTCAAGCACAAGATGAACAAATCCGGTGCTGTCTGCAAGGAAGGTCTGCAATAGTTCGACTGGGGTTTCAAGGGCAAGCCGGCGGCGGGTTTCAGGGTCAACCGGATCGAGCGGAGTGCAGCTCAGTCCTGATGTCAAATGTGCAGTCGGCTCGCCCTTCTTGGTTCGTTTCGTAGTAGGGCTCAAGGTCGCACGTCGGGTAAACCCTCGGCTGTTCATGCCTGTGCCTGTCCACTCAGCAACGGACTTGATCGGGTAATCCTTGCCAGATACAACAAGAAAATCACCGGGCTTGATGTCCACTACTCTTCGTCCGTTTCTGCGAAGTCATAATCCACCACGCCGGCTTCAAGGCTTCCGCCTCCAAAGCCGTACATGGATTGCAGGTCACTCAGCTTGCGGGCGATGTCGCGTTCCAGGTCTTCCGCAAACTGCGAAAGGTTCTCAGAGCGCGGACCAATCCGCATATCCACCATGCCCCAGCGACCTTTGATGTTCAGCATCAGCCGGTATTCTGCGATGTCCAGGAACTGATCAAAATCCTCTTCATCGAGGAAGGTCAAGTCGGCATCTGCCACGGAGCTAAACGAAGACACCGTGCCGCCCATCTTGCGGACAGCAAAGCCGATGGGGCTGTTCAAGTCGGTGTTCGAGCCGACGACGGTCACCGCCATCGAGACCGCTTCCATGCGGCTCTTTTGGCGCGATACCAGTTCAGCTTCTGTGTTTGCTCGTGTCAGGCTCATAGTGTTTTCTTAGGTGGATAATTCGATTTTAATTCATGAGGGGCGGGGGGATACCCCGCCCCGGTTGGTTATTTGGTTTTGGTCTTGCGATCCGGCTTGGTGACGGGTTGAGCCGCTTCGGGATCTGCGACCTGGCTTGTTTCGTTATCGCCAGGGATAGTCCCGTCGTTGGCTTGCGCTTCCTGAACTTCAGGCAAAGGCTCGCCGACCGGTTCCACGATCACAGCCGCTTCGGGCTTTGCAAGGTCTTCGACTTGCAGGACGAGGGCGAGTTTCGCATCGATCCGCTGCAAGGCTTGCAGCGTCCGGTAATTCGGGTTGCGTACCGGTGGGGTCACTTCGTCGTACGTAATGCCCTTCGCCTTGATCAGTACATCGAGCTTTTGCTCAATATCACTGATCGCCAGTTCCTTGTGAGTCTCTAAAACGGCTGCTTTCATCAGGTCACCTCTTAGTGGCTATAGCCAGAAGGCACGGAATAGCTTCCGCCGGTGCCGAGTTCCATCACGTAGCCGTTGAGGCGGTTGACCACGCCGAGACCGAACCACCACTGCCAGTTGGACTTGGTGATCGGAGCGACGGTGCTTTCGCTGGTCAATGCGAGACCACGGGGGAGACCGGTGTACGCCGGGTCCACACGCATCTGCAAAGGCTTCTCTGCGAGCAAGTCAATGCCAAGCATGTAGTTGGCGGGCATCCAGTTCCACACGGCAACATAGGCTTCGTTGCAGTAGCCGATGATCTCACCGGGGATGGACACGGGCAGGTTCAGGACGGTGTCGCTGTTGACGCCCTTTGCAATGTTGCTGTCGTTCACAGCTTCAAAGTCGGCAAGGGCTTCGACGTAATCCTGAGCGCCAGGGGCAATCAACACCACACGGCGGCGCGCATCACCGTTCGAGAAGAAGCGGTCACGCAAGGCGCGGCTGATGGTCTTGATCGGGTTGTTGGTGTTGGAGATGGAGGCGGTGGCGTAATTGCTTTCCGCATAGTGGGTCGCGGTCGCAGCGGTCGCGCCGCCGTTGATGGGCGGGTATAACACGCTGTCGCCATTGGCGAGCGGCACACAGGAGAGGGAGCCGCGCAGCTCGTCCTCAAAGGTGTAACCAGCGCTGTCGAGCAGGGCGCGCAGGATCTCTTTGCGGAGGGTGTTCTGCGAGCGCAGCACAACGCCGTCTACAGCGCGCTGATAATCGTTCAGCGTCATGTAGGCGAGATCACGGGTCTGCCAGGAGATCGCATCGCCGAAGCCTTCCAGCGGAAGCGCGACGTCCCAGTACCCGGTCACCTTGCGTTCAGCGGGTTGGTTGCGCTTGTTCACGCGCTGCAATTCGCCGTCCGCAGGGAGGTAGTAACGGAACTTGTGATCTTCGGTCGTGCGTTCAATGAACAGACCGGTGACGCGGGCAAGGTCTTCATTGACCATGCCAACGTATTCCTGGGTGGCTTCCCAGACTTGCTGTTGACCAACACCTTCGATGAAGGTGCGTTCGCTGTCCTCGATGCCGAGGATGCCGGGGATGGTTTGAACTGTCATGGGTGCGTCTCCTTATGACCAGGCGCGCAGGTGATCCGCATCGACGAAGAGAACCTTCGTGAGGTCAGGATCGGTAAGGGCTTCGACACGCCCGACAATAACCGTCATGGTGCCAGCAGCGTCGTCCAGTGAACCGGCGGTGTCACTGAGGTACACAGCGCCGTCGTATGCCACACCCGAAAGGGCGTAGCCGCTGATATAGCCCCGGCGCAAGATTGCGCAGGGTTTGCCGGCGGCGCAGTCGTACAGGGCAATGCCGCGTACTTGCTGCTTGCCGGAGCCGTTGGCATCAGCGATGCCAGCTTTACCCGCCGTGGTCTGATAGACCGGTTGACCGGCGGTGATCGCTTCGGCGGCGATCAGTTGGAAGACGTCATTCTTGTCAGCAAAGACTTCGGTGACGCCCGTGGTTGCAATTGTGATTGCGGTCATGGGTAACTCCTTAGGTTACAGTCCAGAGATAATGCGTGTTCGTTTTTCGCCGTTCACGCTTTCCTTCTTCTTGCCTTTGGGTCCAGACTCATTCCCTTGTGGGGATTTTGTCTGTTTCTCTTCAGCAAGCATCCAGGGTTTTCTTTTTGCCAGATCTGCCAGGGCTTCATTCACACCTGTAAACGTCCCGTCTTTTTCCTGGATACCTTCACGGTTCAACAGGAGCAGCACGTCGTCCATCGCGTCAGCGCGGAACGCGGCACGGATCACCTTGCCGTCCTTGTCCACGACCGCTGTGCTTGCCGACATCTTGATCTCGGCATTCATCAGCTTCGTGGTGGCTTGTGCGAGAACTTCATCCGCAGCGGCTTTCGCGGCTTTGGCGTCGTTCTCAGCCTTCTCACGGGCGGCTTGCTCTTTTTCAAGAGCGGTCTTTTTCTCTTCATCGGCTTTCCGGGCAGTTTCAAGCAGCTTCTTGGCTTCTTCCGGGTCAGTCACGCCGAGTTCCTTCAGGAGCTTCTCGCGTTCCGCTTTCGCGGCGCGGTCGGCACGGTCGGAAAATTGCTTGTCGAGCGCTTCCTGTTTGGATTTCTCCTCGGCTGCCTTTTTATCGTCAGCGGGTGGTTCGTCTCCACCGCCGCCGGCTCCGTCGTCGGGAGCAAAAAAAGGCATCGACAAAAAGAAAAAACGTTTAATAAGGTTCGAGTGGGTTAGCATGACATTTCCTTCCACCATTGACCGCTGGTGTTGCGTCTTGGAAATGCTGAGTTAACGAAAAAAACCGGGGCAGACCTTTTACAAGGCCTGCCCCGGTTTCAGTTGAACTCAGTCGGGCGAAAAAATATTTACTTGTTCGTTACTTCGCTATTGTAGCACAAAAGTTCTGCGATTTGTCAAGTAGTCCGTTGCTTTTTTTTCTTCGCGTCTTCACGCGCCTTGAGTTCTGATTTCGTTTCTTCCAGCAGCTTTGCTCGTTGCACTCCGCCCGGGTCTAACTCTGGTGAATACAACACCGTGCCAGTCCTGCAATAACGATGGAACGCCGGGTAGTCCATCTCATCCGCAAAGCGCGGTGTACCGGTCAGCTTGAACATACCGTCCAACGGCTGGATCTGCCCATGCACTCGTAGGCAGCAATCCGTTGTCCGCTCATCGATGACGGCTACTGCCATCTTGAATAGGTTCTCGATCTTATTGCCAGCCGAATTCCGACTGTTCTCGATCATGTTGTCGAACGCCTGCCACACCAGGAACGCCGCCCAGTAGGCAACCGCCTCCACGATCTCAAGCCAGTTGAATACCCCGTTGCGGGTTTCATCGCCGATGATCTGTTCGTCTGAAGCGTCCACGGTCAGCAGCGCAAGCATCGCCGCGTGCTGGGCATCGAAGCGAGCCATGATTGCCCGCATGGCACTATCTTTTTCGGTAGTTAAGTTTATACCGCCGAGGATATTGGCATCGTACAGTTCCAGTTGCCAACGTGCCTCCTCTACCCCTAAATTGATCGAAGAATTGAAAATCGCAGAGATCTCACGTTGCACGTCGCGTTTCAGCCGGTCGAGAATACCCTGGATAACAGAGATCGCCGCGCCGCCTGCCAAAGCCCCGATGATCGCAAAGCGGGCGTCACTGTACAGCGCGGCAATACGTCCTTCCGGGTTCGCAGAGTTGCCGATGTCGGCGAATAGGTCTCCCATTCGCTCGTTCATCCGCAGACCAGAACGGATTGCCTTTTGTGTTGGGCTGGTAGGCATGGCTTATTTCTTTCCGGTGCTGTTCTGCTTAGTGGCAGGGTTCTGGTTCGAGCCTTCGGTGCGAGCCAGCTTCAATCCTTCAATCGCCGACCGAGAGGCTTCCTGTCGCATCTGGTACTCTTCTGAGTTTGTGATCTCTGCGATCTCTTCTTCAGACCAGCCTTCGCGTTTCAGGTACACGGTCAACGGCACGCCGGCTTTCTTTGCCAGATCTGCGTTTTCCCAGAAGAGCTTATCTTCTTCAAGATCGTCAATGGGGTCATTATCAAAGACCGGTCGGTCTCCAATGGAATGTTCAAGTCCGCCGCTTGCAAAGCTGTCCAGGTCGAAGCCGGTGAAATTCTCGTACCCTCTCATCCCGCCGATGGCAACCGCCATCATCTGCGCGCGGACCAGGGCATTGTCATAATTCGGGCGTCTCTGCACGACCTTTGCGACCGCAGGGGCGCGGTTGTAACGCAAGGCACGTCCAGAGATGTCACCGGAGGCATTGGCAATATCCACCCGCAGTTCGGGGTAATCGCGCTCGAGCTCGCCGACCAGTTTCATGATGCTATTCGTAACCTGCTCCACTTCAATCGGGGCTACCAGCGAATATGGCTTTGCTTCGGAATTTGTAGAATACAAGAACTTTTGTTCTGTTCTGCCGGGTTGTGGCTTTTCGTCGGTCGGCTCCTGCCCGGTCGCTTTTTTGGTCGTTTCCGGCTTGCTAATACCCGCCAACAGCCACGCGCCCTCGACCAGCTTGCGGATCTGGTCATGCAGTTTGCTTGCCTGATCATCCACTTCACGGAACTTGGAAAGCCCAGGGTGCAGCTCAGACCAGCCGAAGTCCAAGCCGACGTCATTGTGTTGCAGAACGACCATCGGCACAAAGCCATAGTCTTCTGTCCATTCAGCTTGTCCGTCTGGGTTTCCTTCCCAGGCATACAGAGACTCGTTGCGGTAGGTGGAATAGTAGATCGTGTCTTCGCCTTCCACACGTTCAACAACTTCGCGGAACTTCACGGTCTTCGCCTGCTTCTCAGGGTCGGCGACGTCGTATTCCAGCTCGTAACCTTTGACGTTCCCGAATTCATCCAATGTCACATCACGAAGATGCGATGGGTGAATGGGGCGCATGTAGACCTTTTCCTTTGACGGACTATCCACGATCTTGATAATCCCGTCTCCGAGCACAGGCGTCCATAGACCAAAGACGTCCTTCTTGATCTGCCAGTTCGACCACTTCCACACCTGCCCGATAGCCGGTCGCAGGGCTTCGATGTCTGTTACGATCGGCAAACACGAAGGCGTCTCGCTTCCGTCACCGGCGGCCAGGTCAAGCGCTCCACCCAGTAGCTTTGCCTTCCAGAATTCACCGATGCGATAAGAGGGGTTGTAGATGTTACGGATGTACTTATACAGACCCTTCTCTGTCTTTAGCGAAGCCGCCCAGGTATGCACTTTGTCATAGGCAGTGTTCTCATACATCGCCCACAGCATGGAATACCGCAGCCGGCGCGCGCCATAGTCGGTAAAATCTTCCAGTGTTTTTTGGTCACTGGTCACAAATTTTTCTTGAAAAGCTGTGTATCCTGCCATAGTTGCTCCGTAAAGTCGCTGAAAAAAGTTCGGCATTGTCTATCTCCAATCTTCACCGAACGGCGAGTCGCCTTCGGTCACAGTCGTTAATCCATCCGTCTTGCCTGCCCAGATTGCCAGCGCCCATGCCCAGAACATGTCGGCATGGTGCTTGTCGTTTGCGTCGTTGTCGAATTGCGAGTTACCCGCCGACGTCACCTTCTTGCGAATACTGTGGATCTGGTACGCCAGGTCACGCTCCAATGGGATCGGAACCTCACCGCGCTGCGCTCTGAGCTTGGCTTCGATAGCCCAGAGCTGCTTCGTATCTTTTGTGAAGTTCACACCCTCGGCATTCGGGTACTTCGCCGACACGTTCTCTGCGAGCTGAGAGCCGATCCCGTTGCGGTCAATCAGCATCGATGTCACCGGCAGCACGTCCAGCACTTTGCCGAGCATCGCTTCCTGGTCTTTGAATTCGGTCTTCTCGAGCGTGATGTGCAACCGATAGGGAAGCTGGTTCGTGAACTTGGAGATCCCATTCAGGATGATCTCGGTTGTGTCACGGGTGCGTCCGATGTCCACTCCGGCGGTTAGGGCTTGCTCAATGTGACCGTCTTTTATTTGTTCGTACACTTCGCCGACGGCAGCCATGCCGGCATCGAGCCCTTTGACCTTGCGGTACCAATGCTTGTCCTCTGCGGCGAGGGTCTGATTGCGTTTGATCAGATCCCAGTCAATCCATGAAACAGACTCATCGACCCAGTTGCATTCGTATTCCTGCTGGAAGTCTTCGAGGGTCATGTTCTCGAATAACTGGATCAGCCGTGGCGTCCCGAACTTGGTCACGCGGTCTTCGGTCGGCATGCCAGGCGCTTCGATCTCCGCCATGTCAATGTCTTTGCAGAGAGCGCCAATGACCCACCACGGGATACTTTGCCGGTCGAAGCCTGGGTATTTCTGCATGCTTTCTGTGAAGATCTCCCAGAACTTCCCGCGTGCGCCCAGAGGTGATGAACCGATCCGCAGGTAGCCGCCTTTGGATGCAATCGGGACAGCCGCTTTGTAAATCTCGTCGGCATTCGGGTAGTGCGCGAATTCGTCCAGGTAGACGAACGCCTTCGCCTTACCGCGTGGAGGTCGGCACGGGTGCGAGATGGCGCGTGAACCGTTATCCAACTCCCAGCCCATGCGGTTATCAGTCAGCAACCGCGGACGCACGTCCGGGTCCAGGGCTTCCATGACGATCTTTGAATAACGGATCTTCTCCGCCGCCTCTTCCTGGTTGATCGAAACAAAGATCGACGTGGACTTTGGGTACAAGACCGACATCGCCACAGCTTCAGCGGCAGCCATCCACGACCAGCCCACCTGGCGCGATTTCAATTCAATGGCAAATAAGGATGGATTGTTAAGGTGCTTTAACTGAAACGTCTCCCAGTTGGCGTCGGGGTCGCCGACTGCCTCAGGGAGGTTCAGGTATTCGATAAGGAATGTAAGTGATGGTGAGAGCACATCTATGATTTATTTCGTTTCGCGCGCAAGGTGTTGACCTCTTCGCGCAGGTCTGTGATCTCTTGCGCCTGTTCGTCTGTCTGGATCTTTAGTTCTGCGATCTGACGTTGCAGGTCAGAGTTTTCTCGGATTTTTTCAGTCAGGTCACCTTGAATTTTCTCAAGGCTGTGTTCCAGGTCGTTGACCCGCTTGGTCAGCTCCTCTTCGTGGTGCGCTGACTCTTTCAGTATTTCTTGATAAATTTCAATAGTCTCGGCTTTGGCTTTTTCCGTGTTCGCCTTGTTGAGCTTTGTGGTCACGACCCACCCGCCGATGGCAAGTAAAGCCGAACCCAAAAAGCCAAAGATAATACTAGCAAGCATGAGGAGTTGGTCAGAAGTCCAGGTCATAATCCGCCTATAAGAAGACAGGGCGCAGGTGGTCTGCGCCCTGTGATGTGTTGATTACGCCTTGAACTCGCCGAACTCTTCGGGGGAACCGTCTTTGCTAACGATCTCTTGGTATGTCTCGATCACTGCGCCTTCACCGGCTAGGCGACCAGAGAACGAAGTCCCGATGCCAGGCATACCCGCCAGCACCTCTTCGTGACCCTTGCGAGCCGCGTAAAGTTGGAAGGCAAGCACGACCGCGCTGTTGATAATATTTGCAATCGTCCCGGCGCTTTCGTCAATGACAGGGATCAAGTTCGCTTTGCCAAATAGGGTCAAGAGTAGGAACGAGAAAAAGCCGACGCTCTGAAAGACAAGGCTGAATGTTGGCGTGTCGCCGTCCTTCAACCATCCACGCGACTTGCACAAATTCAGGATAGCCGCGCCCAGCAAGGCGATGCCGACTGAGTTTTTCAGCGTGATGAAGATGTCTTCGAGGCTGGGAAATGCCGGGGCGTCCTGGAATGCCGGCGCCAACTGGGGAGCCGCCGACACTGCCACGGTCGGCAGGGAGGCGAAGACCACGAGCAAAGCGAGAACAGCAACGAACCGGAAAACCTTATTGAATTTCATGTGAACTCCTGTGATTGGAAATAAAAAGAACCGGGGCAGACCTCTCTTTCGAGAAATCTGCCCCGGTTTCAGTTGAACGCAGTCGGGCGAAAAATTATGTAGTTAATCGTACAGGCACATTATACATCTTTTTTCTTGCGCACCGTCGCCTTGCGCTTGATGTAGATCGAGTGGTCGTCGAATTCTCCGTTCTGATAGAACAATTCGACCTTTCCCCAACCCGTGTCTTTTTTTACGGTTTTGATGGCTTCTAAGATGTCTCGTAACTCACCGGGGTCTATTAACCCCTCACTGACGTATTCACTCAACACCTCACTGGGTGTCTGTGTCTTGACCGGTGCTTGTGTTGCCATCGGGCGATTGCTCCTTTCCTGCAATCTTCTCAAGGCGGGCGGCGATTGCCTCCCATCGTTTCTTCCGAACCTCGTCCATGTCCTGGACTTGTACCGGCTGTCCTGGGATCCCGCCAACCGCTACCGGGTCGGCGATGCCGGTGACTTTGTCGATGCGTTCTTGTGCGCGGACGATGGAGTCAAGAAAGCCTTTTTTCAACGCTTTGGGGGCTGCTTCAAATTCCTCCCAGGCGGCATAAATAATTTTACCGTACTGTGCGATGGCGGCATCTTTACTGCCAGTCAGGCGCTCCGTGGCGTCGGCTTTCCACAGTTCGCGCACGCGGGCGATGTCGCGCTTCGCCGTGCCGATGCTGGTTTCACAGGCGGCGGCGATCTGCCACGATGGCAGGTTCTTGTTCATCATTTCCGCCACGTCTGCCAGGCGCGACAAGATCTCCGGGTCTTCGTTCCACGGGATGGACTTCTTGCCTTCGCGCTCCACGTCACCGGCGCGGTCGGGAGCCGCGATCTCGATGGAGGTGAAGCGGTTCTTCTTGCGTGGTTTTACTTTGGGCTTTACTTTTGGTTTATTTTTGACAGTGGGCATAGACTCACCCTTTGGTCTCACTTATGCGAAACATCCGGCAACCTCAGAGAGCTTGCGCCAGTTTGCCGGGAGATCTTCGATGGTCGTATCGAAGAGTAATTGATCACTATCCAAACCGCGCTCGTACACCTGTATCGAACGTCCGTTCGTGAGCATGTATTTGGTCACGTTCAAGCCATAGCAATACGAGCGGGCTTGCTTCTGGGCGTCGATTGCCACGGCTTCGTATTTGTTCTTGACTTCGATCACCATTACTGGTTTACCTTCGACACAGACAACCCAGTCGGGAATTGCCCGCACGTCCTCACGTCCAACTCGGATAGCCGTCTGCGGACGCATTTTCAGGTCGTCGGCTTCCCAGCCAAGGTGACGCATGAGAGGATAAACGAACTTCGCCTCTACTTCCAGTTCGCTTCCGTATTCGTTTTTTCGGATCTCCGCAAACCATTCATGCCTGCTAATATTACGCCACGTGTTTGAAAGTGTTTTTATGCGGGCTTCCAGTCGGCTCGTTCCTTCCTTCGCTTTCTGAGCATCTTGGAACATTCTATAAGATAAATAACCAGCGACGATCAAGAACACCGGTGCCGAAGCACAGCCGACCAGGGCGGCGATAGCAAGGATTTCAGATGTCGGCATGCGTCCTCAAAACTTCTCGCGTAACGTCGGCGTGTGGGTCAATTCACCGATGCCGACAAGATAATCAGTTGCTTTGTTCCAAAGATACAACTTCAACCCGCGCCAGGCGTCGGCTGCCGGGGGTGTCGGCGCTTTGAACTTATCCAGTTTCGGAGAGGCGTAAAAGGGAGTCGCGCCGCCGGAGAGATTGCGCCAGATCCAGAAGGCAATGCGCTTTGGCTTTTCATCCCCGAATGGAGAATTTATGCTCATATTCACCGGCTGTAAGGGGTTGTAAAAAGTAAGTTGCCGAAACCACACCTTGCCGAACAGCAATACACTGACGCGTTCAAAAAAAGACAATTGCCAACATGTTATGACCTCACCTTCACGGTTGTTGGCTTTGTACGCTGGAAGAGGCAGGTATTGTGGCTGATCTTCCGCGTAAGTCACATTTGCTTGCTCGAATTTTATAGGCTTCACTTCTTATCTCCAAAAATCTTCTTGAAACCTTCTTCCATCGCCTCTTGACCGGCGAGAAAATCAGCCGCGACATAAATGCGCTGCGCTCGCATATTCGCACCAGCGAACAGCAAAAAGCACACCAGGCATAAAGCAGTCTTGAAAAAACTGCCGTCCGTGATGGCAAAAAACATCAACAGTATGAACGCCAAACCAAGAAACGTCCAAGCACACCCTTGCAATCGTAGTTTCTTTGAGTCTTTCACAAATCCTCCTATCTAATTATGCAGATAATTCTTTACTCCACGCGGTGACCATCACCCGTGGGTCGCTCTTGTCATCTTCGCGGAATGCCTGGATCTCCACCACCGCGCTGTCGTCAGGGTAGAGAATGCCTTTCAGGGCATCCAGCAACACCTTGAGATAATTGTCCAGGTCGCCGGCTTTCCGCGCGCGGTAGATCGTCACAGACACCGCAACCTCACCGGAGAACGGCTGCACCTGGCTGCACAGCCAGCCGACTTCGGACTTGTACGCCGACGCCTCCGCAGAGACCGTCACCCTGCCGTTGAAGGTGCGCCAGTACCGGTTCGCGCTGGGTGGCACGGGCAGCTTCAGCACCACCTCCGAGCCGGTCGAGATCACGCCGAACTCGTCAGAGGTTTTTATATTTGTCGTCGTCTTTCCCATCCGAGCGCGTGTTTTTTTTATAGGCATGCGGACCACTCCTCAGTATTTTCAATATCACACCAAGCCGTTTGGCTTTCGATGTCACGTACAGCATAAAGCGGGTCCCTTCGTCAATGATCTCCCAAACCAGGGCAATTGCATCTTCCAGCCCTGCATTCGTCGAGTGAGTGTTCCGCTTCGGCTCTTTGTCATTTTGTAACTTCTTTGGCATGTTAAACATCCTATGGCTTTCTTACAATAAAAAACCGGGGGAAATTTACATTTTCCCTCGGAAAAAACTGACAGGGAGAATACTCAGATGTATTATTCAAATAGAGAACTAAAAATCATTGCAAAACTTCTTCAAAGGAACAGGAAAAAAGTGAGGAAAATCCCTCTCTCCAAAGCCATCGAGGGGTTTATGCTGGCGTGCAATGCCCGCCAGTTGTCGTCTCACACCGTCGAGGACTACCAGCGCACGCTGGGGAAGTTCCTCAGGCATACCGGGGATATGCCCATTGACAAGGTCGGCACGAACCAGATCACCGCCTTTCTTGGCGCTCAGGCTCAGAAGGTCGGCAAGAAGACCATCGTCAATTACCACATCGCGCTGTCGGCTCTGTGGACCTGGGCGCTCAAAGAAGAGTACGTCGAGAAGCACGTCGTGCGCCTGGTCGAGAAGCCGAAGCCGCCGGTCATTGTGATCGAGCCGTTCTCCGACGTCGAGGTTCGCGCCCTGCTTCAGGCAATCCGTTATGCCCCGATGAAGAACCGCGCGCTGATCCTTACGCTGCTGGATACCGGCGGGCGGGCTTCCGACATCGTCAACATCCGCAAGGAAGACATCGACTTCACGAAGAGATATATTAAGATCCAAAGTGGCAAAGGGGATAAACAGCGCCTGCTTCCGTTCTCCACCCGCACCGGGTCGGCTCTCTTCGCGCATGTCTCAAACTGTGAGGAAGATCATATTTTCGGCGAAAGTCGGCACGGGCTGGCTCAGTATCTGCGCCGGCTGGGCAAGAGGGCAGGGGTTGCAAATGTCCACCCGCATCGCTTCCGGCATACCTTCGCCGTCACTGCGCTGCGCAATGGCATGAACATCTACGTCCTGCAAGAGATCCTCGGGCATTCAACCCTGGATATGGTCAAACGGTACCTGGCTCTCGCACAAACCGACCTCGACGATGCCCACAAAAAAGCATCGCCGGTGGAGAATTGGAAATTATGAACCATGTATACATGACTCACCAAATGTTTACACGTTGCAAACCATGTAACGCATCACACGGTTACATTTTTAATTCATCACATGGTTTCCCGAAACATCCTAACCGTGTGATGAAGTCCATAAAAAAGGGATACCACGGTTCGGGTCCGTGAGGTCGAGAGTTCAAATCTCTCCACCCCGACTAGCATCACATGGTTCTCCCGACTTGCAAACCATGTGAACAATTCCAGTGGTCTTAGCTTTTTACCAGTAAAAAAGAGCACACGGTTAAGACCGCTGGAAATTTAGGAAGATGCAATTGTTAAAGATCAGAGGTTGCAATGTTCGATGTATTTGATACCAATGTTCTATTCTACAACGTATTTGGTTATGTACGCGTCGCACAGGACAAGATCGTCTTACGTGCGACTGCTGTCAAACTAACAAAAGACCCTTATCTTCTTGAAAAACCCGGCAGAATGGAAGTTGAAGAAAGCATAAAGAATTTCAAGAACGAATTTATCATCTCGTTCGGTGCCTGGGTCATGGGGAAAGATCAGATCAAATTTGCCGTCGGCGGGATGGATGAGTACGACGAACAGACCTATCTCGAAAACCAAGAGCGCCTGGACGATTTGATAAAGAAAGTGGCAAACCAGTTCTACCGAATTATGGACAAACATAAAGAGTAGGTCTCAGCGGGTGACCGCTGTTGCTGTCGGCGTACCGCGCAAGCGGCGTCGAGACTTTCCGGGTTGTCTTCACTGTAATCCTTAACCGAAAAGTCGAAAATAGCCCGCCTGGAAGCGGGCTATTATTTTTCCTTCTCACGGAACAGATCGGTCAACTTTACACCTAAACCATTGCACAATTTTTCAATAGTGCGAAGAGATAATTGATTGCTTTTGTTTCCTGCAATTTTCTGGATGGTGGGATACGACAATTCACAAATACGAGCAGCCTCTCGAAGTCCGATCTTCTTTTTCTTCAAAATAACATCAAGGTTGAATTCGATTTCCATAAAGATATTATAACTGATAAATCAAGCTTTTCAACCCTTGACAAGTGAATAATCATCGTTTATCATTCGGTTACGTCATCTTCCAGTGACAAATTCAAAAATAAGGATTACAGAATGATAAACGAATTCCAGACCTGCAATAAGTGTCACATCGAAAAGCCCGTAACTGAATTCCACCGCAGAGGCGCCGGCTACCGCAAGCAATGCAAGTCCTGTGCCAACGCAGCCGCCCGCACTACCTACGCCACACGCGGGCGCACTCCTCTCCCCAAGCAATCATCCACATTTGACCGCGCCAACATGCCGACCGTTGCAGAGACCTTGCAGAAGATAGACGGCAAACTCCGCGCCAAAGCCGCCTCGTACACTGCCGACCTGCACTCCGCCGACGACCTTTACTCCCGCATGGTTGAAGACATCCTCACCCACGCCGAAGCCGACGAAACCCCCGGCATGCTCATTCAACGCGCTAACTGGATTGCCTTTGACTTCCTCCAAAAGTCACGCACTTACAATCACCGTGTAGATACCGTCGAAGAGGTCGAAACTCTTGCTTCCTCCGCTTCGGTCGAAGATGAGATTATCAATCAGGAAGTCTCCGCCGAACTTAAAGCCATCATCGACCAACTGCCCGCCGAATATCAACAGGTCGTTTCTCTTCTCACCCTCGGGCTTAATCAACGCGAGATCGCCCAACGCCTCAAGGTCACCGAGCAAGCCGTCTCCCAGAAGATCAAGCGTGTCGGTTCCAAGATGATCTCCCTTGGCTTTTCACCAGCATAAACTTAACCACATAAATAAATACTTATAAAGCCCCGGAACAATCCGGGGCTTTATTTTTTTCCTTCTAACCCATTAAGTAGACATGCAACCCAAACCATTTGAACGCATAGACCTCGAGCGCGTCGGCGCAAACTGCCTTTTGGTGCGAAAGTGGTTCGCTGGCTACGACATCCACGACGCCGGAGTCGCCGACAGCGAAGAGTTCATCCGCGACGCATCCCTAGACCGCACACTTGCCGAATACGAGAAGCAAGGCTTCGCCGTCTGGATATCCCGTCGCGGACTAGGTCACGCCATCAAGGGACCGATCACCCGCATCGACATCATCTTGAATGACATCACCTGGACGGTCAAAAAATACCCCCGTGGCTGGAAGGCAGAGACCAAGCCAATCACAACCAGCATCCTAAACAACCAAGACGAACTCGCCGGTGCGCTGCAATGGCTCAAAGATCAACGCTGGACCATCCTCGAATGGGATGGCAACTATCGCGCCTTCAAAGGCGAACCGCTCCCTGTCCACGACGCCCAGACCATCCGGCAATTGCGGCGCAAGATACCCAACGCCCGTTACAACCTCGCCTTTTATTACTAAAGCCCTGACCTCTCAGGGCTTTAGTTTTTTCCATCTAACCCATTAAGTAGATTGACGATCTATTTACCCAACAGATTGGAGGCTCATGCCATAAAAGAAACAAACTGCAAGACCCACCATTGACCCAACCTAAATCAATCCATAAGGAACCCAAGCTATGCCAATTCAAGTCCCCTCATCCGCACAAGGCGCATTCACCGGAACCATGCAGACCAGCACCAAGATCGAACTGCCGTTCCCCGCGCCCGCTTTCTATGTCCTCAATGGCGACCCGAAGCTCGAAGAGCTCAAGAACATCCTGTACTTTGGTGGCTTCGCCGCATCGGTCGCGAACGTCAAGGCTGCCGCTGAACAGTGGGAGAACTGCCCTTACCCAATCCCTGGCTTTGCCGAGAAAGAACTCACCCAGGGCGGGAAGAAAGTTCCCTCGCTTCTCTCCCGTGCCCTAATTGTCTCACCCATCGGCATGCGCCAATTCTCGACCATTACCGACCAGGTCACAAAGAACGTCAAGCGCGTCGCTCCGTTCACCAAAGGCGCACGCCCTGCCTTGCAGGTGCTTGTCTACCTCGGCTACCGTGGTGAAGATAAAGCCATTCGCCCCTGGGCTCCAGCACTCATCACCGCAAAGGGCTATCAGGTCAACCACATCCAACGCGCCTTCGCCGACTGGAAGAAAGCCATCCAGCCCTTCATGAACGACGTCGCTCCTGGCATGCCCGCCGACGTCACCAATCTCTTTTGGATGCACCTCGGCACCTTCGGTCAAACCGCGAACTTCGAGCAGCACGGCGACTCGCAGATCACGCCGGTGTCGGCTTTCATCCCCGAAGACATCGACGCCAAGAAAGTCGAGAACATGTACGTGGGTGACGGTGTCGCTGAATACATGGCGAGTTTGGTTGCTCAGTCACAGGAATGGCGCGATGCGTACAAGAACATCACACCGGCGAACGCTTCGGTTCAAGCCGATGAGGATGTGAGTCAACTTCCGCCCGAAGACGACATTCCCTTCTAACCATCTCACAAGGGGAGGCTTCACCAGCCTCCCCTCTATCTTTGGAGCCAACATTGTTCAACTTCTTCAAACCAAAAGAACCATTCAAACCCCGCAAGCCGCACAACGACGGACAGATCCTCACCATGTCCAGCGCGGTCATTATCCACACCTACGACGGGCAGACCACCAGCACGCTCGTCATCACCCCGCGACTCGCAAAAGAACTCGCGCATGTCCTGCCGCAACTCGCAGAGCAGGCTGAAAGGAAACCCAGTGAACAAGCTCCCACCCCTGAATAATCTAGATCGTCAAGTGCTTGCCGCCCTGTCGGCGAAACACAGCATTCTGCGCGAAACCTTGCAGCGCAAAATCTTTGGAGCCGTCTCCAAAAACTTTGACCGCGCCATCCGCCGGTCGATCAAACGGCTGCGCGATCACAATTATGTCATCACCTCCACCAGCAAGAAGCCTGGCTACCGGCTCACCAGCGAAAAGGACGCCGTCAAAGCCTATGTCGAAGAGACCCGCAAACGCGCAAAGGTCATGCTTGCTACGGCTCGCCGCGTCGAACGCGCCCACGGACTGCGCAAGCAAGCCCGTATGCAATTATCTACATAAACGGATACCAACATGACAGATGAGATTGCAAGAGAATTGATCGAGCTGCACGAACGCCCACACCATACGTTCTTTGCGGCACTCCTCACTCTGTTGGTTGTCCTGGCATGCCTGATCGGCTGCGGAGCCCTGCTCGCTGCCATCTCGAATATAGGAATTTTGTTATGAGCGTCACTGTGTCAAGCCGTGTATTTTGGACTGAGTTTGAAGATTTGAAGTTTGAACAAAAAGGAAAGTTACTAACCGTCGGAAAGCCATCGGCAAAACTTGTCCTTTTAGCGATTGCCGATAATGCCGACGACTTCGGCGAAAACTCCTGGCAGAGCTTTGAAACCCTGGCGAAGAAAGCCAGCATTGAGCGCCGATCCGTCATGCGCGTCGTGAAGGCATTGATCGCAAATAAGTACATCTCAATAAATGGCATCACGCGCTATGGAACCAATGACTACAAGATCAACCTTGCAAAATTGGGTCACGCCCCACAGGCAAGAGAACGCACAGGGCGCCCGAAAAGTGGTGACTCTGGTGCAGAAAGTGGTGACCGTAATGCAAAAAGTGGTGACTCTGGTGCAGAAAGTGGTGACCTACGGTCACCCGAATCATCCTTTAACCGTAAGAAAACCATAGACATGCTCACCCTCACCCGCAAGATCCTCGAAGGCTCCATGACCATCGAGAACGCCATTGCAGCGGGCGTCCCCGTCACCGAAGACATGCGCAAAGCAGCCGAAGCGCGTGACCAGGCACCCAAGTCCTTTGAAGCCGCTCTTGGCTTTTCCAAGCCTTTGCCGTGGTGGTCGTCAAAAGAGTGGACGACCTTCTCCATCTGGGTCGTTGAGCAATACATCGCCGATCCGCGCATCTTCGAGAAGTTCCAGGCATGGCGCGAGATCCCGTTCGTCAGAGGCTCGATCGCGAACCAGCGTATCCGCGGCTTCGTCACCGAGTTTTACGATGCCTTCGACATGTTCAAGCTGACCCTCAAAAAGGACGATGGAGAATACGTCCCGCCTGTTGTAGACAGCCCCTACGCCCAAACAGCAGACAAAGTATTCGCACCCATGTCGCCCGAATTGAAAGCCCGCCATGAAGCAGTTCGCGCCAAATTGAACGCCAACGTCGCCAAAGAAAAACGCCCTGCTTGATATTTTCACTTCTAACCCATTAAAGAGACACGATGCAACCAGACGCACCAACCAGCCCAGGAGTACCACACAGCCGCGAAGCCGAAGAGGCTGCCATCGGTGCTGTCTTGATCAATCCTGAAGCCTACTACCAGGTCAAACAGCACATCAAGCACTCCGAAGAGTTCTACATCCACCGCCTGCGCTGGGTCTGGGATGCGTACGAAGCGCTCAAAGCAAAAGAAACCCACATTGACATCCTTACCATCTCAGACCATCTTGAGCATAAAGGCTTATTGGGTGAGATTGGGGGTTTTGCTTTCCTGACGTCGTTGATCAACCAGGTCCCGAGCTCAATGCACGCCGACAGCTACGCAGAGATTGTGCATGAGCAATACGTCCGCCGTAAGCTGATCGGCGCTGCCAACATGATCGCGTCCCTGGCATACAAAGACGACACCCTTGAAGGCATCCTCTCCCAAAGCACAGGCGCCCTTTCCGATGCTATGGCAGCCGGCATCCGTGCGCGGACAGCGACGATCTCCGAAGGGTTGATCTCCCTGGACAGAAAGATTGCAGAACGTCGCGAGACCGGCAAGAAACTCGGCATCCCTACCGGCTTGGTAGATCTGGATAAGAAACTCGGCGGCGGCGCAAAAGACGGCGACCTGCTCATGATCTCCGCAAGACCAGGCAAAGGCAAGACGTCGCTGCTATTGCAACTTACCAGGCAAGCCGCCATGTATCGCGAAGGCAGTCTTGAGCCTCGCAAGCGCGTTGTTTTCTTCTCGCTCGAAATGTCACAGGAGCAGCTCACACTTCGCTTGCTGGCACAGATCAGCGGCATTGACTATCAACAGCTTGAGAGCGGAACCTATCCAGAAAGCAAAGAGCCTGCATATATTGCCGCTCTGGACGAACTTGCCCAGCTCGACATTGTCATAGACGACACACCCGCCGTCACCCCTGCTTATATCGGTTCGCGCCTGAACATCCTCAACATGGAAAAGAAGGTCGATATTTTCTTTGTCGACTCTCTCAACCTGATGAAGTCGAACACCAATTACCAAAACCGTACCGATCTCGCAATGGACGAAAAGGCGATGGATCTAAAGAACATCGCTCGTAACATGGACATCCCCTGCTGGGTCGCTCACCAGATGAACCGTGGTGTCGAACGCCGATCCGAAAATGCAAAACCCCTGCTCTCCGATCTCGCCGAGGGCGGCGAACGCCCCACCGACGTTGTTATCTTTATCTGGCACAAGATCGACGAGGTCAAAGGTCAGATTGAACGCTCCGAGCTGTGCATCGAAAAGCACCGCAACGGACCCACCGGCGACGTGCCTGTCGTATTCAAAGAAAATCTAACTCTGTTCGAGAGCGCTTATGTTTCAAGCGTAAGTTTCAAGTGAGGTTACAGTGAAAATTTCAGTAGATAACATTTTACTCAATCCAGAACAG